>JASGEH010000001.1:0-11844 GCA_047606565.1 Comamonas sp.
CTGCTGCCAGCCGGGGTGGCCAGCAGCGCGCGCCAGGCCGAGCGCAGGCGCGCCCGGGCCTCCAGCGCGTGGCGCAGCGGCCGGTCCTGGGCCACCAGCGCGCCGAGGGTGACGGCGCCGGCGGCCAGCGCCAGAGCCAGGCTGCCGTGGACGATGGCCGCCGCGCCGGCCGGTGGCATGCCAGCCTGGCTGGCGAGCATGAAGCACATGTTGGCGTCGAGTGCGGGCAGAGCGATCCAGGTTCGGCGGCTGGCGCGGGCCAGGCCGCCGACGATCAGGAAGGGCGCCAGCGTGGCCGCCAGCGGCAACCAGCCGCCGCTGGCGTGGGGCTGGACCAGGAAGCGGTAGGCGGTGGCCAGTGCCACGCCCACGCAGATGCCGGCCAGCATCTTGGGGGCGACCAAGTGCGGCATGGGCAGAGAGCCCAGCACCATCGAAAAAATACAGACCCCGAGCGCGGCCAGCTCGCCCTCTGGGCCGGGCCACAGCAGGCCCAGCGCCGCCGCCGCCAGGGTCGCAGCACCTGCCAGCAGGCCGGCCTGGCGGGCCCGCGTCCAGTCGCGGTAGAGCGGCAGCGGCGCCGGTCTGCGCGCGTCGACCTCATCGGTGATTGGGGTCGGCTGCAGGATGCGCCGGGTGTCGAGCAGCAGTGCATTGGCCTGCCGCAGCTGCTGGCGCACCGGATCGCTGCCGTGATCGCCGTCGTGATCGTCACGGCCGTGGGGGCGTTCGTGGGCTGTGCCGCAAGGGCGCAGGGCCAGCACATGCCAGGCCGCCAGCGCGGCCAGCGCCGCCTGCAGCACCGTCTCGACCCGCGCGCGCAGCCTGGGGCCGTGCAGCAGGGTGCCGGCCAGCATCAGCGGCAGGCTGGCGTCGAGCCGGGTCAACGCGGCCAGTTGCTCGGCTTCGCGCGCGGGGCTGGGCGGCGCGTCCAGGCGGGCGATGTTGTGCGCGGTGCGCGCCAGCTCGTCTTGGAAGGCCGCACGCGGGGCGGATGGGGTGAACAGGCCCGTGACTCCGGTGACGGTGACCACGCCGATGAGTGTGCAGGCCACGCGCGAGAGCGCCAGCGCGGTGGCGTGCTCGGGCATCAGCAGGGCGGGCAGGATGACCACGGCCGCGGTCATGCCGGCCAGCATCGCGCCATAGGACAGGACACCGCGGATCAGGTGCGTGCCGGCCGCGCACAGGCCGACCCACAGCGTCAGCGCCGCCAGCAGCAGGGGCGTGTGCGGCAGTGTCGCCAGCAGGGCGAAGCCCGCCGCCGCACCCACCATGGTGCCCACCAGGCGCCAGAGGCCGCGCTCGATCAGCAGGCCGCGCGTGTTCTGCGCCACCACCCACACCGGCATCGCCGCCCAGAAGGCGTTGGGCAGCCCGAGTGCGGTGGCCGCGCAGAACGCCAGCCACGCCGCCAGGGCCAGCCGCAGGCCGTGCCAGACGGTGGCGCGGTCGAGGCCAAGGGCGGCCAGGGCCGGCCACGAAGGTGCGGAGGGTGGGGCAGGTGGAATGGGGGCGGTGGGTGGGCTCACGGGTGGCCGATGTCCGGGGGGAAGAAGGCGCGTAGCTTATCGCCAGGCTGCCCTTCGTTCACGCCAGGTTGGCGTGCCCGCGCGCCGCAAGCGGCCCGGTTCCCGGGCCGCTTGCGTTGGATCAATCCAGCGCGATGCGCACCACGCTGTCGGGGCTGGGCGTGGAGTAGTCCTTGTTGAAGCCGACCTTGACGGTGGCGTAGAGCACCTGGCCGTCGGCCGACAGCAGCAGGCTGTTGGGGTTGGGCGGCAGATCGTAGGACTTCTTGACGGCGTAGCTGGTGGCGTCGAGCACCAGCAGCTTGCCGGCGTCGCGCCGGGTGATGTAGAGCTCGTTGCGCACGGGGTTGAGCTTGATGCCCAGAGAGTCGCCCACCGGCAGGCGGTCGATGACCTTGCCGGTGCGGTCGTCGAAGACCAGGGTGGTCTTGCCCTGCGAGTGGTCGGTGACGAACAGGCGGTGCGTCTTGGGGTCGTGCGCGAAGTTGAGCAGCAGGTACTCCTTGCCGTCGCCGGGCGTCCAGCGCGCGCGGATCTTGTTGCTGACGGTGTCGATGACCAGCACTTCGCCGCTGCCGTTGGCCGCGTACAGGCGCTTGGTGGCCGGGTCGATCAGCAGGCCGGTCACCCATTTGCCGGCGTTGGTGATGCGGGTCTTGAGCTTGAGCGTCTTGGCATCGACCACCCAGATCACGCCGGGGTTGCCCACGCCGCCGACGTAGAGCGTGTCGTTGGCGGCGTTGTAGATGACCTGGCGCGGGCCCAGCGGCGTCTTGTCGGGGTTGAGGTCGTTGAATTTCAGGCGCGCCTTGACTTCGCCACTCTTGACGTCGACGGCGCTGATGCCGCTGGAGATGCTGTTGGTGACGTAGAGCGTGTCGCCGGACGGGTTGGTGGTGAGGCCGAAATCCTTGAGGTCGGTGTGGGTCTGGCCGGTGACCTCGAGGGTGCGCGGATCGAGCTTGTAGATCACGCCGCCCTTGACGCCGGTGATGGACTGCGTCGTGGCCACATAGATCGCGTCGGTGACCGGGCTGTAGACGATTTCGTAGACGCCGTGGGCCAGTTCGCGGCGGATCACGCGGGCATCAGCAACGGGCGCAGCCGGGGCCGATGCGGGCGCGGCGGCGGCCGTCGTCGTGGCCGGGGCGGCACTGGCCGTGCGGGCCGGCTGCTGGGCGCAGGCCGCGAGGCCGAGCGCCAGCGCGGCGGCCAGGGCGAGGGTGGTCAGGGAACGTGGCATGTCTTGGCGCATGGGGGATTTCCTCGGAAAGGATGTCGGCTGGATGGCCGGAGGATGACTATAAGTAAGGTGGCCGGACCGCATCAAAAGTCCACGGTGGCGGTAAGGGCGAAGGGGCTCCTTCAGTCGGGGTGAGGTGCCGCGCCGGCATCGGCGGCGTGCTGGCGGGCGGCGCGGCAGGCGCGCATCGCGTGGCGGATGTGCGGCCCGACTGCTGCACCGCGATCACGCGCGAGTAGGCCTCCTGCACGATGTCGGCGGCGTGCTCGGAACCGCCGGCGCGCCGGGAGAAGTAGCCCAGCAGCTCGCGGTAGTAGCGTTCGATCATGAGCTGAGGCGGCGGGGCGGCGGTTGATCTGCGAAATGTTCTGCGTTTTCTAGCCGCCGAGCCGCGCGCGCAGCACGTCGTTGACCTGCGCCGGGTTGGCCTTGCCGCGGCTGGCCTTCATGACCTGGCCGACCAGCGCGTTGAAGGCCTTTTCCTTGCCGGCGCGGAATTCCTCGACCGACTTGGCGTTGGCCGCCAGCACCTCGTCGACGATCTTCTCCAGCGCGCCGCTGTCGTTCATCTGCTTGAGGCCTTTGGCCTCGATCAGGGCATCGACCTCGGCACCCTCGCCGTTCCACAGCGCCTCGAAGACCTGGCGGGCGGCGTTGTTGGAGATGGTGCCGTCGTGGATGCGGCCGATCAGCGCGGCCAGTTGCACGGGCGCGACGGGCGCGGCCTCGATGCCGATGTCCTGCTGGTTGAGGCGGCGCGAGATTTCGCCCATCACCCAGTTGCTCACCAGCTTGGGCTGGCCGCAGGCGCGGGCGGCGGCCTCGAAGTAGGCGGCCATGGCCTGGCTTTGGGTGAGGGTGGCGGCGTCGTACTCGGGCAGGCCATGGTCGGCCACGAAGCGCGCGGCCATGGCGCGTGGCAGCTCGGGCATGCCGGCGCGCACGCGCTCGACCCACTCGGGGGCGATCACCAGCGGCGGCAGGTCCGGGTCGGGGAAGTAGCGGTAGTCGGCGGCGTCTTCCTTGGTGCGCATGGCGCGGGTCTCGCCGCTGTCGGGGTCGAACAGCACCGTGGCCTGCTGGATCGCGTGGCCGTCCTCGATCTGCTCGATCTGCCAGCGGATCTCGAAGTCGATCGCCTGCTGCATGAACTTGAAGCTGTTGAGGTTCTTGATCTCGCGCCGGGTGCCCAGCGGCTGCCCGGGCTTGCGCACCGAGACGTTGGCGTCGCAGCGGAACGAGCCCTCCTGCATGTTGCCGTCGCAGATGCCGATCCAGGTGACGATCTTGTGCAGCTCGCGGGCGTAGGCCACGGCTTCCTCGGTGGAGCGCATGTCGGGCTCGGTCACGATCTCCAGCAGCGGCGTGCCGGCACGGTTGAGGTCGATGCCGGACTGGCCGATGAAGTCCTCGTGCAGCGACTTGCCGGCGTCTTCCTCCAGGTGGGCACGCACCAGGCGCACGGTCTTCTTCTCGTCGCCGAGCAGGAAGGAGACCTCGCCGCCCTGCACCACGGGAATCTCGAACTGGCTGATCTGGTAGCCCTTGGGCAGGTCGGGGTAGAAGTAGTTCTTGCGCGCGAAGATGCTGCGCGGCGCAATCGTGCTGCCCAGCGCCAGGCCGAGCTTGATGGCGCGCTCGACCGCGCCCCGGTTCATCACCGGCAGCGTGCCGGGCAGCGCCAGATCGACCGCGCAGGCCTGGGTGTTGGGCTCGGCGCCGAAGGCGGTGGGCGCGCGGCTGAAGATCTTGGAGGCGGTGGAGAGCTGGGCGTGGGTCTCGAAGCCGATCACGACTTCGTAGCCCCGCACTAGCTTGGCTTGTTGGGTTTGGCTCATGGTCAGATGCCCTCCGGGCGGCGGGCGTGGAAATCGGTGGCTTGCTGGAAGCGGTGCGCGGCCTGCAGCAGCCGGCCTTCCTGGAAGTAGTTGCCGATGAGCTGCAGGCCCACCGGCATGCCGGCCCCGTCTGCCGAGTCCGCGAAACCGGCCGGCAGGCTCAGCCCGGGCAGGCCGGCGAGCGAGGCGGGCAGGGTGTAGATGTCGGCCAGGTAGTCGGCCAGCGGGTCGGCGTGGGCGCCGGCCGTCCAGGCCACGGTGGGCGCCACCGGGCCGGCGATCACGTCGCATTGCGTGAAGGCCTGCTGGAAGTCGTCGGCGATCAGGCGGCGGATCTTTTGGGCCTGCAGGTAGTAGGCGTCGTAGTAGCCATGCGAGAGCACGTAGGTGCCGATCATGATGCGGCGCTTGACCTCGTCGCCGAAGCCTTCGGCGCGGGTGTTCTGGTACATCGATTCGAGGTCGGCGTAGTCGCGCGCGCGGTGGCCGAACTTGACGCCGTCGAAGCGGCTGAGGTTGGACGAGGCCTCCGCCGGCGCGATCACGTAATAGACCGGGATGGCCATCTCGGTGCGCGGCAGGCTGATCTCGACCAGCGTGGCGCCGAGCGATTGATAGGTCTTGAGCGCGGCGTCGATGGCCGCGCGCACGTCGGCCGCCAGGCCGTCGCCGAAGAACTCGCGCGGCAGGCCGATGCGCAGGCCGTCGAGCGGCTGCGCCAGGGCGCGCGTGTAGTCCTCGGCCGGGCGGTCGAGCGAGGTCGAGTCGCGGTCCGGGTCGGGGCCGCAGAGCTGCGACAGCAGCAGCGCGCAGTCCTCGGCGGTGCGCGCCATCGGGCCGGCCTGGTCCAGGCTGGAGGCGAAGGCGACCATGCCGTAGCGCGAGGCGCGGCCGTAGGTGGGCTTGATGCCGGTGATGCCGCAGAAGGCCGCCGGCTGGCGGATCGAGCCGCCGGTGTCGGTGCCGGTGGCCGCCGGGGCCAGCCGCGCGGCCACGGCGACGGCGCTGCCGCCCGAGGAGCCGCCGGGCACGCGCGTGCGGTCCCAGGGGTTGCGCGCGGGGCCGTAGGCCGAGTTCTGGTTGGCCGAGCCCATGGCGAACTCGTCGCAGTTGAGCTTGCCCAGCGTCACCGCGCCGGCCCCGGCCAGCTTGGCAACCACGGTGGCGTCGAAGGGCGAGCGGTAGCCTTCGAGCATGCGCGAGCCGGCCGTGGTTGGGAAGTCGCGCGTGACGAAGACGTCCTTGTGGGCGATCGGCACGCCTTCGAGCGCGCCGGCGGTGCCGGCGGCGATGCGGGCGTCGGCGGCGCGGGCCTGGGCCAGCGTGGCCTCGGGGTCGGTGGCCAGGAAAGCGCCCAGGTCGGTGTGCCGTTCGGCGCGCGCCAGGAAGTGGCGCGCGGCCTCGACGGCGGAAACCTGTTTGCGCTGGAGCGCGGCGGCCAGCTCGGCGGCCGTCATGTGGTGCAGTTCTGTCATGCTGATTCGGGGAGTGCGTGCGGGCCCGTCGGGCGGCTTATTCGATGACCTTGGGGACCAGGAACAGGCCGTTTTCCACGGCCGGCGCGCTGCGCTGGTTGGCGGCGCGGTCGTCGGGTTCGCGGGCGGCGTCCTCGCGCAGGCGCAGCGCGACGTCCTCGATCGCCGAGATCGGGTGGGCCAGCGGCTCGACGCCGCTGGTGTCCACGGCCTGCATGCGTTCGACGATGCCGAAGAAGTCGTTGAGCTGGCCGCGCAGGCGTTCCTGCTGGTCGGGCTGCAGGCCCAGCTTCGCCAGCCGGGCGATGCGGGTGATGTCTTGCGCGGAAAGGGACATAGGGGGAACCAATGGCGAAAAGGGAGTTCTGAGGCGGCGGCGCGGGGCGCCGTGGCAAAGGCAGGTTAAGCGCCCGAAAAGCCGCCCATTAGCCTGCTTTAACGGCCGAAATGGCGGCAGTTGTGCGCAGGCAATGGAGTATTATCCCGCCTTCGGCGCGAGCGCCGCAGCTCCAGGGTGGATCGGCATGTGCGCGGGTCCAACCCGACGACGGGCCGCACGGCTCCTCGACATGAATTTTCCAGGACGCGCGGGCGACGGTGCCAGCGCGCGTTCCTCTCCTTGAAAAACAGATTCTTATGTTTGGTTCCATCCGCCGGTATTTCTCGACCGATCTCGCCATCGACCTGGGAACCGCGAACACGCTGATCTACGCCCGTGGCAAGGGCATTGTGCTGGACGAACCTTCGGTGGTCGCCATTCGCCACGAGGGCGGGCCGCACGGCAAGAAGGTCATCCAGGCCGTTGGCGGCGAGGCCAAGGCCATGCTGGGCAAGGTGCCGGGCAATATCGAAGCGATCCGCCCGATGAAGGACGGCGTGATCGCCGACTTCGTCATCACCGAGCAGATGATCAAGCAGTTCATCAAGATGGTGCACCCGCGCACGCTGTTCTCGCCCAGCCCGCGCATCATCATCTGCGTGCCCTGCGGCTCTACCCAGGTCGAGCGCCGCGCCATCAAGGACGCGGCCGAAGCCGCCGGCGCCACCTCGGTCTACCTGATCGAGGAGCCCATGGCCGCGGCCATCGGCGCCGGCCTGCCGGTCTCGGAGGCCTCGGGCTCGATGGTGGTCGACATCGGCGGCGGCACCACGGAAGTGGGCGTGATCTCGCTGGGCGGCATGGTCTACAAGGGCTCGGTGCGGGTGGGCGGCGACAAGTTCGACGAGGCCATCATCAACTACATCCGCCGCAACTACGGCATGCTGATCGGCGAGCCGACGGCTGAACTGATCAAGAAGAGCATCGGCTCGGCCTTCCCGGGCAGCGAGGTCAAGGAGCTGGAAGTCAAGGGCCGCAACCTCTCCGAGGGCGTGCCGCGCAGCTTCACCATCAGCAGCAACGAGGTGCTGGAGGCGCTGACCGACCCGATCAACCAGATCGTCTCGGCGGTCAAGAACGCGCTCGAGCAGACCCCGCCCGAGCTGGGCGCCGACATCGCCGAGCGCGGCATGATGCTGACCGGCGGCGGCGCGCTGCTGCGCGACCTCGACCGCCTGCTGGCCGAGGAAACCGGCCTGCCGGTGCTGGTGGCCGAGGACCCGCTGCTGTGCGTGGTCAAGGGCTGCGGCATGGCGCTCGAACGGGTCGACCGCCTGGGCAGCATCTTCACGTCGGACTACTGATCCGGCCCGTTGGCCTGCGTCGGCGGGATGCGAGGACAGCTCTTCTAAGGGCATGACATGCCGCTGAGTACATTGGACCGCCGCTCGCCCTCGCTGTTCAAGCAGGAAACGCCCGCCGCGGTGCGGTTGCTGGTCTGCGCGGCGCTGTCGGTCTTCCTGATGGTGGCTGACGCGCGTTTTGGCGTGACCGCGCCGGTGCGCGCGGCGCTGGCGGCGGCGCTGTATCCGCTGGAGGAAGCGGTGCTCAAGCCGGTGCGTGCGCTGCAGGGGGCCACGGCCTACGTGCGCTCGCTCGACGAAGCCCGAGCGGCGCAGGCGCAGGCCGAGCGACGACTGATGGCGCAGACCTTGCGCGCCGCCCAGACCGAGGCACTGCAGGCGGAGAACGCCAGCCTGCGCGAGTTGCTGGGCCTGCGCGAGCGCCTGACCACGCAGACGCGTGCCGCCGAGGTGCTGTACGAGACCGAGAACGTCTACGCGCGTGGTATCACCCTGGACAAGGGCCGGTTGCAGGGCATCGAGCCGGGTTCGCCGGTGATGGACGCCTACGGCGTGCTGGGCCAGGTCACGCGCGTCTACCCCTTCACCAGCGAGGTGGCGCTGGTGATCGACCAGGACATGGTGATCCCGGTGGCCAATTTGCGCTCGGGGGCGCGCGCCATCGCCTATGGCGAGCCCGATCTGTTCGAGGCGGGCGGGCTGACGCTGCGCTACGTGCAAAACGATGCCGATGTCCAGGCCGGCGACATGCTGGTCACCAGCGGGGTCGATGGCGTTTATCCCGCCGGCTTGCCGGTGGCCGAGGTGGTGCAGGTCGACCGCCGTGCCGACTCCGCCTTCATGCGCATCCATGCGCGCGCGCAGGCCCACATCCAGGGGCTGCGGCACGTGATGGTGCTGACGCCGCTGACCCGGCCCAGGGACGCCGCCGCAGCGCCCACCACGCCTGCTGCCGCGGATGCGCCTGCCGCCGTCGGGGCTCCCGCTTCTGCCGGCCGCGCGGCGGCGTCGCCTTGACGCCGCGCGACTGAACACGTTCTTACGGGCTGTCATGTATCCCTCGCAAACCAAGCAAGCGCTGTTGCTGCCCGTGAAGGGGTGGTTCATCTGGCTGACCCTGTCGCTGGCCTTGCTGGTCACCCTGATCCCGGTCGGGCGTACGCCCTGGGTGCCTGACGTGCTGGCGCTGGTGCTGATGTTCTGGGCCGTGCAGCACCCGGCACGGCTGGGCATGGTGGCCGCCTTCGTGCTGGGGCTGGCGACGGACGTCCATCAGGGGGGGCTGTTCGGCCAGCACGCGTTGGCTTATGCGCTGCTGGTGTTCTTTGCCATGGTGCTGCGCCGGCGCCTGCTGTGGTACAGCGCGCTGCAGCAGGCCCTGCACGTGCTGCCGCTGTTCCTGGCCGCGCAGCTGACGCTGCTGCTGACGGGCCTGGCCGGCGGCGGCGTATTCCCGGGCTGGGAGATCCTGTGGGCGCCGGTGTTCCAGGCGCTCCTGTGGCCGCTGGCGAGCTGGCTGCTGCTGGCGCCGCAGCGCCGCGCGCCCGACCAGGACGACAGCCGCCCGATCTAGCCACGTACGCCGCACGCCATGGCCGAACTCAAGAACCTCGATGTCGACCTGCACCGCTTCCACCGGCGTGTGTGGGTGGCCGTGCTCATCGTCATCCTGGGCTTCGGCCTGCTGGTCGGCCGCCTGCTGGTGCTGCAGGTCGCGCGCCACGACACGCTGGACGCGCGCGCCGAGCGCAACCGCACTTCGATACTGCCTGTGGTGCCCAACCGGGGCCGCATCCTGGACCGCAACGGCGTGGTGCTGGCCGCCAGCGAAGCCACCTACGCGCTGGAGGTGACGCCCTCCAAGGTGCCGGACCTGGAGGCCACGCTGGCGGGCATCGGGCAGATCGTGGCGATCTCGCCGCGCGACCTGCGGCGCTTTCGCCAACTGCGCGCCGAGTCGCGCAGCTTCGCTCCGCTGCCGCTCAAGACCCGTCTCAGCGAGGACGAGGCCGCGCGCTTTGCCGCGCAGAACTACCGCTTCCCCGGTGTCGAGATCACCTCGCGACTGTTCCGCACCTATCCCTATGGCGAACTGGGCGGCCACGTGCTGGGTTACATCGGCCGCATCAACGAAGCCGAGAAGGAGCGCATCGAGGACTCGGACGACGCCGGCAACTACCGCGGCACCGAGTCCATCGGCAAGCTTGGCATCGAGCAGCACTACGAGCGCCAGTTGCACGGTACCACTGGCATCGAGCGGGTCGAGACCTCGGCCAGCGGCCGCGCCGAGCGCACGCTCTCGACCACGCCGGCGGTTTCGGGTGACGACGTCATCCTGTCGCTCGATATCAAGCTGCAGAAGATGGTCGAGGACCTGTATGGCGACCGGCGCGGCGCGCTGGTGGCGATCGACCCGCGCAACGGCGAGATCCTGGCCATGGTCAGCAAGCCCAGCTTCGACCCCAACCTGTTCGTCGACGGCATCGACCAGGAGAACTGGCAGGCGCTCAACGGGTCGATCGACCGGCCGCTGTTCAACCGGGCGCTGCGCGGTACCTACCCGCCGGGCTCGACCTACAAGCCCTTCATGGCGCTGGCTGCGCTGGAGACCGGCAAGCGCAGCCCCAGCCTGGTCATCAATGACACCGGCTCGTGGACCTTCGCCGGCCACACCTTCCGCAGCCACGAGGCAGCCGGCGCGGTGGACATGCGGCGCGCCATCCAGCGCTCCAGCAATGTCTATTTCTATTCGCTGGCCAACGACATGGGGGTCGATGCCATCCACGATTTCATGAAGCCGCTGGGCTTTGGCCAGATCACTGGCATCGACCTGCCGGGCGAGGCGCGCGGCATCCTGCCCAGCACCGAGTGGAAGCGCAACACCTACCGCAGGCCCGAGCAGCGCCGCTGGTACGCCGGCGAAACCATTTCGCTGGGCATCGGACAGGGCTACAACAACTTCACCATGCTGCAAGTCGCCAACGCGATGGCGACCGTGGCCAATCGCGGCCTGCACTACCCGCCGCATCTCGGCAAGGCCCTGCGCGGCCCGCACGACGCGCAGCCGCGGCCGATCGACCCGGGTGCGCCGCTGAACCTGGGCTACCAGCCGCAGAACATCCAGGTCGTGCTCGACGGCATGGTCAGCGTGGTCACCGCCGGCACCAGCCGCGCGGTGTTCGCCGGCGCCGGCTACACCTCTGGCGGCAAGACTGGCACCGCGCAGGCCGTCACCATCGGGCAAAAGGACAAGTACGACGCGCGCCGGCTCGCCGAGCGCCAGCGCGACCATGGCCTGTACCTGGCCTTCGCGCCGGCGCAGGAGCCCCGCGTGGTGGTGGCGGCGATCGTCGAGAACGCCGGCTGGGGCGCCGAGGTGGCCGCGCCCATCGTGCGCCGGGTGTTCGACTACGTGCTGCTGGGCCAGTACCCGAGCGAGCAGGACATCGCCGCCGTGCGCCAGGGCCGGGGTGGCCCGCCCATCGGCGTGCCGCGCAAGGTCGCCGACATCGAACTGACGCCGGCTGCGCGGCAGGATTGATCGGCCCCCTCGGTCCAGCCTCGTGGCCTGGGCCCGGCGATAAAAAAGCACCAGGGCAATGCCGTGGTGCTTGGAGGGGAGGCGCGCCTTGTATTTGGAATGGGCGCTTGCTGACTTTTCTTGTTGGCGATGTCTCCTCTAACCCTCGTGTTGCGGTATCACAGCTTTGTTATAAGCTCATGATCCGCCCGAGTAACCGAATTTTAGGCGCCGTGCACAGCCGTGGTGCCTAGGACTAACCCTGATGGGGCGGTGCATGCGTCTGGTGCGCGTCGGGGTGGGCGGATCGGTCGGGTGGCCTTGGCACGAGTCGTGCAGACAGACGGGGGAACCGTTTCTTTCGCGCTCCTGATGCTTTCGCCCTTCATGGCTTCTTCCCACCGCCTGGTCAGCGCCGCCGACCGTCTGGCCATCGCCGCGCGCCTGCATGTGCTGCTGCGGCGCGAAACGGGCCGCATCGTCGACACCGACTGGCTGGCCGAGAACGAGGAATACGCGGGCGAAATCCTGCGCCTGGCGCGCGAGCACGCCC
>JASGEH010000002.1:0-10894 GCA_047606565.1 Comamonas sp.
GCGAGGGGCGGGTGTGCCAGTTGCGCACCCAGGCGGTGGGCCGCATCCGTGCCCACTTGCAGGCCGGGGCCTGGTCGCACCGGCCGGACTCGTTCAGCGACGCGTCGGTGTTCTGATGACGATGAAGCGCGACCCTCGCGGGTTCTGGCGCCGCACCGCGCCGGTCTGGCTGGGATTGACCCTGGCCTGCGGCTGGGCGCTGGCGGTCGCCGGTGGCGCGGCGCAGGCCGCGGGTGCGGGTGCGGGTGCGGACCCCCGCATCCCCGCGCTGGTGGAAGCGCTGCTGCGCCAGGAAGCCGCCAGCCTGCCCGGCACGCTGAGTCTGGCGATCGCACCGGTGGCGCTGGGCAACCGGGCCGCGTGCAGCGAACTGTCGCTGGACAAGCCCGACCGGTTCCGCCTGCGCCCGGACATGACGCTGGGCGTGCGCTGCGTGGCGCCCCAGCGCTGGTCGATCTACGTCAGGGTCAGGGCGAGCGTGGCGGGCCGCTATCCGGTCGCCGCGCAGACGCTGGGCGTGGGCGAGCTCATCACGCCCCAGGCCTATGTGTGGCGCGAAGGCGATTTGCTGGCGCTGCCGGGCGACGCCGTGCTCGATGAAAAGCAGCTCGAAGGCCGCAGCGCGCGCCAGCGCATCGCCGCCGGCCAGCCCCTGCGTGCGGGCGCACTGCGCAGCGCGCAAACCGTCGCGCGGGGGGCGCTGGTGAAACTGACCGTGCAAGGCGAGGGTTTCACGGTCAGCCGCGAAGGCGCCACAGCCCTGGAAGAAGGGGCACCCGGAAGCACCATTTCCGTGCGCACGCCGTCGGGCCAGATCGTCAGCGGCATCGTGCGCGGCGCCGGGGTGGTGGAGGTCGGGTTGTAGAAAATTTTCGAGACCGCCCTAAAACTGTCATCATGCTTGCCGTTAACCAGGGTACGCGACCGATTCGATGCATGTCCGGCGCGCCCGATAGCCGGCGCGCCCTGAGGAGAACAACTTGGCCATTTCGCCGCTCATCAACAACCCCACGTCCCCGACCAGCCCGGCAGCCGTTTTGGCCGGCGAACGCGGCCGTGCGTCCTCCGCCTCTGGAACAGACCGGAGCGCATCGGCGGCCGACAGCGCGGCGGTGACGCTGAGCGAAGCCTCGCGCTCGGCCAGCGGCCAGGAGGCCCCTGTCGCCAGCGGCGACATCGACCAGGCGCGCGTGCAAGGCCTCATCGAGGCCATACGCAGCGGGCAATACAGCGTCGACACCAGCAAGATCGCCGATGGCCTGATCGCGGGCGTGCGCGATCTGCTCAAATGACTGCGACCATGCGCCATGACACCCCGCCCGCGAACACGGCGCTGCTGGACGAGCTGGCGCAGCACTTGCGCAGCGAGACCGCCCACGTCGCCGAATTCCTCCAGGTCCTCGGCGGCGAGGCCAGGCTGCTGGCCTCGGGGCATCGGCCCGAGGCGATGCACAAGGCGGTCAGGGACAAGCAAGCCATCGTCGCCGTGCTCGAAGCCGACGAGGAGCGGCGCCGCGCGCTGCTGATCCGGCTGGGCCTGCCGGCCGACGACGCGGCCCAGGCGGCGTCCTTCGATGTGCTGGCACAGCGGCACGAAGCGCTGGCCGGCCCGTGGCGCGATTTGCGCGAACGCGCCCGGGCGGCAGGCGATCTCAACCGGCGCAACGGCGCCATGCTGGCGGTTCACGCGAAGCATGTCGAGGGCGCCCTGGCCGACATCCGGCAGGCCCGCAGCCAGTCGGTGATCTACGACGCGCGGGGTCGCGCGCGCAAGCTGGGCTGAGGCTGGACAGCGCCTGCACCGTAGGTGCAGGTGACCGTTTACTTCACCAGTTCCATCAAGGCAAAAGCGCGCAGCAGCGCCTCCACCGTGGCCCGTGCCGACGCTTGCGGCTGCCAGCCGCTCGCTGCCGTCAGCAAGCCGCGCATCGGGACGGCGGAGCCGGCCTGCGTCGCCTGCCAGGCGGCCGCGCCGATCTGCCCCGCGACCAGCGCGCGGCGCAGCCAGACCCCGTTTTCCTCGGGGCCATGACCCAGCGCGTACCAGGCCGGCGCCATGTAGCGGAAGGCCTGGCGCACGCGCTGGCCCATGAGGAAGTGGTGCGCCAGACGCGCAGCGCTCGCCTGTTCCGTGCCGATGTTGCTCAACAGCAGGTGGATCGCCGTTTCGGGGCTGCCGGGCCGGGCCGTGGCGCGGCGCAGCACCAGCAGCCGCAGGCCCGCGCCTTCCGCCGGGGTCGCACCCGCAGCGCTGCCCGCGCTGGTGCGCAGGCTGACGGTGCGCTCGCCGACCCACCAGGGGTCGCCGTCCTCGTCGGTCGGCGCGGACGGGTCGGCTTCCAGCGGGGTGAGAACGACCTCGGCGGCCAGCGCCTTGAGGGCTTCCGCCCGGGCGGACGGAGGGGTGGCGTCGGTCGAGTCTGCCGAGTCGGCCGGGCCAGCCCGATCGAGCGCGCAGGCCTTGAGCGCGCCCGTGGCCTGCGCCAGCCATTCGGCGCCGCTGCGCTGCAGGGCGCTCCATTGGCTGGCGGCCACGCTGTCGAACAGGTGGATGCGCCGGAGCCGGGGCAGCTCGCGTTCGAGCCAGTGCAGCCGCCGCAGCGGCAGCTCGTGGGGCTCGTCGCCCTGGTCGGCGATGCTGTAGTGGCCGAACTGGCTGGTCAAGGCCTGGGCCGGTGTGCACAGGACTTCGCCATGCACGCTGGCGAGGATGGCCCCCGAGAGCGCCGCGCGTGGCAGTTGCGGCGCCAGGCTGGCCTTGCCGTGGACGGCCAGCAGGGCCGAGCCGTGGTCCAGGCCGGCTTGCTGCGCGGCCTTGCTCCATTGGTCGGCCAGCAGATGCGGCGCGGTCTGGCCGCCGCTGGCCTGCTGGCTCCAGTGCCGCCAGGCCTCGTGTGCGAGCCGGGTGGCGCTGTCGCGGCGGGCCCAGCCCAGTCCGCGGTCGAAGCTGGCGAGCGTCTGCTCGGCAGCCCCGTTGCCGGCCCGGTGCAGCAGCCACGGCAGCCAGGTCCGCCGCGCCTCGCCGGCGCCGGGGCTGAGGTTGGAAGCGGTTTTGGCGGGGGCGGCGGCAGGGCGGGCGGCCGCTTCGACGAGGGCGGCCAGGTCCGCCTCGTCGGGTACGTAGAGGGCGGTGGCTGTGCTTTCCGGGGCGAGGGCGCGGTCGATCAGCTCTTCGGCCATGGCCGGCCGCAGGTTTTCCGGGACCTTCTGGCCGTCGCTCACGTAGTGGACGGCCAGGCCGTGGCGGATGGCGGTGTCGAGGACCGATCCGGTGCGGGCGGCCTCGTCGAGCTTGGTGACGATGCAGCCGAGCAGCGGCGTGGCACTGTCGCCTTCGGCCTGCGCGGTCGAGCCGTAGATGCGCGCCACCTCATCGAGGGTGTCGCCCTGGCTGGCGGCGTTGAGCACCAGCACGCGCCGCACCGGCAGGCCGGCCTGGCCGAGCAGCGCGAGCTGGCGCGAGACGTTGCCGTCGCGCTGGCTCAGGCCGATGTTGTCGATCAGCACGACCGCCTTGTCGTCCAGCCGTTGCAGCAGGCTGCGCAGGTCGGCGTCGCTGCGCATGGGGTAGACCGGCACGCCCATGATGCGGCCGAAGGTCTGGAGCTGCTCGTGCGCGGCGACGCGGTAGCTGTCGGTGGTCACCAGCGCCAGGCTGCCGCGCCCGTGCAGCTCGATGCAGCGGGCGGCCAGCTTGGCCACGGTGGTGGTCTTGCCGACACCGGTCGGGCCGATGAGGGCATAGGTGCCGGGGCGCGCCAGCATCTCCTGGCCGGCCTCGGGTCCGGGCGTGCGCAGCCGGATGACCAGCGCGTCGCGCAGCCACTGGCGCATGCCGTGGGCGTCGAGGTCGTCCGGGGCGGCGCCGAGCAGCTCGCGTGCCAGCGTGGTGCTGAAGCCGGCCTCGAGCAATTCGCGCAGCAGCGCGGTGCGCTGCGGCGAGCGTTTGAGCGCGCTGCCCCACATCAGCCCATCGAAGCGCCGGGCCAGTTCGCCCTGCAGGCTGGAGAGCGCCAGCGCGATGTCGGCCGGTGCCGCCGGCGCGGCGGCGGGCTGGGTGGCAGCCGGGGGAGGGACGGGCGCCGGCGCTGCTGCGGATGGCGTCGGGGCGGGAACATTCTCGGGCACAGGGACAGGCACGGACACAGCGGGCGGCGTGGCGGCCGGAGGATTCGGCCGTGCTTGCGTGGCGGATGTGGCGGATGCCGGCGTGGGCGTGGGTGCCGGGTCGGGTGCAGGAACCGCCGGGGCAGCGGGCGCGGCGGCTGGCGCCGCTGGCGAGCCGGGCGGCGTGACCGAGGCCGGGTCGGCCGCGAGAATTTCGATCAGCCCGGCGTCGTTGCGCCGGCTGGAGATGATGAGGGCGTCCTCGCCGAGGTTGGCGCGCACCTGGTTGAGCACGTCGCGGTTGGTCGCGCCGGTGAATTTCAGGATCTTCATGCGGTGCCACCGATCATCGAGGTGATCTTCACGCGCTGTTCAGACGGGACTTCGTTGGTGGCCATGACCACCAGTTGCGGGATGTGGTGGCGCAGGAAGCGCGCTAAGCCGGCGCGCAGGTTGCCCGAGACCAGCAGCACTGGCGGCAGGCCGAGCTGCTCCTGGTTGGCGATGGCCGACTGGGCCTCGCGCAGCAGGGTTTCGGCCAGGCCGGGTTCGAGCGCGCCACTGGCCGCCAGCGCCTGGCCGAGCACGCGCTCGAGGCGCGGCTCCAGGCCGATCACGCGCAGTTCGGGCTCGTGGCCGAACCACTGCTGGACCAGCGCACGGCCGAGCGCGCGGCGCACCTGCACCAGCAGCGCCTCGGGGTCGGCCGGCGGGCCGTTGGGCGTGGCCAGGCGCGGTGCCCATTCGGTGATGGCGTCCATGATGGCGCGCATGTCGCGGATCGGGACTTCCTCGGCCAGCAGCCCGCGCAACACCTTTTGCAGCGTGTTGAGCGCGACGGTCTTGGGCACGAAGTCCTCGACCAGCTTGGGCGCTTCCTTGCCGATGCGTTCGAGCAGCAACTGCACCTCCTGGCGGCCGAGCAGGTCGGCGCCGTGGCGGTGCATCAGGTGGTTGATGTGGGTGGCGATGACGGTGCTGGCATCCACCACCGTATAGCCGGCCGCCTGCGCCGAATCGCGCTGGTTCTGGGCGATCCAGACGGCGGGCAGGCCGAAGGCCGGGTCGGTGGTCGGCGTGCCCTGCAGCGGCTGGTCGAGCCCGCCCGGGTCGATCGCCAGCCAGCGGTCGGGCATGGCGCTGCCGCGGCCGATCTCGGCGCCCGACAGCAGGATGCGGTAGCCGTCGGGCACGAGTTCGAGGTTGTCGCGGATGTGGACCACCGGCGGCAGGAAACCGACCTCCTGCGCGAACTTCTTGCGCAGGCTGCGGATGCGCTGGAGCAGCTCGCCGCCCTGCACGTGGTCGACCAGGGGGATCAGCCGGTAGCCGACTTCCAGCGACAGCGGATCGACCAGCGAGACGTCGTCCCAACTGGCCTCGACGTTGGCTGCCGCGGGCGGGCGGGCCGCGGGCGCGGCGGCCTGCTGGCGCGCGGCCTCCTGGCGGCGCTGCTGCATGGCCCAGCCGATCGCCCCGAGGATGGCGGCCAGGCTCAGGAAGGCCACGTGCGGCATGTTCGGGATCAGGCCCACCAGAGTCAGCACGCCAGCGGTGAGGTAGAGCACGCGTGGGTCGGAGAACAACTGGCCCATGACCTGCTGGCCCACGTCTTCCTCGGTGGCCACGCGCGAGACCACCACGCCGGCGGCCGTCGAGATCACTAGCGCCGGGATCTGCGCGACCAGGCCGTCGCCGATGGTCAGCAGGGTATAGGTGTGGGCCGCCTCGCCCAGCGGCAGGTCGTGCTGGGCAACACCGACGATCAGGCCGCCGACGATGCTGATGACCATGATCAGCAGGCCGGCGACGGCATCGCCGCGCACGAACTTGCTGGCGCCGTCCATGGAGCCGTAGAACTCGGCTTCCTGGGACACGGCGGTGCGGCGCTTGCGCGCTTCCTCCTCGCCGATGAGGCCGGCGTTGAGGTCGGCGTCGATGGCCATCTGCTTGCCGGGCATGGCGTCGAGCGTGAAGCGCGCGCCGACTTCGGCGATGCGCCCGGCACCCTTGGTGATGACCATGAAGTTGATGATCACCAGGATGACGAAGACCACCAGGCCGACGGCGAAGTTGCCGCCGACCAGGAAGTGGCCGAAGGCCTCGATCACCTTGCCGGCGGCGTCCGGGCCGTTGTGGCCGTGCATCAGCACCACGCGCGTGGAGGCGACGTTGAGCGACAGCCGCAGCAGCGTGGTGAACAGCAGGATCGCCGGAAAGGCCGCGAAATCCAGCGGCTTCTTGGTGAACATCGCCACCAGCAGCACCATGATGGACAGCGCGATGTTGAAGGTGAACAGCAGGTCCAGCAGGAAGGGCGGCAGGGGCAGAACCATCATCCCCAGCACGAGGATGATGAGCAGCGGACCGGCCAGCAGGCGCGCGTTGTCGCCGGCCAGGCGTTGCCATTGGGAGAGAAGACTAGTCATGGATCGGTGAGACGGCCTGGGCCGTCAGGGGGTCGAGGCCGGCAGGCACGGGCAGTGCGGCCGGTGGAATGGGTTCGGGGCCCGCTGCGCCGCCACGCCAGGCGCGCAATTGAAAGACCCAGGCCAGTACCTGGGCGACGGCGGTATAGAGAGACGCGGGGACTTCCTGTTCGAGTTCGACATGCTGGTGCAGCGCGCGCGCCAGCGGGGGTGCTTCCAGGATGGGCACGCGCGCTTCGGTGGCGATCTCGCGGATGCGCGCGGCCACCTGGTCGCGGCCCTTGGCGACCACGCGCGGCGCGTTGCCGCGCCCTTCCTCGTAACGCAGGGCGACGGCGAAGTGGGCCGGGTTGGTGACCACGACGTCGGCCTTGGGCACCTGCGACATCATGCGGCGGCGCGCCGCGGCGTGCTGCTGCTGGCGGATGCGGCCCTTGACGTGCGGGTCGCCTTCGTTTTCCTTGTGCTCCTGCTTGAGGTCCTGGCGCGACATGCGCAGCTTCTTGAGGTGGCTGAAGACCTGCCAGGGCACGTCGAGGCCGACGATCAGCAGCAGCGAGGCAATGATGGCCGCGCAGATGCCGGCGACGATCTGCAGCGAGGCCGCCAGCGCCGCCGTGGGCGCCGCGTTCATCAGCGACAGCGCCGCGCCGTGCTGGTGCCAGATCGCCCAGGCCGCCACGCCGCCCACCAGCAGGCATTTGGCGACGGCCTTGAACAGTTCGGCCAGCGCGTTCATGGAAAACAGGCGGCCGAGCCCGGAGACCGGGTCGAGGCGCTCGAACTTGAAGGCGAGCGCCTGGCCCGAGAACACCAGTCCGCCCAGCGCGATCGAGCCAGCCAGGGCCGCCACGGCCAGCAGCCCCAGCACCGGCAGCACGCCCAGCAGGGCGTGCCAGACCCCCAGCAGCGCGGCCGACAGCATGAAGGCCGGGTCCATGGCAGCGGCGCGCTCGAAGCCCAGGCCGTGGCGGAAAGCGCCGCCGAGCTGGGCGTACAGCCAGCCGGCGCACAGCCACAGCCCCAGCGCGCCGGTCAGCAGGATGAGGAAGGTCGCCAGCTCGCGCGAGCGCGCGACCTGGCCTTCCTCGCGGGCCTTCTGCAGCCGGTGGGGCGAGGCGGGTTCGGTTTTCTCCAGGTCGCTGTCGTCAGCCACGCTCAGGCGCCCCCGGGTTCAGTTTCCGCAGGCTCACAGTCCGAGGCTGGCCAGCAGGTCGTCGACCTGGCTCTGGTCGGCCACGACATCGGCCTTGCTCGGGTCGATCTGGGGCCCGTTGAGCAGGCTTTTCTCGGCCTCCTCGCGCTTTTCCTGGGGCACGGCGTCAATCAGCACCTGCAGCAATTCCTTCTCGATGGTGCCGACCACGTCCATCAGGCGCATGACGACCTGGCCGGTGAGGTCCTGGAAGTCCTGCGCCATCATGATGTCGAGCAGGACGGCGTTGGTGGCCTGGGTCTTGCCGGCCACGTCCTGCAGGTACTGGCGCGTCTCGCCCACCATGTCGGGCAGCAGCTCGGGATGGGTCTTCTGGTAGCCGGCCCAGCGCTGGTCGAGCTCGCGCGCGCCGTCCTGGATCGCCTGCTGCAGCGGCTGGGCCGATTCGGTGGCGGCCAGCACGCGGTTGGCCGCCTGCTCGGTCATGCGGGCGACGTAGCGCAGGCGGTCGCGGGTGTCGGGGATGGCGTCGGCGACGTCGCGCACGGCCTGGTCCAGGCCAAGTTCGCGCATGCCATCGCGCAGCAGCCGGGTGAGCTGCGCGATGCGCATGATCAGCGCCGGGTCGCTGCCGGGCGCGAGGCCTTCGGCGGGGGGCAATGGGTTCATTGAGCTTCCTCCTGTCGGTGGGTCAGGCGGCCATCTTCTCGAAGATCTTGTTGAGCTTTTCCTCGAGCGTGGCGGCGGTGAAGGGCTTGACGACATAGCCGCTGGCGCCGGCCTGCGCGGCCGCGACGATGTTCTCCTTCTTGGCCTCGGCCGTCACCATCAGCACCGGCAGCTTGCCCAGGGCCGGGTCGGCGCGGATGGTCTGCAGCATGGTCAGGCCGTCCATATTGGGCATGTTCCAGTCGGAGATGACGAACTGGAAGTTGCCGCCGCGCAGCTTGTCGAGCGCCATGGCGCCGTCTTCGGCCTCGTCGACGTTCTCGAAACCGAGTTCCTTGAGCAGATTGCGCACGATGCGGCGCATGGTGGGGAAATCATCGACCACGAGGATCTTGATGCTTTTGTCCATGGTTGGGTGTTCTCCAGGAAAAGGGGGTGAAAAAGTAGGTCTAGATCCGGTTGACCCGGGGCCCGACGCAGTCGACGATGCGCTGGGCCATGGCCTGCAGCGGCACGCTGTCCTCGGCGGCGCCGATGGCGACGGCCTCGCGCGGCATGCCGTAGACCACGCAGCTCTGCTCGTCCTGCGCGAAGGTGCGGGCACCGGCCTGGCGCAGGGCCAGCAGGCCTTCGGCCCCGTCCTTGCCCATGCCGGTGAGGATGACGCCGATGGCGTTCTTGCCCGCCGCGATCGCGGCCGAGTGGAACAGCACATCGACCGAGGGCCGGTGGCGATTGACCGGCGGGCTGCTTTCGAGCGCAATCACGTAGTTGGCGCCGCTGCGCGCGAGCTTGAGGTGCTGCTCGCCGCCCGGGGCCAGGTAGGCGTGGCCGGGCAGCACGCGTTCGCCGTCGCGCGCCTCGCGCACCGTCAGCGCGCACAGGCTGTCCAGGCGCTGGGCGAAGGAGCGCGTGAAGCCGGCCGGCATGTGCTGGGTGATGAGCACGCCGGGGGTGTCGGCCGGCAGCGATTGCAGCACCTCGCGGATGGCTTCGGTGCCGCCGGTGGAGGCGCCGATGAGCACCAGCTTCTCGGTGCTGGCCAGTGGTGTGTGGGCGCGCTTCGGGGCCGGCGTGGTCGCGGCGGGGGCATGCGCTGGCGGCCGGTGCGCGGGCATGCGCGCCGAGGCCGCCGCGCGGATCTTCTCGGCGATCAGGTCGCTGTAGTCCTCCAGGCCGCTGCGCAGGCCGACCTTGGGCTTGGTGACGAAGTCGATGGCGCCCAGCTCGAGCGCGCGCAGCGTGATCTCGCCGCCGCGCTCGGTCAGCGACGAGACCATGACCACCGGCATGGGCCGCAGGCGCATGAGCTTTTCGAGGAAGTCGAGACCGTCCATGCGCGGCATCTCGACGTCCAGCGTCAGCACGTCGGGGTTGTGCTGCTTGATCAGCTCGCGCGCGACGTAGGGGTCGGGGGCGACGGCCACGACCTCCATGTCGGGGTGGCTGTTGATGATCTCCTTCATCAGGCCTCGGACCAGCGCGGAATCATCCACGCACAGCACGCGTATCTTGGCAGTCATGACGGGCTTCCTCCTCTTTCTCGTTCTTGTGTTCAGTCGGCGGCGTGCCGGGGCGTTGGGCGCAGGCGCTCGATGCGCCCGGTGGACGCTTGCAGGCGTTCGACGCCGCCCGTGACCGCGCGTGGCTGCAGGCGTTCGATGCGGCTGGCGCGCGGCGTGCGGCCGAAGAAGGTCTGCAGCTCGGCTTCCTGGACCTCCGCGGCCTGGACCTCGGGCTCGCCACCGAGCTTGCGCACCATGGCCCGGCCGTCGGCCGGGAAGTAGTTGACGCGGCGCGCGCGGGTGCCGCGCAGGTCCTGGGCCAGCACCGGGATGTTCTCGGCGCGCAGGTAGTCGAGGATGAATTCGGCGTTGCTGTCGCCGATGGCCAGATGGGTCATCTGGCTGAGCACCGCGCCGCCGCCGAAGACCTTGGCCTCCAGGCGCTCGCGCACGCCGCCGGCCTTGAGGATCTCGTTGATCAGCACTTCCATGGCATAGCTGCCGTAGCGCATGGTGGCCTCGGCCGGCGACACGTTGCCGGGCAGCATGAAGTGGTTCATGCCGCCGGCGCCCGAGACCCGGTCGCGCAGGCAGGCCGCCACGCAGGAGCCCAGCACGGTGGTCAGCAGGATCGGGGCGGCGCCGGCGCGCGCCACGTAGTACTCGTTGGGCAGCAGCTTGACCGCATCGCACTGCTGATCGGCGTCGAAGTAGTGCGTGCGCGCCAGCGCGTCGGGGCCGAAGGCTTTCATGGCCGCGCTCCCGCCGAGAAGGTGGCCGGGCGTGGCTGCGTGGTGTGGGCGACGCGCTCGTAGACGGTCTTGCCGCGCAGCACGAAGTCTTGAGTGATGTAGGAGAAGTTCTCCGAGTGCCCGGCGAACAGCAGGCCGCCGGGTTTGACCAGCGGCGCGAAGCGCTGGAGGATGCGCGTCTGCGTGGGCTTGTCGAAATAGATCATCACGTTGCGGCAGAAGATGACGTCGAAGCTGCGGCCCTGCAGGCCCCAGTCGGCGTCGAGCAGGTTGAGC
>JASGEH010000003.1:0-4047 GCA_047606565.1 Comamonas sp.
ACTCGCCGGCGCTCACCACCACGATTTCGCTGGCCACGCCCTTTTCCTTGAGCCGCACCGCTTCTTCCACCGCGATCTCGTCGAACGGGTTCATGCTCATCTTCACGTTGGCGATGTCCACGCCCGTCCCGTCCGACTTCACCCGGACTTTGACGTTGTAGTCGACCACTCTCTTGACTGCGACCAGTATTTTCATTTCGGCTCCTTGGAAAAATCGTCCGGATGGGTCAGGCGCGTGCGCAGTTCGCGCTTGAGCACCTTGCCCGAGGGGTTGCGCGGCAGCGCCTCGCACAGCACCAGCCGCTTGGGCGTCTTGAAGCCGCCGAGCTTGCCGCTGCAGTAGGCGCGCAGCTCAGGCAGTGTCAGTTCCTGGCCGGGCTTGAGCACGACCGCCGCCGTCACGCACTCGCCCCACTGGGCGTCTGGCAACCCGATCACCGCCACCTCGGCGACCTGCGGCAGTTCGTAGACCACGCGCTCGACCTCGGAGGAAGCGATGTTCTCGCCGCCGCTGATGATCATGTCCTTCTTGCGGTCGGTCAGGTAGAGAAAGCCTTCATCGTCCAGATAGCCGATGTCGCCGGTGCGGAACCACGCGCCGAAAAAGCTGGCCCGCGTCTTGTCCTCGTCACGCCAGTAGCCGCGCGTCACCTTGGGGCCGGACAGACAGACTTCGCCGGGCTCACCTGCCGGCAGCAGTTCGCCAGCGTCGTCGCGGATGGTGATGCTCACGTGCGGCAGCGCGCGGCCGGTCGAGCCGATCTTCTCGATCTCGCGGCCGGCTTCCATCAAGGTGTCGCCCGAGCAGGTCTCGGTCAGGCCATAGGCATCGACGTAGCGGGCCTGCGCGAACACGCCGGAGAACGCGCGGATGCGTTCCTCGGGCGTGCGTTCGCCGCCGCCGATCAGCCACTTGAGGCTGGAGAGGTCGTGCGCACCGCGCTGCGGGCTGACCAGGCAGCGGTTGAGCATGACCGGGGCCATCCAGGCGCCGGTGATGCGCTCGCGGGCGATCAGGGCCAGCGTCCGCTCGGCGTCGAAGTCGCGCTCCAGCACCAGCGCGCCGCCGGCCAGCCACAGCGCCACGCCCGGCAGGTCGTAGGCGCCAACGTGGTAGAGCGGGCCCACCACCAGCAGCCGGTCGTCGCGGACGATGCCCAGGGCGGTCAGGTGGTCCAGGCATTTCCAGGCCATGTTGGCGTAGCTGTGCATCACGCCCTTGGGGCGGTCGGTGGTGCCGCTGGTGTACATCAGGCGATAGAGGTCGTCGGCGCGCGACGGGTGCGGCGGCGGCACGGGCCAATCCGGCGCGGCCAGCACGCGGCTGTCGTCCTGGGCGCGCGCGTCCAGCCGCACGGTGGGCACGCTCGCAGGCGCGGCGGCGGCCAGTTCCTCGTCGACGAACAGCAGGCGCACGCCGGCATGCCCGGCGATGTAGCCGACCTCCTCGGCGCCGAGCCGGTAGTTCAGCGGCAGCAGCACGGCGCCCACGTGGCTGACCGCCAGCGACAGCTCCAGGTAGGCGGCGCTGTTCTTCATCAGCAGCGCCACCACGTCGCCCGGGCCGATGCCGCGCGCGACCAGCAGCGCCGCCGCGCGCTCGACGCGTTGCTGCACATCGGCGTAACTCAGCCGCTGGCTGCCGTAGACCAGGGCCAGCCGCCCGGGTTCGGTGCGGGCCCACCAGGCCACGCTGTTGCTGATCGAAACCATCGTTGTCTCCTTGTTCTCCGGGCCCTGCGCGAAGGGTCATGCGACGGGCGGCGACGGGCACCGGGCCCGCCGCGGTCCATCGCCCCTCCTCCTCAATAGCCCTTGGGCATTTTCAGTTCGTGGTTGGCGACGTAGTTGAGCAGCATTTCCTCGGACACCGGGGCGAAGCGGAACAGGCGCGCGTCGCGCCACAGGCGCTCGACGTGGAATTCCTTGGCGTAACCCATGCCGCCCATGGTCTGCATGGCGCGCTCGGTGGCGCGGCCGACCGCCTGCGCGGCGATCAGCTTGGCGGCATTGGCCTCGTTGCTGTAGGGCAGCCCCATGTCGAAGTTGGTCGCCGCCTTGTAGTTGAGCAGCCGCGCCGATTCGACTTCGACGTGGCACTGCGCCAGCGGGAACTGCAGGCCCTGGTAGGCGCTGATGGGCCGGTCGCCGAACACCTTGCGGTCGTTGGCGTATTCCACCGCCAGCCGGATCGCCAGCTCGCCGGTGCCCACCAGCCCGGCGGTGGTGATCATGCGCTCGGTGTTGAGCACGTCGAGCAGCTCGCGCCAGCCCTTGTGCAGGGTGCCGATCAGTTCGTGCGGCTCGATGCGCACGTTGTCGAAGAACACGCTGCTCGAATCCAGCGTGCAGGTGCCCAGCTTGTCGATGGGGGTGTACGACAAGCCCTCGCGCTGGACGTCGATCATGAACAGGCTCAGGCCGTCGGTGCGCGAGGTGGCGTCCTGCAGTTTCTTGGTGCGCGCGATCACCAGCATCTTGTCCGCCGTCTCGACGCCGGTGATCCAGATCTTGCGGCCGTTGAGGCGCCAGCCGTCGTCCTCCGCGGCGGCGAAGGTCTTGATCTCCAGCGTGTTGGTGCCGGCGTCGGGCTCGGTCAGCGCCATGCAGAAGTTCGCCTCGCCGCTGATGACCTTGGGCAGCAGCTCGCGCTTCATCGCCTCGTTGCCGAACTTGGAGATCGAGACGCCGCCGAAGATCGGGTTGATCATGAACAGCTGGCCCACCGTGGAGCCACCGCCGGTGGCCGACAGCGCCTCCACGATCAGCGTCATCTCCATCATGCCCAGGCCGCTGCCGCCGTATTCCTCGGGCAGCGCGGCGCCCGACAGGCCGGCCTCGCACACCGCCTTCCAGAAGGCCTTGGGGAAGGCCTTCTCGGCATCGTGCTGGCGCCAGTACTCCAGCCCGAAGCTCTCGCCGATCTGGCGGGCCGTGTCGATCATCATGCGCTGTTCGTCATTGAGTCGGAAATCCATGGTGTTCTCTTTTCTCAGGGTGGATGTGGAAGGCGCGGGATCGTTTCAGATGTGCAGTGCGCGCCCGAACGCCGCAAGCACCGCCTCGTGCATGCCCTCCGACAGCGTCGGGTGGGGGAAGATGGTCTGCATCAGCTCGGCCTCGGTCGCCTCCAGCGTGGCCGCGAGCGTGAAGCCGTGGACCAGTTCGGTCGCCTCGGGGCCGACCAGGTGCGCGCCCAGCAGCTCGCCGCTGGCCTCGTCGAAGATGGTCTTGACGAAGCCGGCTGGCTCGCCGATGGCGATCGCCTTGCCATTGCCTTCGAGCGGGAACTTGCCGACCCGGATCGCGCCGCCGCGCTGGCGCGCCTGCGCCTCGGTCAGGCCCACGCTGGCCGACTGCGGGTGGCTGTAGACGCAAGCCGGGATCGGCTCATGGCTGGGCGCGCCGCTGCGCAGCCCGGCGATGTGCTCAACGCAGGCCACGCCCTCGTGGCTGGCCTTGTGGGCCAGCATGGGCGCGCCGGCCACGTCGCCGATCGCGTAGACGCCGGGCTCGTCCGTCGCGCCCCAGTCGCCGGTGCGGATCAGGCCCCGGTCCAGTTGCACGGCGGTGGCTTCCAGCCCCAGCCCTTCGGTGTTGCCGACCAGGCCAACGGCCACCAGGACGCGTTCGGCCGCCAGCGCCAGCGGCTGGCCGCCCTGCTCCACCGTCAGCGACACGCCGTCGGCGCCGGCCTGGGCCGCCACCAGGCGCGCCGAGGTCAGGAAACGGATGCCGTCTGCGGCCATGGCCTGCTGCACGAAGGCGCTGACCTCCTCGTCGCTGGCCGGCAGCACGCGCGGCGCGGCCTCGATCACGGTGACCTCGGTGCCCAGCGCGGCGTAGAAGCTGGCGAACTCCATGCCAATGGCGCCCGCGCCGACCACCGCCAGCGAGCGCGGCAGTTGCGTCGCGGCCAGCGCCTCGCGGTAGCGCCAGACGCGCTCGCCGTCGAAGGGCAGCAGCGGCAGCTCGTTGGCGCGCGCGCCGGTGGCGACGATGATGTGCCCGGCCTGCAACAGCGGCCCGGGGCCGGCGGCCTCGGCC
>JASGEH010000004.1:0-10389 GCA_047606565.1 Comamonas sp.
CCATGGCTGTCCTCCAGCATGCGATAGCGCACGATCTTGCCGTCGCGGACGGTCAGGACAAAGGCGAACGGCGTCTCGATCAGCCGGCCGGTGGCCTTGATCCGAGAGGCCAGTTCGCCCAGCACCACCGCCTGTTCATCGTCGGCCAGCGTGCGCTGCACCTCGAAGCGCTCTGGCGCGATCCGCGCGGCCAGTTCGCGGTAGAAGGCACCCACCGCCGCGCGGTCGCGGCGCGGGCCGATCCACGGCACGGCGGAAAGGTCACCCGGAATGTCCCAATCCACCGCCTCGGCAAACAATTCGAGAATGGCCGCCAGCGTCCGTGGCTCGTCCGGCGCCGCCCAGAACGCGGCCACCCGTTCGAGGTAGCGCGCCGCCACCTCGCGCGGCGTCGCAGTCGGTGCGCCTCCCTGGTACTGCGCCACACGCCGGCGGTCCTCGCTGGTGAAGTCGGGATCGACGTAGACGAAAGCCCGCTTGATCAGCGCTCCCTCGAACTCGAACACGTTGGCGAAGCGCCCTTGCGAAACCGCGCCGTCGGGCCACGACCGTCCGTCGGCGGTCACGCCCCATTCCTGCCCTTCCACTGCGATGCGGTCACCATCGACGGTGAAGACGAGGCCGTCGATGTCATGGGTCAGCTTGGCCGCGTCCTGGGCGATGCGCTCGGCGAACCGCGCCAGCGCCGCCTTGCCGCGGGCCACGCCGAACTTGGGGAAAAAGAAGGCGACATCCTCCGTCAACAAATCCAGCAAGGCCGGGTCTTTCGCATCGACCTTGCGGAAGTAATCCCGAACGGTCTCGATGCGGGCGTCGGAAGAGGTGGACATGGCTGGTTCCATTTATGTAATCTAAATTACATTATTAATGAACCCACCAAGCATCGTCAAGAATGACATCAACGAACAGACGGAAAGGAGGCCGCATGGCCCGCGGACGCCCTCGCAATTTCGACCGTGACGCCGCGCTTGCGCGCGCCATGGCCATGTTCTGGGCCCGGGGCTACGAGGCCAGCTCGCTCACCGAGCTGATGGCCGCCATGGGCCTCAATCCGCCCAGCTTCTACGCGGCCTTCGGCTCCAAGGACGCCCTGTACCGGGAAGCGATTGACCTGTATCTCGCCACGGTGGGGGCCGGCAGCATGAAGGTGCTGGCCGAGACCCCGGGCGTGCACGAGGCCATCCGGCGGATGCTGCTGGCGAGTCTGGACGTCGCCCTGGCCAGCCCCTCCTCCGGCGGCTGCCTGGTCAGCCTGGGCCTGTTCAACTGCCAGGCGCAGAACGCGCCCTTGCGCGAACACATGCGTGAACTGCGCCGCAGCACCGCGCGGCTGATCCGCCAACGGCTGGAGCGCGGCGTCGCCGATGGCGAACTGGCGGCGGATACCGACACCGAGCGCCTCGCCACCTACTTCGCCACCATCATCCAGGGCATTTCTTTCCAGGCGCAGGATGGCGCCGGGCGCCCGACGCTGCTGGGCCTCGTGACCACGGCGATGGCGGCATTCGACGCGTCGAGCAGTCCGGCTTAACGCGGACGGGACATCCGACGCCTCCCCCCAGCACCAGCGTCTGCACCTCAGTTCCCCGCAGGGGGACGGTGGCGTTCCCCCACTTCGGCAACATGCGCCGCCAAGCCCGTACGCCCCGGCGCGACGTGATCGGCCAGCACATGGCGATCCGGGTAATCGCCGCCGTTCTGCGGGCGGAAGGCGATGGGATCATCCTCGAACAACCTGCCCAGCCGTCCGCGCCAGGCCGCGCTGGCCTCGGCCATGCCCTGCGCGTCGATCTCTGCAGCCCCATAGACCGCGAAGGTGGGTAGCACCTGCATGCCCGGGAAGAACAGCGTGCCGTGCGTGATGGGAAACAGCAGATGCTCCAGCGGCCCGTTGATGCCACGCGGCGAATAGTCGATCGCCGGACCACCGACAGCAACGGCCAGCAGCGCGCGCTTGCCGGCGAAACCGCCTTCGCCGTAGCGATGGGCGTTGCCCTTGGCCTGATAGCCATAGGCCAGACCATAGGCCCACACCCGGTCCACCCAGCCCTTCATGATCGCCGGCATGCCGAACCACCACAGCGGGAAATGCAGGATCACCGCATCGGCCGCCAGCAGCTTGCGTTGTTCTTCCTCCACGTCGGGGGTCTGTCCGTGGTTGGCAAACGCATGACCTGATTCCTCGATGAAGGACAGGCGCTCCCGATTAGCGCGCTGGGGAAAGTCCTGTTCGTCGAACACGGCCTTCCAGCCCATGGCGTACAGGTCGGACTGCACGACCTCGTGCCCCTGGCCCGTGAGGACCTCGGCCGAGATCCCGGCAAGTTGATAGATGACGGATGTCCGCTCCGGGTGAGCATGGACGAGAAGAATGTTCATGGCAGGTGCCTCATCAATCAATGGCGGCACGATAGGCCGTTGCCAGATATATTGGAAATGAATTTCCAAAATGACTGGTATTGCCATGAGCAATTCATTGCACCGCCTCGATCTGAACCTGCTGCTCACCCTCGATGCCCTGCTGATCGAGCACAACGTGACCCGCGCGGCCGAGCGCTTGCACCTGGCGCAACCCACGGTGAGCGTGCAGCTCGCCCGGCTGCGGGACTTTTTTGGCGATCCACTGCTGCTGCCCGGTCCCCGGGGCATGCGGCCCACCGCCCGCGCCGACGCGCTGCGCAAACCACTGCGGCAGGCATTGGCCGCGCTGGAGCAGGCCATCGCGCCGCCCGATGCCTTTGACCCGGCCCGGGCCAACGCCACTTGGCGCATCGCCGCCTTCGACTACGGCGCGTTCACGACCCTGCTGCCCGCCCTGGCGACGATACGCGCGGCAGCGCCGGCAGCCCGCTTGGCGGTCGTGCAAAGCGCACCCGCGCAAGTAGCGAGGAAAGCGGAGCACGGCGACATCGACCTGGCCTTCATGATCGGTGCCGAAGCGCCGCCGGGCCTGCGCCGGCGCACGCTGTTCACGGAGCGCTACGTGCTCGCCGGCCGCACAGGACACCCTCGCTTGAAACGCCGGCCCACGCTGGCGCAGTTCTGCCAGCTCGACCACGCCATCGTCTCGCCCGACGGCGGCGGCTTCCACGGCGCGACGGACACGGCGCTGGCCGAACGGGGCATGGCGCGCCGGGTCGCGCTGTCGGTGCCGCACTTCCTGTTCCTGAGCGCGGTCCTGGCGAGCACCGATCTGGTGGCGATGCTGCCGTCGCGGCTGGCTCTGGGCAACGCCGCGCTGCGAGTGGTCGAACCGCCCCTGGAAGTCCCCGGCTTCGAGATGCTCATGCTCTGGCCCGAGCGCTTGCACCGCGACCCCACGCATCAGTGGCTGCGCGAGCACATGGCCGGTTCGGTCGGTGTGACGGGATGAGGCCACCGGACAGCTTTGATCCACCGCTTGCCAGTGCCAGCAACGAGGCGAGTGGCTGGCGGTCTTGGGCCATGATCTTCATCCGTGAAGCATCACCGCCCCTCCAGCGCCCCATAGACGGCATCGCGCAGGTCGGTGACGAAGCGACCGAACATGCCTTCGTACAGCGTGTTAGTGACGGCCACCACGCTCAGGCCCTGCGCCCGGTCCACGAACCAGGAATGACCATAGACGCCGCCCCAGCGCCAGGTGCCGGCCGATTCGGGCGATGCGGCCAGCCCAGGGTCGCGCAGCACCGAAAAGCCCAGGCCGAAGCCAAAGCCCGGCGCAGCGGGCAACTCAAGCCCACCGGTCTGGTCGCGTCCCATGTCTTCGACCAGTTCGCCGGGCAGCAGCGCACCGCCGCCCTGGCGCAGGGTTTCCAGCAAACGCAGGACGTCCGCGGCCGTGCCCGCCATGCCCGCGCCGCCCGACGGGTAGGCCTGCGCGTCGAAGGTACGGGCCGGGCTGTAGCGCACGCCGATGGTGCCTTCGATAAACGGCAGCGTCTCGCCCTCGGCCAGCCGATGCGGCTGCGGCGCGTCGTTCACGTAGGCGGTCGCCACGCGCTGGGGATCGCGCGCGACGAAGCCGGTATCGACCATGCCCAGCGGGCCGGTCACGAGTTGGCGCACCGCCTCGTCCAGCGGCGTGCCGTGGACGCGCGCGATCAGCGCGCCCAGCACGTCCGTCGCCAATGAATAGCCCCAGGCCGTGCCCGGTTCGTACAGCAGCGGCACGCTGGCGAGGCGGCGCAGGTTCTCCTCCAGGCTGATGCCGGACGCATCCAGGCCGTCCGACACGCCGGCGCGTGCGTAGGGGCCGGCTGCATCGGCCTCGAAGAAGCGGTAGCCGAGACCGGCCGTGTGGCTGAGCAGTTGCCGCGCCGTGATGCGCGCAGTGCGGCCATCGGCCAGCCGGGACTGGAATTCGGGCAGCCAGCGCGCGATGTCCGCATCCAGGTCGAGCCGGCCCTGTGCCACCAGCGCCAGGGCTGCGGTGGAGACGATGGGTTTGCTGACCGAGGCCAGTCGGAAGACCGTCTCCGGCGTCATGGCCCGTGCGCTCTCGCGGTCGGCGAAGCCGGCGGCCTGCTGGTGGATCAGTTCGCCATCGCGCGCCACCAGAACGACGGCACCGACCAGCCGCTGCTCGTCGAGCGCCTGCTCAACGGTGCGGTGAATGCGCGGACCGAGGTCCGCTGGCGGAACGCCCTGGCGCAGGGACAGTGGAGGATTCGTCATGACTACTTGCTCGACTCAATGGATGAAGCCTTGACGATAGAAGTCCTGCGATTAAAGAAAAAGCAGACTACAGTTCCTATGAATGCGGATCTTGATGTCCGTAATCGAGGTGGATAAATGGACCGTCTGAATGGCTTCGTGGTGTTCGTGCAGGTGGCCGAGACGCGCAGCTTCGTCGCCGCCGGCCGGCTGCTGGGCGTGTCGGCCTCGGCCGTCGGCAAGAGCGTGGCACGGCTGGAAGAGAAACTGGGGGTGCGCCTGTTCCACCGCAGCACGCGCAGCGTCACGCTCACGGCCGAGGGCACGCTGTTCCTGGAGCGCAGCCGCCGCGTCCTGGCCGAAATCGAGGCGGCGGAACTGGAGCTGTCGCAAGCCACCGCGGCACCGCGCGGGCGCCTGCGGGTGAGCCTGCCGCTGGTCAGCTCGCTGATGCTGCCGGTGCTCGCCGAGTTCATGCGCGAGTACCCCGAGATCGAACTGGATCTGGACTTCACCGACCGCATGGTCGACGTGGTCGAGGAAGGCTTCGATGCCGTGGTGCGTGTGGGCGAGCCAGCCGACTCGCGCCTGTCGGCCCGCCGCCTGGGCGCCTTCCAGATGGCCTTGGTGGCCTCGCCCGGCTACCTGGCGCGCCGGGGCACACCGCAGACCCCCGCCGATCTGCGCCAGCACGCCTGCCTGCGCTATCGCTTTCACAACAGCGGCAAGCTGGAGACCTGGACGCTGCAGCAGGCACCCGGCGCACCGGAATGGCAACTGCCCACCACGATGATCTGCAACAACATCGAGACACGCCTGTACTTTGCGCTGCAAGGGCTGGGGATCGCCTGCCTGCCGGACTTCGCCATCCGCGAGCCCCTGGCCGATGGGCGGCTGGTGCCTATCCTGGCCGGCCACATGCAGCACAGCGGCGTCTTCCACGTGCTGTGGCCGGCGAGCAAGCACCCCGCGCCCAAAGTGCGGGCGCTGGTGGACTTCCTGTGCGCGCGGGTGTTTCCGGCCCCCCTGCCCGACCCAGCCTCGCACGCCCTCCAGCCCACGCCCGCACATTGACGCGATGCGTCATCGCTTTGACGCGCTACGCGAACTCGCCTGCGCCAGGCGACTTCTAGAATTCCAGACAGTGCGCGGGCCTCGCCGCCCGCAGCGCCTCCCCCTCAACGCAACGAAGGCCCCTGCCCATGCAACTCACCAGCCACAGCTTCCAGGACGGCCAGGCCATTCCTGGCGAATTCGCCTTCGCCGTCCCCGACGCCGCCGCGCACATCGCGCTGTCGGCCAACCGCAACCCGCACCTGGCCTGGCGCGACGTGCCCGCCGGCACGCAATCCTTCGTGCTGGTCTGCCACGACCCGGACGTGCCCAGCCGGGGCGACGACGTCAACCAGGAAGGCCGCGAAGTGCCCGCCGACCTGCCGCGCGTCGATTTCTTCCACTGGCTGCTGCTCGACATTCCCGCCGGCACCACGCAGATCGAGGCCGGCGCGCATTCGAGCGGCGTGACACCGCGCGGCAAGCCCGGCCCCGCCGCGCCCGGCGGCCTGCGCCATGGCCTCAACGACTACACCGGCTGGTTCGCGGGCGATGCGCAAATGGCCGGCGACTACCACGGCTACGACGGCCCCTGCCCACCCTGGAACGACACGCTGGTGCACCACTACGTCTTCACCCTCTACGCACTGGCCACGCCCACCCTGGCCGTCGAAAGGCCGCTCAATGGCGCCAACGTCCGCGCCGCGCTGGCGGCAGCACCCGTGCTGGGCCAGGCCAGCCTGACCGGCCTGTACCGCCTGAATCCCGCGGTGCCGCTGGCCTGAGCATGGACAACCGCGCCCGGGCTGCTTCGGCATCGCCGGGGCCATACGCCAGCCGGCTCGCCGAACCAGGCTCGGGCTCGCGCGCCCGGCAGTTGCAACCGTCAAGCGCGCCGATCCTGCGGCGTGGCCTGTGCAGCCTGGCGCGCCCAGGCTTGTCGCAAGTCCTGCAGACCCCGCGATTCGTGTTTCATGAAGCGGCGGTGCTGCTCGTCACCGAGGGGCGGCTCGACCTCGACGATGGCCTCGGCCGGCTATCCCTGTCGGGCGGTGCCTCGGCGTCGCTGCTGCTGGTCGCACCCGGCACCTGTGCCGACCTGCTGAAAACCCCCAGCGGCCCTGCACCGCGTTTCCGCTCCCTCTTCCTGACACTTGCGGCTCCCCTGATCGAAGCCTACTGCCGCGACCACGCGGCCATCACGCCGGATCACGGGCCGCACCGTCCCTGCCGTCAAGTGCCCCTGGACCCGGATCTGGAATCGGCTTTGCGATGGGTCATCGACAGCGTGGAAACCCCGGCCATCAGCGACCCGCGGCTGCGGCACCGATTGATGGACTTGCTGCTGGCCCTTGCCGAAAGAGGCCATGCCTTCAAGGCCGCGCCAGCGCGCGCCACCGCCTACCGCCTGCGCACCCTGATGAGCGAAGCGCCCGACCGGCCCTGGACCGCCCACGAAGCCGGGCACGAACTGGCCATGAGCGCCGCCACGCTGCGCCGCCGCCTGGCGGCCGAAGGCGCGCGCTTCGAGGACGTGCTGGTCGACATCCGCATGCATCACGCGCTGATGCTGCTGCAAACCACCGCCTGGAACATTCCCCGCGTCGCGCTGGCCTGCGGCTACCAGTCGCGGGCCCGTTTTTCCGAGCGTTTCCGGCAACGCTTCGGCCATCTGCCCTCGGCGGTCCGCTGAACGCGCGACACGCGCCGCCGACCTGGACCGCCCTCGCCCTGTTACTCCTCCTGCCAGGCCAGCTCCAACGGCTCGGCAGCCACCGGCCAGGGCTCGATCACGAGGGCCTGCCGCGCGGCGATGGGCAGGGCCTGACCGGCGCACAGCACCTGATCGGCGTCGGGCTGCAGCGGCGCATCGCGGCCGGTCAGCCAGGCGCGGCCGGCCAGCACGAACAGCCGGCCCGCGCGCAGCGCGACGAAGGTTTGGGCACGGCCGGCTTCGAGCCGCCAGCTCGTGACCGGGCCCCGGGCCACGTCCGGCCTGGGGACGTCGGCTCTGATCGGCGGGGTCTGCGGCCCCGGCCAGGGGCCGGTGGGGCGGAAGATGGGGGACGCGAGGACGAGGGATGCAGACATGGCGATGGCTCCATTACAGCCCCGCCCCGTGCGGCATCATCATCGATGAGGACTGCCGGCCTGGGGTGAAAGGCATGCGCTGATTCTGGGGAGCGCCGCACTTGCCGTCCAATGAAAGCGCAGCGTAGGATTGATGGTGAAATCGCATCAATCGCCCATCCTCGTCGCCCGCTCGCCATGAACACTCCCCTGCCCCCGCGCACCCGCCCGCTGCAAGTCGGCCACCTGCGCGCCTTCGAGGCCGTGGCCCACCATCTCAATTTCCGCGCCGCCGCCGAGGCGCTGTCGCTCACGCAATCGGCGGTCAGCCGGCAGATCCAGGCGCTGGAAGACGAAGTGGGTGTGCCGCTGTTCTACCGGCACACGCGCGCCGTGGAGTTGTCGAGCGCGGGCGGCCAATTGCTGCAGGCCCTCACGCCCTCGCTGCAGCGCATCGACGCCGCCGTGCGCCTGATCCGGCAGAACGCCGGGCGCCGCAGCGTGGCCCTGAGCACCTGGGCCTCGTTCGCCTCGATGTGGGTGATCCCCCGGCTGGAGGCGTTCCAGCACGCGCACCCGGACATCGACATCCGCATCGACGCCACCGACATCACCATCGACCTGGAGACCGCCGACGTCGATCTGGCGCTGCGCTACGCCCGCGCCGGCCACGTGCCGCCTCGCGCGATCCGGCTGTTCGGCGAGCAGCTCACGCCGGTGGCCAGCCCCTGGCTGCTCAAGAGCGGGCCGCCGGTGGTCCAGCCGCAGGACTTGCGCCATTTCCCGCTGATCGAAGCCGGCGATGCGCACCGCACGCTGCACCTGGAGTGGCTGACCTGGCGCCGCTGGTTCGCGCAGCAGTCGCACCCGCACGTGGAGGCCAAGCGCTGGCTGTATTTCAATTACGCGCACCAGATCGTGCAGGCGGCGGTGGCCGGCCAGGGCATCGCGCTGGCGCGGCTGCCGCTGGTGGCCGATGCGCTGGCGCGCGGCGATCTGGTGGAAGTGCTGCCAGGCCGGCGCATGGATTCGCCCATGGGCTACTGGCTGCTGATGGGCCCGCGCAGCGCGGCCCGGCCGGAGGTGCAGGCCTTCAAGACCTGGCTGCTGGAAGAAGCGCGCGTCAGCCGCCAAGTGACGGGCGAGGTGCCGGACCCGGATACCGAAGACCATCTGGATTGAAACGCGCCATGCATCACTCGACATCCCCCCTGCTGATTCTTCCCGGCGACGTCGTCTGCACGGCGATTCGCGCGCAGGGCGCGGGCGGGCAGAACGTCAACAAGGTCTCCAACGCCGTGCACCTGCGTTTCGACGTGCGCGGCAGCCGCTTGCCCGATGACGTCAAGGCGCGGCTGCTGGCGCTGCGCGACCAGCGCATCACGGCCGATGGCGTGGTCGTCATCAAGGCGCAGGGCAGCCGCAGCCTCGAAGCCAACCGCGACGAGGCCCTGGCCCGCCTGCAGGCCCTGGTCGATCGCGCGGCCGAAGTGCCCAAGGCCCGCAAGGCGACCCGGCCCACGCGCGCCGCGCGCCGGCGCCGCCTGCAGGACAAGAGTCTGCGCGGCCAGGTCAAGCAGTCGCGCGGCCGCGTCGGCGGGGCGGATTGAGGCCAGTCGGGCGGCGGCGCAGGACGCTCACCAGACCGCCGTGGGCAGCGCGCCGAGCGGAATCCGGAGGTGGCGCCTTCCGCTGGCATCGGGCTCCGGCAGCCGGCCGGCGCGGATGTTGACCTGCAGGGCGTGCAGGATCAGCCGGGGCATGGGCAGGGTGCGGTCGCGCGCGCTGCGCATCTGCACGAAGCTGTCCTCGGTGTGGCCGGCGACGTGCGCGTTGTCGCGCTGCTGCTCGGCCACCGTGCTCTGCCAGCGCGGCACGCGGCCGCCGGGCGGGTAGTCGTGCCCGGTGAACAGGCGGGTGGCCGGCGGCAGCGCCAGGATGGCCTGGATGGATTGCCACAGCGCGCGCGCGTCGCCGCCGGGGAAGTCGGCGCGCGCGCTGCCGACATCGGGCATGAACAGGGTGTCGTGGACGAAGGCGGCATCGCCGACCACATAGGTCGCCGAGGCCGGCGTGTGGCCGGGCGAGAACAGCACCCGCGCCTCGATGCCGCCGATCGCAAAGCGCTCGCCGTGCGCCAGCAGCCGGTCCCACTGCGAGCCGTCGGCAGGCAGCTCCGGCCAGCCGTAGAGGTCTTTCCACAGCCGCTGCACCTCTTTCACATGCTCGCCGATGGCGGTCGGCGCGCCGGTCTGCTCCTTCAGGTAGTGCGCGGCCGAGAGGTGATCGGCGTGCGGATGGGTGTCCAGAATCCACGCCACCGTCAGCCCCTGGCGCCGCACCCAGTCGAGGATGCGGTCGGCGTTTTCGGTGGCGATGCTGCCGGATTTCTCGTCGTAGTCGAGCACCGGGTCGATGATGGCGCAGCAGCCGCTGCCAGGGTCGCTCGCGACGTACTGCACGCTGGCCGTGCGTTCATCGAAAAAGCCCTGGACCTCGGGGTGCTGGGCCGGTGACGGCGATGAGACGGCATGCATGGGCGGCTCTCCGGGCGGGGTGTGGACGGCGACGTGCCGGATCCGGACGCCGAGCATCAGTGGGACGAACCCAGTGTAGCCGGGCCTCTACCGC
>JASGEH010000005.1:0-30382 GCA_047606565.1 Comamonas sp.
GCGAGCACTCGCGGCTGGAGCTGGCGCGCAAGCTCGCGCCCTACGAGCAGGAGCCGGGCGAGATCGAGGCCGCGCTCGACGCGCTGCAGGCCAAGGGCTACATCAGCGAGGAGCGGGTCGCCGCCTCGCTGGTGCACCGCCGCGCCGGCAAGCTGGGGGCGGCTCGCGTCAAGCAGGAGCTGCAGGGCAAGGGGTTGGATGCCGAACTGGTGGCGCGCACCGTCGAGGCGCTGCGCGCCTCCGAGCCGCGCCGGGCCTGGGAGGTTTGGCAGCGAAAATTTGGCGAAGTGGCCGAGACGCCGCAGGAGCGGGCCCGGCAGATGCGTTTCCTGGCCTCGCGCGGGTTTGCGCCCGAAGTCATCCGGCGCGTGGTGCAAGGCGCGTGCGACGAGGACTTCCTGGGCAGCGAGTAGCGGCTGCGGGGCGGCGAGCGCCGCAGCCGGGCGGTCGCGCGAGCGGTCCGCCGCGCATGGCGGCGCCAGCGTTCAGTCGTCGGCCAGACCTAACATCAGCTTGAGGTTCTGCACCGCCGCGCCCGAGGCGCCCTTGCCCAGGTTGTCCAGGCGCGCCACGGCCACGGCCTGGCGGTGTTCTTCGCTGCCGAAGACGCGGATTTCGAGCTGGTTGGTGTCGTTGAGCGCGAGCGCGTCGAGCTTGCCCGAGGCGGGCGCTTCTTCGACCGTGACGTAGCGGGCGCCCGCGTAGTGCTGGCGGTAGATCTCCAGCAGGCGCGCGATCGTGGGCTGGCCCGGCAAGGTGTCGAGGTGCAGCGGCAGCTCCACCAGCATGCCCTGGCGGAAGTTGCCGACCGCCGGGGTGAAGATGGGGCGGCGCGTGAGGCCGCCGTACTTCGTGATTTCGGGGATGTGCTTGTGCCCGAGGCCGAAGGCATAGGCCTCGTAGAGCGGCGCGCTGCCGGCCTCGTAGGCCTCGATCATGGCGCGGCCGCCGCCCGAGTAGCCGCTGACGGCGGGCAGCGCGACCGGGTGGTCGGCCGGCAGCACGCCGGCCTGCACCAGCGGGCGCAGCAGCGCGATGGCGCCGGTGGCGTAGCAGCCGGGGTTGGCCACGCGCTCGGCGCCGGCCACCGCCGCGCGCTGGTCGGCGTCGAGTTCGGGAAAGCCGTAGACCCAGCCGGGTGCCACGCGGTGCGCGGTCGAGGCGTCGATGATGCGCGGCTTGCGGCCGGGTAGGGCATCGACCATGGCCACGGTCTCGCGCGCGGCGTCGTCGTGCAGGCACAGGATGACCAGGTCCACGCCCGCGATGATCTCGCGCTTGGCCTCGGGGTCCTTGCGGCGCTCGGCCGCGATGCTCACCACCTCGACGGGCAGTTGCTGCAGGCGTTCGCGGATCTGGAGGCCGGTGGTGCCGGCTTCGCCGTCTATGAAGATCTTGGGCATGGTGGACATGGCGCGTGGATGTCAGACAACCCCATGGGACTGTCGGATAAGTAACGGAATAACCAGTGTGTCGATTCAAGCGCTTAGCGCGGCCTGACGCAGGCCGCCGGCAGGTGACGCCACCCTGGGGCGCGCGGGCAGCCGAATCGCTTGGGCCGCTGCTGCGCTGCATGATACAGTTCGCCGGCGCCATGTCCATGAAACGCGGCCCGCCCGCGTGCCCATGCGTTGGTGCCGGCCTCCTCGCGCATGCAGGAGGTCTTCTGCCGTCTGCTGGGCAGCAGTTGAGTGCCTGGCCCCCTCCCAAAATAGAACTTCAACGAGAGACTTCATGAAGATTCACGAGTACCAAGGCAAGGAAATCTTGCGTCAATTCGGGGTGCCCGTCCCCCGTGGTATCCCTGCCTTTACCGTGCAGGAGGCTGTCGAGGCCGCGCAGAAGCTCGGCGGCCCGGTGTGGGTCGTCAAGGCCCAGATCCACGCAGGTGGCCGCGGCAAGGGCGGCGGCGTGAAGGTCGCCAAGAGCATCGAGGACGTCAAGAAGCTCGCCGAGCAGATCCTGGGCATGCAACTGGTCACGCACCAGACCGGCCCCGAGGGCCAGAAGGTCCGCCGCCTCTACATCGAGGACGGTGCCGACATCCAGAAGGAATACTACGTCTCGGTCGTGACCGACCGCGCCACGCAGAAGGTCGCCTTCATCGCCTCCAGCGAAGGCGGCATGGACATCGAGGAAGTGGCCCATTCCACCCCCGAGAAGATCATCACCGAGTTCATCGACCCGCTGACCGGCCTGGGCGCCGAGCAGGCCAAGAAGATCGCCGACGCGATCGGCCTGCCCGCCGACTCCACCGCGCAAGCCGTCGACGTGTTCCAGAAGCTCTACAAGACCTATATGGACACCGACGCCTCGCTGGTCGAGATCAACCCGCTCAACCGCGATAGCAAGGGCAACATCATTGCCCTGGACGCCAAGTTCAACTTCGACCCGAACGCGCTGTTCCGCCACCCCGAGATCGTGGCCTACCGCGACCTCGACGAGGAAGACGCCGCTGAAATCGAAGCCTCCAAGTTCGACCTGGCCTACATCAGCCTCGACGGCAACATCGGCTGCCTGGTCAACGGCGCCGGCCTGGCCATGGCCACCATGGACACCATCAAGCTGTTCGGCGGCGAGCCGGCCAACTTCCTGGACGTGGGCGGCGGCGCGACGGCCGAGAAGGTCACCGAGGCCTTCAAGATCATGCTCAAGAACCCCAACGTCAAGGGCATCCTGGTCAACATCTTCGGCGGCATCATGAAGTGCGACACCATCGCCACTGGCGTGATCGCCGCGTGCAAGGCCGTCAACCTGGGCGTGCCGCTGGTGGTGCGCATGAAGGGCACCAACGAGGAGCTCGGCAAGAAGCTGCTGGCCGAATCCGGCCTGCCCATCATCTCGGCCGACACCATGGCCGAAGCCGCGACCAAGATCGTCGCAGCCGTCAAGTAAGCCCGGAGACGAAACAACATGTCGATCTACATCAACAAAGACACCAAGGTCATCACCCAAGGCATCACGGGCAAGACCGGCCAGTTCCACACGGAAAAGTGCCAGGAATACGCCAACGGCAAGAACGCCTTCGTGGCGGGCGTGAACCCCAAGAAGGCCGGCGAGTCGATCTTCAACATCCCGATCTACGGCACCGTCAAGGAAGCCGCGCAGCAGACCGGCGCCACCGTCTCGGTGATCTACGTGCCGCCCGCGGGCGCCGCCGCCGCGATCTGGGAAGCCGTCGAGGCCGACCTCGACCTGGCCATCTGCATCACCGAAGGCATCCCGGTCAAGGACATGCTCGAAGTGCGCAACAAGATCAAGGCCAAGGAAGCCGCCGGCGGCAAGAAGACGCTGCTGCTGGGCCCCAACTGCCCCGGCCTGATCACGCCCGACGAGATCAAGATCGGCATCATGCCCGGCCACATCCACCGCAAGGGCCGCATCGGCGTGGTCTCGCGCTCCGGCACGCTGACCTATGAAGCCGTGGCCATGCTGACCGAAGTCGGCCTGGGCCAGTCCACCGCGGTGGGCATCGGCGGCGACCCGATCAATGGCCTCAAGCACATCGACGTGCTCAAGGCCTTCAACGACGACCCGGACACCGACGCCGTCATCATGATCGGCGAGATCGGCGGCCCCGACGAGGCCGATGCCGCGCGCTGGGCCAAGGAAAACTTCAAGAAGCCCATCGTCGGCTTCATCGCGGGCGTGACCGCGCCTCCGGGCAAGCGCATGGGCCACGCCGGCGCGCTGATCTCGGGCGGCGCCGACACGGCCGATGCCAAGCTCGCCATCATGGAAGAGTCGGGTTTCGTCATCACGCGCAACCCGTCGGAGCTGGGCAAGCTGCTCAAGGCGCAGCTCAAGTAAGCCTTGCCCCCGGGGCCGCCCCAGGCAAGGCGGCCCCGTTTTCTCTTCTGCCCACACAAGAAATGAGCGCTTGAGTCCACGTGGCTCAAGCGCTTTCCAACATACAGCAAGGGTAAAGGACAATGGACATCATCAACGACTCCCAATTCTGGATCGGGCTGATCCAGATCGTCTGGATCAACATCATCCTGTCGGGCGACAACGCCGTCGTCATCGCGCTGGCGGCGCGTTCGCTGCCGCCCGCCCAGCAGAAGAAGGCCGTGCTGTTCGGCTCGGGCGCCGCCGTCGTGCTGCGCATCGTGCTGACCGTCGTCGCGGCCAAGCTGATGGCGCTGCCCTTCCTGCAGATCGTGGGCGGTGCCCTGCTGCTCTGGATCGGCCTGCAACTGCTGGGCAGCGATGGCGAGGACGAGCATGCCAAGAGCGCCAGCGGTGGCCTGATGGCGGCGGTTCGGACCATCCTGGTGGCCGATCTGGTGATGAGCCTGGATAACGTCATCGCGGTCGCGGCGGCGGCGCAGGGCAGCATGCTGCTGCTGATCCTGGGGCTGGCCATCAGTATTCCGCTGGTGGTGTTCGGCAGCACGCTGATGATCCGGCTCATGGAGCGCTTTCCCATCATCGTCACGCTGGGCGCGGCGCTGATCGGCTGGGTCGGTGGTGAGACCATTGTTCACGATGCCATGCTCCGGGACGTCGTCTCGGTGAACCCCTGGCTGATTCACGCCGCTGCGGTGGCGGGTGCCGTGTTCGTGCTGGTGGTGGGCCGCTGGCTGGCGCGGCGCACCCAGGCCGTGGGCTGACGCCTTCCTGTCCGGCTGGCGCGGTCGGCCGCCTTCGGGGCGGCTGTCGCGTGCGCACGGGCGAATAGCCGCGTTTCGTGGTCGTCAGATGCTCAAAGCTTGCCCTTGAAATAGCTGTTGCGGTCCATGTCGGCGATGTCCACGCTCAGTTGCACCACCACGCCCTCGGGTTGCGGCACGGTGGCCTGGAGGACGGCGGCGATGCGGTCGGAGAGTTCTTTCTTGACCTCGGGCGCGCGCCCGGCCATCAGGCGCAGTTCGGCATGGACGAAGGCGCGGTTTTCCGGGTGCAGGCCGATGCGGTAGCGCGGCAGCGCGGCGATGCGGGCCTTGAGGTCGGCCTCCTCCAGGATGGTGGGGTGGCTGCACACCGCCGCGTTGAGGCGTTCGAGCAGTTGTTCCTCGGGCAGGCCGTGCAGGTTGGCGCTGTATTCGATGGTCAGATGGGGCATGGTCTTTCCGTGATGCGGAGGAAGGGGCAAGGAAGGTCGGAGGCGGGCGATCAGCCGAGATCGGCCGCGCTGTGCCGCTCGGCCAGTTGCTCGGCCGGCTCGCCGGTGATGCGGTTGACCCGGCGGCCGCGCCGCACGGCCGGGCGCTCGCCGATCTCGCGCGCCCAGCGCAGTAGGTGGGGGTAGTCCTGCACCGCCAGGAACTCGGCCGCGCCGTAGAGCGCGCCCAGCGCCAGTTGCCCGTACCAGGGCCAGATGGCGATGTCGGCGATGCCGTAGTCGTCGCCGGCGATGTAGCGCTGGCGCGCCAGCTGCTGGTCGAGCAGGTCGAGCTGGCGCTTGGTCTCCAGGGTGAAGCGGTCGATCGGGTATTCGAGCTTTTCCGGCGCGTAGGCGTAGAAGTGGCCGAAGCCGCCGCCCACGTAGGGCGCCGCGCCCATCTGCCAGAACAGCCAGTTCAGCGTCTCGGTGCGCGCGGGCAGGTCGCGCGGCAGGAAGGCGCCGAACTTCTCGGCCAGGTAGAGCAGGATGGCGCCCGACTCAAACACCCGCACCGGCTGCGCGCCGCTCAGGTCGAGCAGGGCCGGGATCTTGGAGTTGGGGTTGATCTCCACGAAGCCGCTGGAGAACTGCTCGCCCTCGCCGATGCGGATCAGCCAGGCGTCGTACTCGGCCCCCGCGTGGCCCAGCGCCAGCAGTTCCTCCAGCAAGATGGTGACCTTGACGCCATTGGGCGTCGCCAGCGAATACAACTGCAGCGGATGCCGCCCGCGCGGCAGCACGCGTTCGTGGGTCGCCCCGGCGGTGGGGCGGTTGATGTTGGCGAAACGGCCGGTCGCCGGCTTGGGCTGCCAGACGGCGGGGGGAACGTAGGGGCGGTCACCAGGGGAAGCGCTCATGAATCGGACTCCAGTTCAAGCGTCAGCAGGGAAAACACCGGCCGCCGTGGCGGCGCGCCACGGCAGGCAGCGGCCATTCTGGCCGGGCCGCGCGCGCCGTGCAGGCGCGCCGGGCAATGGCCCCGAAGTCGCTCCGAAGTCAGCCCCGCAGTGGCCGGCCGCGACGCGCCGCGCGGGCACGAGCGATTACTCGATCACCGCACCCGATTCCCGGACGATGCGTTCCCACTGGCGGTATTCGCGCGCCACCAGCTCGCCCAGTTGCTGGCGGCTCAGGGCCAGCGGTTCGGCGCCCTGGTCGATGACGGCCTGCCGCATGTGCGGCGCAGCCAGCAGCGCGTTGACGGCCTCGTGCATCGCCACGATCGCCGCTTGTGGCGCGCCGGCCGGCATGAACAGGCCGTACCAGGTGCTGACGTCGAAATCCGGGTAGCCCGACTCGGCGATGGTCGGCACCGCCGGCAGCGAGCTGCTGCGCCGCGCCGAGGTGACGGCCAGCGCGCGCAGCTTGCCGGCCTTGATCTGGCCGAGCACCGACGGCACCGACGAGGCCATCAGGTCGATGTTGCCGGCCAGCACGTCCAGCAGCGCCGGGTTGGAGCCCTTGTACGGCACGTGGGCGATGTCGGCGCGCGCGGCCTTCTTGAACAGTTCGGCCGACAGGTGGATGGTGGTGCCGTTGCCCGGCGAGCCGTAGCTGAGCTGGCCGGGGCGGGACTTGGCGGCGCGGACCACGTCGGCGAGTGTCTTGAGCGGCGAATCGGCGCGCACCACGAACACCACCGGCGTGTAGGCCACGTGCGCCACCGGCGCCAGGTCGCGGGCCGGGTCGTAGCTGACGTGCTTGTAGAGCCAGGGCGCGACCACCAGGTTGTCCTTCTGGCCCATCACCATCTCGTAGCCGCTGGGCGCGGCGCGCACCGCCTCGGCGATGCCCAGCGTGCCGCCGGCACCGGCCCGGTTGTCGGCCACGATGGTCCAGCCGCGCGCCTGGCCGACCTCGCTGGCCACCAGCCGCGCCAGGATGTCGGTGCCGCCGCCCGGCGGGAAGGGCACCACCATGCGGATCGGGCGGTCGGGGTAGGTGGAGGCGAAGGCCGGCGTGCCGGCGGCGGCGAGCGGCGCCAGGGCCGCGGCGAGGAGTTGTCTGCGTTGCATGGGTCTTTGCGTGTGATCGGGCGCGCCAGCTCGGCGCCAGCGCCGTCGCATGCTACCCGATGCCCCAGCGAACGGGTCGGCGGTTGGCTCCGGAAACTTTACAAAACCTTGCGGCCCCCTCACGGCCCGGTTGCCTGCTCCTCCCATACTGAAGTCATCGGATGCCCGGCTGCACCAGAGGGAAAACCCGGACTCGTGGCTGCATCCGTTCACCGTGCGCCGCCGAGCCTTCTGGCGGTCCGGTGTCTCCGACTTGTTTTTTCCTCTGTTCTTTCCGTTTCCAAGGAGACCGCCATGAACATCCAAATCCTTCGCACCCAGGCGGCCCGCCGCTTGCTCGCCATCAGCGCCATGGCCTTGATGGGCGGCTCCGCCCTTGCCCAGGTGGCCGGCGACGAGCCCCCCCCGCCGCCCCCGGGTGCCCAGGCCGAGCCCGGCGGTCCCCGCGGCGAACCGCCCCGCTTCGACCCCAAGCGCCAGGCCGAGCAACAAGCCCAGCGTCTGGACGTGCTCAAGGCCAAGCTCGCGATCACGCCGCAGCAGGAAGCCGCCTGGAAGGCCTGGACCGAAGCCGGCAAGCCGCCCCAGCGCCCCGCCGCCCCGCCCGATGCCAAGGCCGAGCGCGAAGACTTCGCCAAGCTGACCACGCCCGAGCGCATCGACCGCCTGCACGCCCTCAAGGCCCAGCGCGACCTCGAACAGACCCAGCGCGATAACGCCACCAAGGCCTTCTACGCCAGCCTCACGCCGGCCCAGCAAAAGGTGTTCGACGCCGAAACCCTGCCGCCGCCCCCCGGCCCCCGCGGTGGCCCGCACGGCCCGCATGGCAAGGACGGCAAGGGCGGTGAGCCCCCCGCTCCGCGTCCGGGCAAGCCCGCCGACGACCAGTAAGTCTCGTCACCCTGGCGCGCCAGCCGCGCCAGCGGCGCAACAAAAAGCCGCCGCGGCCTTCGGGTCGCGGCGGCTTTTTGTTGCCGGGTCGCCCCAAGACAACATGGGGCGTGTTCCAAATCGTGTGGGGGAAGCTCCGTTCCCGTGCTGTCCCGCCGGGTCTTGACGGGCCCCGGCAAGACGGCCGCGCGGCAGGCGGCGTGCCTGCCCGCGCGCGTGGGTCAGCGGTCGCGCTCGAACGTGACGATCGAACGCGTCGTGCCTGGCCAGTTCGGCATCTGGCGCCATGGCGTCAGCACCTCCAGGCGGTCGCCCTTGAGCTGGAAATCACGGCACTGGGTGGTGCCCACCCATTCCGGATTCCAGGCGGCACTGACGTCGGTGCACCACTGGTTGCCGTTGACCCGTTCGATGCCGGTGTAAGCCACCAGGGTGTTGAGCAGCGCTGCCTTCTCGGCGTCCGTTTTGCCGGCTTTGCGCCCGTCGCCCGTCAGCACGAAAGCAACCCGGTGGTCCGCCGTGAAGATCACGCGGCCACTGGGATGATCGCCCATGGCCGGGATCTTCTTGCCGGTTTCCTGCGACTCGACCTGGTAGCTGACCAGCCGCCACGATCCCGTCAGTGACACATTTTCTGCCGCGACAGCGCTGCAGGTCGCCGTGGCGGTCAAGAGGGTGGCTGCTGCCGCAATCGACCAGTGGGTCAAAGTAGTTTTCTTCATAAGAATGATTCCCTTCATTGTTCTTGTTTGCAGATGTGCAAAGAAGGGCGCGAATTCTATGGATTTAATGTGTAGTTTTGTGAACTATTGTTGTATTTGTGGGAATGAATCCGGATGGCTTGGCGCTTGCGGGAAGCCGGGCCATGTGCTGGGGCTGGCCAGCGTCGTCGGGCAAGCGAGCAGGTAGCGGGGCTGCAATGCGCTCAGTTCCTCGCGGCCGCCATAGCCCCACAGAACGCCGCAGGCCGCCAGGCCGTTGCGATGGGCCGCCACGATGTCCACGTCACGGTCGCCGATCATGACGCTTGCCGTGGAGACGAGACCTTGGGCGCGCAGTTGCGCGATTTGCTGCGTTTTGTGGATGCCGATGTCGCCGCCGTCGACGAAGCGAAAGTGCTGGCGCAGGCCGAAGTGCGCCAGGATGCGTTCGGCGAAATCGGCCCGCTTGGAGGTGCAGACCGCCAAGGGCCATCCGTCGGCGGTCAGCCGGGCGAGCGCTTCGGCCACGCCAGGGTAGAGCACGTTTTCGGCATAGCCGAGGGCGGCGTAGCGTTCGCGGTAGCTGGCCACGAGCGCGCGCACATCGGCGTCAGAGACGGCGCCAGCCAGTGTGCGAAAGCCCACGTCCAGCGGGGGACCGATCCAGGCCGGCAACTGCGAGGGCGGCAGCGGCGGATAGCCGTGGCACTGCAGGGCGTATTCGATGGAGCGGCCGATGCCCAGCGCCGGATCGCTGAGCGTGCCGTCCAGGTCGAACAGCAGCAGGTCGTGTGACGTGTCCGTCATGCTGGCGAGGCCAGCGGCCGCAGGTAGTGGTTGTCCCACTCGGACTGCGCCTGCAGCACGAAGCCGTGGCGCTGGTAGAAGCGGTTGGCATCGCTGTCGCGCAGCGCGACGACCTCGATGGGCAGCCGCAGGGCCGCGGCTTGGGCGATGACGAAGGCCATGGCTTGCGAGCCTATGCCCTGGCCCTGGTCGTCGGGGTGGATGTAGAGGTGGTCCAGTTGCAGCGCGTGCGGCAGGGGCCTGCTCGTGAGCAGGCCGGCCTTGATGCCTCGCCAGAGCAGGTGATGGCTGTGCTGGGGCTTGAAGACCGAGAGGAAGCGCGCACGGGCGCGCTCGGGGTCGTAGCGCCCCAGGCGCTCCAGACTGGGACGCATCGCGGCGATGCGCAGCGCGACCAGGTCTTCCGCATCGGCCTGCGTGGTGGGCAGGAGCTGGAGATCGCCCAGCGGCCGCGCCATCGCAACGTTGGCGGTGGCCGCGCAGTCGGCATCCGCGGCGGCAGGTCGATAGCCGCGGGCCGCATAGAACGCGTGGGCCGTGCGGGTGCTGTGCAGCCAGAGTGCGGCGATCTGGCGTGCGCCGGCCTGGCGCTCGATGGCATCGAGCAGGGCCGAGCCCACGCCTCGGCGCAGCAGAGCGGGGTCCACGTAGCACAGCCGCAAGGCGTTTTGGCGCGCCAAGGCGAAACCCGCGGGGCGGCCCTCGATCTCGGCGACCACGGCGTAGGCGGCGGGGTCGGCCAGCCAGCGGGCGAAGTGGTCCGTGGTTTTGTTGTCCAGCCAACGGTTCAGCCGGGCGGGATCCTGTCCATGGTCGGCTTGGCAGGCCTCACGAATCGAGGCCCGCACGAGCGCACAGGCGGCGGCCGCATCGGCGGCGTGGGCGGGGCGGGTCAGGATGGAGGGTATGGTGGCGGGCATGGCGAGGAAATCGTTGGCGGTGGATCGGATCATGCGCGCGCCAGCCGGGCGATCCATTGAGGCAGTGAGGTCATCTCGCGCAGCACCGGATGGCACGGCGAGGGCGTGACGGCGCTGTCGGGCGGCACGTAGTGCAGGGCCGCCATGCCGGCCGCATCGGCGGCGGCCAGGCCGGCGGCGCTGTCTTCGATGACCAGGCAGTCGCGCGGCGCGCGCCCCATGGCCTGCGCGGCGTGCAGGAAGATGCCGGGGTCGGGCTTCCAGCGGCCGATGTCATAGGAACTGTAGAGGTGCTGCACGTCGAAATACGGCGCCAGCCCGCTGGCGCGCAACGCCCGGCCGATCTTGTCCAGCGGCGCGCTGGAGGCCACGCAGCGCGCGAAAGTGTGTTGGCGCAGCAGGTCGGCCGTCCCGGGCGTGGCCTGCAGCCGGGTGTCGAACAGTTCGGCCACGCGCTGGCGGTAGGCCGGCTCGAAGCCGTCCGGCAAGGGGTGTCCGATTTGCCGTTCCAGGTCTTCCAGGATGGCCGCCAATTGCTGGCCGCCGTAGCGGCGGATGAGATCGTCGACGGCCAGGCCGAGGTCGGGCAGCAGGTCCAGGAAGGCCTGGTTGTTCAGCCGCTCGCTGTCGACCAGCGTGCCGTCGAGGTCGAAGATGATGCACAGGGACGCCGGCAGGCTGGGGCCGTTGTTGCCGCTGCGATCCGTCTGGCTCATTCGGATTGCTCCAGCTCGACCAGGGCGATGAAGTGGCGGAGTTGACGGAGATCGACGTGCATGGGCTGTCATCATGCCGTGGCGCGGCGGCGTCGGAATGACGCAAATGGCAGATGGTTATGACGGCCCGCGAAGGCCAGGGCATTGCCGCATGCCCTGGGCGAGCCAGGCCTCTTGCCCCGGCCGTCACGGTACGGGTTATCACTAGCCGGTTTTCCCGGGCGGATTCATATGATGTTTTGAGATGCCCGGAGCGACCGGGTGCATCGGCTGTTTTTTCGCCCTATGGTCATGTCTTTGCCCGTGTCTCCATCGCCTGCCGCGACCGCCCTGATTGGACTGGATTGGGGCACTTCCTCGCTGCGGGCCTTTCGTTTCGATGCCCAGGGGAAGGTCGGCGAGCGCCGGCATGCGCCGCATGGCATCACCCAATTGCCGGCCGCGGGGCCGGCGGGTTTCGAGCAGGCCCTGGCGGCCATTGCCGGCGATTGGCTGGAGGCCGCCCCGGCCGCACCCCTGCTGGCCTGCGGCATGGTCGGCAGTGCCCAGGGCTGGCGCGAAGCCCGTTACGTGGCGGTCCCGGCGGACCCGGTGCGGGTGGCCGCTGAACTCGCCGAGGTGAGCTTGGGCGGCGGGGGGCGCCGCTTGCTGATCGTGCCTGGCCTGATGGAGGCCGGCGACTTGCCCAACGTGATGCGCGGCGAGGAAACCCAGATTGCCGGCGCGCTGGCCCTGCGGGCGGTGGGGCCGGACGGCCTGATCGGTCTGCCGGGCTCGCACAGCAAGTGGGCACGCATCGAGCGCGGCGGGGTGGCCGCCTTCGATACCTACATGACGGGCGAAATCTACGCCGCGCTGAGCCAGCACACCCTTCTCGCGCGCACCTTGCGCCGCTCCGACGATTTCGATGCCGCCGCTTTTGAGCGCGGTCTTGAGACAGCGCAGTCCGAGGCCGGCCGGCGCGGGCCGCTGTCGACGGTCTTCAGCGTGCGCACCCTGGGCCTGACGGGCGTGTTGACAGCCGAGGCGCAGGCCGATTACCTCTCGGGCCTGCTGATCGGCCACGAGGTCGGCTCGGTCTGCCGCACGCTGGGCGCGCAGGCGCGGGGCCAGTCCTGGTCGTTGATCGGCGACGAGCCCCTGTGCCGCCGCTACCGGCTGGCGCTGGCGCACGCGGGCGTGGCCGACGTGCGCTGGATCGCCGAAGCCACCGAGGCCGGCCTGTGGGCCATGGCGCGCGCGGCGGGCCTGGTGGCCTAGCGGCTGCGTGTTCCCCCTTTTTCTGGAGTCCTTTCCCATGTCTGAATCTTCCGCGGCCCGGCTCTCCGGCCTGATCGCCATCCTGCGCGGCATCCGGCCCGATGAAAGCGTGGCCGTCGGCCAGGCGCTCTACGGCGCGGGGCTGCGCATCATCGAGGTGCCGCTCAATTCGCCGCAGCCTTTCGACAGCATCGCCTTGCTGCGCCAGGCGCTGCCAGCCGACTGCCTGGTGGGTGGCGGCACCGTGATGAGCCCGGCCGATGTCCAGCGTCTGCGCGACGCGGGCGCGGGGCTGGTGGTGATGCCGCACGGCGACGCCGCCGTCATCCGCGCGGCCGTGGCGGCCGGCCTGCAATGCGCGCCGGGCGTGGCCACGCCGACCGAAGCCTTCGCGGCGCTGGCCGCTGGCGCCCATGGGCTCAAGCTGTTTCCAGCCGAACAGTTGCCGCCCGCCGTGCTCAAGGCGTGGCGCGCGGTGCTGCCGCGCGAGGTGCCGCTGCTGCCGGTGGGCGGCATCACGCCGCAGACCCTGGCCGCCTATCTCGATGCCGGCGCGCAGGGTTTCGGACTGGGCTCGGCGCTGTACAAGCCCGGCATGCCGGTCGCCGAGGTGGCCGTCGCCGCGCAGGCGTTCCAGGCCGCGTGGCTGGCCTGGCACGGCCACCGCTGATTCTTTCCCCCTTCACTCCCGGCTGCCGACCTCCTCATGAAAATCACCCGACTCAGCACCTTCATCGTCCCGCCGCGCTGGTGTTTCCTCAAGATCGAGACCGACGAGGGCGTGGTCGGCTGGGGCGAGCCGGTGGTCGAAGGCCGCGCCCACACCGTGGCCGCCGCAGTCGATGAACTGGCCGACTACCTGATCGGACGCGATCCGCGCCATGTGCAGGACCTCTGGAACGTGATGTACCGCGGCGGCTTTTATCGCGGCGGGCCGATCCTGATGAGCGCCATCGCCGGCATCGACCAGGCGCTGTGGGACATCAAGGGCCGCGCGCTGGGCCTGCCCGTCCACGAACTGCTGGGCGGGCCGGTGCGCGACCGTATCCGCGTGTACTCGTGGATCGGTGGCGACCGTCCGAGCGAAACCGCCGCGCAGGCGCAGGCCGCGGTGGCGCGGGGCTTCACGGCCGTCAAGATGAACGGTACCGAGGAAATGCAGTACATCGACAGCCACGACAAGGTCGCGCGCGCCGTCGCCAACGTGGCGACGATCCGCGACGCCGTGGGCCCGGACATCGGCATAGGCGTGGATTTCCACGGCCGCGTGCATAAGCCCATGGCCAAGGTGCTGATGCGCGAGCTGCGCGACTTCGGGCTGATGTTCATCGAGGAACCGGTACTCAGCGAGCACCTGGAGGTGATTCCCGAACTGGCCGCGATTGGCGCCGCGCCCATCGCGCTGGGCGAGCGGCTGTACTCGCGCTGGGACTTCAAGCGCGTGCTGGCCATCGGCGGCGTCGACATCATCCAGCCCGACCCCTCGCACTCGGGCGGTATCACCGAAACCGTCAAGATCGCCGCCATGGCCGAGGCGCACGACGTGGCCGTGGCGCTGCACTGCCCGCTGGGGCCGATTGCGCTGGCCGCCAACCTGCAGATCGACGCGGTGTCGTACAACGCCTTCATCCAGGAGCAGAGCCTGGGCATCCACTACAACGCCGCCAACGACTTGCTGGACTACGTCAACAACCCCGAAGCCTTCGCCTACCGCGACGGCTACGTCGCCATGCCCAGCGGCCCGGGTCTGGGTATCGAGGTCAACGAAGCCTATGTGCGCGAACGCGCCGCCGAAGGCCACCGCTGGCGCAACCCGGTGTGGCGGCACGCGGATGGCAGCGTGGCAGAGTGGTGATGAGACGCCCCCCGAAGCGCCTTCGGCGCCTCCCCCCCACTGGGGGGCGACAGTCCTGGTCGGGCCAAGCCCGCCCACGCTGTCACTTGAAAGGAGAGGCGGCGCTTGGTCGCTGGATCTGCTGGGTTTTCTTAATCGAAGCTCAGCACCACCTTCATCGCCTGCGTGCGGTCGGCGGCCAGGGCGAAGGCGCGGCCGGCGTCGCGGTAGGGCAGGGTGGCCGAGACCAGCGGTGTGAGGTCGACCAGGCGCTGGTTGATCAGGGTGACGGCGGTGCCGAATTCATCGTGGAAACGGAAGGTGCCGCGCAGGTCGAACTCCTTGGCGGTGATCACGTTGAAGGGCAGTGTCATGTCCGCGCCTGACAGGCCCATTTGCACGATCACGCCGCGTGGGCGTAGCACGTCGAAGGCCGCGCGCAGCGCGTGGGCGTTGCCGCTGGCCTCGAACAGCACGTCGAACTGGCCCTTGTCGGCGGCGTAGCGCGACAGCGCCTCGGGGTTTGTCGCGACGTTGAGGGTTTCGTCGGCGCCCACGCGGGCGACTTTGCGCAGGGGCTGGTCGACCACGTCGGTCGCCACGATGTGGGTGGCGCCGGCACGCCGCGCGGCGATCACGGCCATGGCGCCGATCGGGCCGCTGCCGGTCACCAGCACGTGTTTGCCCAGCAGCGGGCCGGCGCGGTTGGCGGCGTGCAGGGCCACGGCCAGCGGTTCGGCCATCGCGCCTTCGGCGTCGCTGATGCCATCGGCCAGCACGAAGGCCTGGCGCGCGTCGATGACGATTTCCTGGCGGAAGGCCCCTTGCACGTGGGGCAGGCGCATGGCGCTGCCGTAGTAGCGCATGTCCAGGCAGTGGTTTTGCAGGCCTTGCTGGCAGAAGCGACACTGGCCGCAGGGCTGGCTGGGGTTGACGGCCACGAGCTGGCCGGCGGCCAGCGTGGTCACGCCGGCGCCGAGCTGCGCGATCTGGCCGGCCACCTCGTGACCCAGCACCATGGGCTGCTGGATGCGGATGGCGCCGAAGCCGCCGTGCTGGTAGTAGTGCAGGTCCGAGCCGCAGATGCCGCCGGCGCGCACGCGCACGCGGACCTGGCCGGGGCCGACTTCGGGCGTGGGGATGTCCTCGATGCGCAGATCGCCGGGGGCGTGGATGACGAGTGCTTCCATGGTGCTGTCGAAATGGGTGATGGGGTCGATGGGCGCTATGGGCGCTATGGGCGCTTGCGGTAGGCGTCGATCTCGGCGTAGACGCCTTGCACGAAGTCCGGGCCGATGTCCTTGGCGGCCTGGTCGACCACGGGTTGCACGGCGGCGCGGATCTTCTGCAGTTCGGCGGGCGGCATCTCGGCCACGGTCATGCCTTTGTCCTTGAGTGCCTGGACCACGACGGCGGCTTCCTTCAGCTCCAGCTCGCGCTCGAAGGCGCGGGTGTCCTCGGCCACTTTCTGCACGATCCCGCGCTGATCGGGAGTGAGGCTGTTCCACCACTTGCTCGACGCCACCAGCGCGACCGGCGTGTAGACGTGGCGCGTGATGGTGAGGTACTTCTGGACCTCGTACATCTTGTTGGCGTACATGTCGACCACCGGGTGCTCGTAGCCGTCGAGGGCCTTGATTTCCAGCGCCGGATAGACCTCGGTGAAGGCCATCGGCACCGCGTTGATGCCCATGGCCTTGAGGCTCGCCAGTGCCATCGGGTTCTGCATCACGCGCACCTTCAAGCCTTTCATGTCCTCCAGCGTCTGGATGGGGCGGCGGCTGTTGGACATGTCGCGGAAGGCGCCGCCCGACCAGGTCAGGCCCTGCATGTTCATGTCGCCCAGGCTGTCGAGCAGCTTGCGGCCCACCGGTCCATCGAGCACATGGGCCGCCTCGGCGCCGGAGGCGAACAGAAAGGGGAAATCGAAGATCTGCAGTTGCTTCTTGCGTACCGCGATGGGCGAGAGCGCGCCCAGGTACAGCTCCTGCACGCCGCTTTGCACGGCGATCAGCATCTTCTCCTCCGAGCCGAGCTGCGAGCTGCCGTAGACCTCGATGCGCACGGCGCCGTGGGTGGCTTTGCCCACTTCCTCGGCGAACCGTTTCATGGCGACGGCGCGCGGATGCGAGTCGGTGAAGGAGTGGCCCAGCCGGACCTTCTTGGCGGCCTGCGCGTGGGCGGCGGGCAGGGCCGAGGCCATCAGGGCCAGGCCGGCCAGCGCGGCCAGCAGACCTCTGCGGATTGCGAAGCGGGTCATGTCGATGTCTCCTGTGTTGTCCTTGGAAAGGGGCGGGGCTCAGCGTGTCATCCATTCCAGCGGCCACATCACGATCTGCGGGAACACCACCAGCAGCAGCATGACGATGGTTTGCGCGACCATGAAGGGCAGCACGCCCTTGATGGCGCCGCTCATCGGGATCCGGGCCACCCCGCAGACCACGTTGAGCACCGTGCCCACCGGCGGCGTGACCAGGCCGATGGCGTTGTTCATGATGAACAGCACGCCGAAGTAGACCGGGTCGATGCCGGCTTGCTTGAGCACGGGCATCAGCACCGGCGTCATGATCAGCACGGTGGGCGTGAAGTCCAGCGCGGTGCCGATCAGCAGCACCAGCAGCATCAGCACGAAGGTCAGCAGCATCTTGTTGTCCATGATCGGCTCGACCAGGTCGGCCAGTTGCTGCGGGATGTCGGCGGTGGTGATGAGCCAGGCCGAAACGCCGGCCGCCGACACCAGGAACATGATCACGGCGGTGGTCTCGGCCGCGCGGTAGAACAGGCGGAACAAGTCCTTCGGCTTGATCTCGCGGTACACCAGCAGGCCCACCAGCAGAGAGTAGATGGCGGCGATCACCGCGGCTTCGGTCGGCGTGAACAGGCCGGTCTTGAGGCCGCCGATGATGACTACCGGCAGCACCAGCGCCCACAGCGCCTGGCGCGTGGAGGTCAGCCGCTCGGCCATGTTGCGCCTGGGCTCGACCTTGGGCTTGTCCCTGTTGATCGACCAGCGCCACGCCAGCATGATCGCCAGCCCCATCATCAGGCCCGGCACGATGCCGGCGATGAACAGCTTGGTGATCGAGACGCCGCCGGTCACGCCGTACAGGATCATGCCGATCGACGGCGGGATCACCGGCGCGATGATGCCGCCGCAGGCGATCAGCCCGCACGAGCGGTTGATGTTGTAGCCCGCGTTGCGCATCAGCGGCACCAACACTGCGGCCAGCGCGGCGGTATCGGCCACGGCCGAGCCGGAGAGCGAGGCCATCACGACGGCGGCCATGACCGCCACGTAGCCCAGGCCGCCGCGCACGTGGCCGATCCAGGCCATGGCCATGTGGATGATGCGCCGCGTCATGCCGCCGGCGTTCATGAATTCGCCGGCCAGCATGAAGAAGGGAACGGCCAGCAGCGGAAAGCTGTTGGCGCCGTCCCACATGTTCTGGATCACGATCTGCGGATCGGTGAAGCCCATGTAGAACATCATGGCCAGGCCACAGCCGATCAGCGCGAAGGCCACGGGCATGCCCAGCGCCATCAGGCCGAGCAGCGAGGAGATGAAGACGAAAATGGTCATGGCGGCTTATCTCCGGGGAGCTTGCGCGGCAGGCGTGGCGGCGGTCGGGCGGGTCAGGTCATGTTCGGCGGCCAGGGCCTCGCTCATGCCTTCCTCGTGCACGTCGACCAGCTCGTCGTCGCCGACCTTGCCGGCGAACAGCCGGATCAGGTTGGACAGGCAGATCAGCCCGATGGCGCTGCCGGTCAGGTAGCTCACGCCCAGTACCCACAGCATGCTGATCTGGGCCACCGGCGAGGCGTTGCCCGCCACGATGTCGTGCTGCAGCCAGGTGCCGTAGACGATGTAGCCGCAGCACACCAGCATCACGGCCTGGCTGATGCCCCAGCACACGCGGCGGCCGAGTACCGGCAGCGCCTGCACCACGATGTCGACGCCCAGGTGGGCGCGCCGGCGCATGCCGACGATGGCGCCCAGGAAAGTCATCCAGATGAAGGCGAAGCGCGGTATTTCTTCCGACAGGTCGATGCCGGTGTTGAAGAACATGCGCAGCAGCACATTGCCGAGCACCATGGCGAACATCACGGCCAGGCAGGCGACCATGACGATCTCCAGCACGCGGGTGAAGAGGTCGGCGATTGATTTCAAGGCGTGGCCCATGAGCGATCCTTCTTTGTTCGGGGCAAGGCAGGGCGGCCTCACCAGGGCGATGCCCGGCTTGGCTGGCGGCGGGAAACAGGTGGCTGCGTGTTTACCGGGGCGTGGCGCGAACCTGTTCGATCTCGGCGTAGAAACCCTTGACGAAGGCTTCGCCGATCAGCGGTGTGAACTTGGCGACCACGGGCTGCACCTTCTCCTGGATGCGTGCCAGTTCAGCCGGGCTGACCGGGTTGACCTGCACGCCCGCGGCCTTGAACTTGCCGATCACCTCGGCGTCGCCCTCGTCGAGCAGCTTGCGCTGCAGCAGGCCGGCCTCCACGGCGGCCTTGCGAACGCCGGTGCGATCAGCCTCCGAGAGCTTGTCCCAGAACCTCTTGGAAGCCACCAGCGCCACCGGCGTGTAGACGTGGTTGGTCAGCGAGATGAACTTCTGCACCTCTTGCATCTTGTTGGCGTACATGTGCAGCAGCGGGTTTTCCTGGCCGTCAAGCGCCTTGATCTCGAGTGCCGGAAAGACTTCGGCGAAGGCCATCGGCGTCGCGTTGGCGCCCAGCGCCTTCCAGGTGTCGAGCGCCACCGGGTTGGTCATCACGCGGATCTTCAAGCCGTTGATGTCTTCCAGCCGGGTCACCGCGTGCTTGCTGTTGGAGAGGTTGCGAAAGCCCATGCCGGTCCAGGTCAGCCCGACCAGGCCGGCCGGCGCGATCTTCTCGAAGACCTGCTTGGAGGAGGCGCCATCGAGCAGCGCGTAGACCTCGCGGGTGTCGCGGAACATGAAGGGCAGGTCCCAGATCTGCACTTCCTTGACGCGCGTGGACAGCGGCGCCAGCGTGCCGATGTAGAGGTCCTGCGTGCCGGCCTGCACCGCCTGCAACTGCTTTTCGTCGCTGCCCAGCACGGCGCTGTGATAGGTCTGGATCTTGACGTTGCCGTTGGTGTAGGCCGAAGCCAGCTCGGCGAACTTGTTCATCGCCGTCGCTTGCGGGTGGGTTTCGGGCATGGCATGGCCAATGCGTGCCTTGATCTCGGCCTGCGCGGGCAGAGCCATCAGCGTGGCCGCTGCGGCCGTGGCGGCCAGGAGCGCGGCGCGGCGCGTGAAGCGTGCCAGACGAGGCGGGCCGAAAACTGCGGGGCAACGGGTCATGTCTTGTCTCCTTGAGGTCGATGGGAACGGTGGCGGGCGGGTGCGGCCACGGCGTCGGTCGTTATACGGACAGCGCTGTCAGGGCGAATCCAGAAAAACCCGGTCCGCGTTCGCCCGCAGGCGTCTAGAGCACCGACAGCCAGCCACCGTCCACGTAGATGATCTGGCCGTTGACGTAGTCCGACGCGGGCGAGGCCAGGAACACGGCGGTGCCGGCCAGTTCCTCGGGCTTGCCCCAGCGCTGCGTCGGGTTGCTGCTCTTGACCCAGGCGTCGAACTGCGGGTTGGCGACCAGGGCCTCGTTCATGTCGGTCAGGATGTAGCCCGGGCCGATCGAGTTGGCCTGGATGTTGTGCTGCGCCCACTCGGCCGCCATCGCGCGCGACAGCAGCTTGATGCCCGCCTTGGCCACGGTGTAGGGCGCGACCGTGGCGCGTGCGGCCTGACTGGTCAGCGAGCCGATGTTGATGATCTTGCCACCCTGGCCGCGCGCGATCATGCGGCGCGCGGCTTCGCGGCCGACCAGGAAGGCGGCGGTGAGGTTGGTGTCGATGACGCGCTGCCAGTCTTGCAACTGCAGCTCCAGCATGGGCGCGCGGTGCTGGATGCCGGCGTTGTTGACCAGGATGTCGATCGGGATGCCCTGCGCGTCGAAGCGGCGGAAGGCCTGCACGACCGCCTGCTCGTCGGCCACGTCGAACGGCGCGCCCTGGACGTCGTGGCCCTGCGCCGACAACTGGGCGACGGTCGCCTCCAGCGCGGCCGCTTGCCGGCCGTTGAGGATCACGCGCGCGCCGGCTTCAGCCAGGCCCCGGGCGATCGCTAGGCCGATGCCGCGTGCCGATCCGGTGATCAGGGCGGTGCGGCCAGACAGGTCGAAAAGGCGGCTTGCCATGGGTCTTCCTTTCGCTGTTAACGTATAACGTATGATGATTTAAATTGCGCGCCTGCGGTTCAGGGTTAGTCCTGATGGCTGGAAAGTCCTGGCCCGCTCTTCCGGGGGGATCTAAACCGGGTAAGGTCGATGCGTTTCGTCACATGGAGAAGCCTGCCGCCGATGTCCCCGGACGCCCCCAAGGTTCGCGCCACCTTTCAAGCGCAGGTCATGCACCAGCTGGGCCAGGACATCTGCGATGGCCGCTACTCGCCAGGCCAGGTCCTGCCGCCCGAGTCCGACCTGTGCGTGCGCTTTGGCTACAGCCGCATCGTCATCCGCGAGGCCATCAAGTCCCTGGCGGCCAAGGGCATGCTGTCGGTGCAGCGCCGTATCGGTACGGTGGTGCAGGCCACCGATGACTGGAACCTGTTCGATCCGGACGTGATCGGCTGGCGTTCGCGCTTGTTGGACCAAGATCCGGGCATGGCGCGCGACCTGGCCGATCTGCGCCGCATCGTCGAGCCCGGCGCCGCCCGACTGGCCGCGCTGCGCGCCAGCGCCGAGGAGCGCCGCCAGCTGCGCTCGGCTTACCAGGCGATGGCGCGGGCGGTCGCGGGCCAGGGTGACTACATGGCGGCCGACCTGCAATTCCATTCGGTGCTGATGGCCGCCAGCGGCAACCAGTACGTGCGCGGCCTGCGCGCGTCGATGTTCGCCTTGCTGCACACCAGCTTTCGCGCCGTCACCTGGAAGTCGGACGGCCCGGCGGCGTCGCTGCCGCTGCACGAGGCCATCTGCGTCGCCATCGAACAGGGCGATGCCGACGCCGCCGAGCGGGCGGCCCATGCCCTCATCGATCTGGCCGAGGCTGATCTCCAGGAGCAGTTGCAGACCCGCAAGTCCTGACCCCTCGCGCTCCCCTGGCTTGGCTGTTTCCGGATTTTTTACAGGCGCACGTGTCACCCGGGGCCACGTGCGCGCGGGCCTGTGATTGAATGGGTCTTCATGGCGTGGAAACCTTCAGGAGCCTGCGTGAACCCTGCCGAACCTGTCCTTCCCCCCACCCCGGCCGCGTCGTCCGCCGACTGGTGGCGCGGCGCCGTCATCTACCAGATCTACCCGCGCAGTTTCCTCGACAGCAATGGCGACGGGGTGGGCGATCTGCCGGGCATCGTGCAGCGGCTCGACCACGTGGCGGCGCTGGGGGTGGATGCGATCTGGGTGTCGCCCTTCTTCCAATCGCCCATGAAGGATTTCGGCTACGACGTGGCCGACTACCGGCAGGTCGATCCGCTGTTCGGCACGCTGGCCGACTTCGACCGGCTGCTGGCGCGCGCGCATGCGCTGGGGCTGAAGGTGCTGATCGACCAGGTGCTCTCGCACACCTCGGACCAGCATGCCTGGTTCCAGTCCAGCCGAGCCAGCCGCACCGGCGAGCGGGCCGACTGGTACGTCTGGGCCGATGCGCGGCCCGACGGCTCGCCACCCAACAACTGGCTGTCGGTGTTCGGCGGCCCGGCCTGGACCTGGGATGCACGGCGGCGGCAGTATTACCTGCACCAATTCCTGGCCAGCCAGCCCGACCTCAACTTCCACCACCCCGCCGTGCAGGCGCAAGTGCTCGACGAGATCCGCTTCTGGTGCGCGCGCGGGGTGGACGGCTTTCGCTTCGATGCCTGCAACCACCAGTTCAGCGACGCCCTGCTGCGCGACAACCCGCCGGCCGCGCCCGGGCAGGTGGTCAGCACCGTCCAGGCCGAAAACCCCTATGCGATGCAGCGCCACCTGTACGACAAGAGCCGCCCGGAGAACCTGGCTTTCCTGGAGCGGGTGCGCGGCGTGCTCGACGAATACGGCGCGGTGGCCATGGGCGAGGTGGGCGACGAGGACGCGCCGCCGCTGATGGCGAGCTACACCGAGGGCGGGCGCCGGCTGCACATGGCCTACAGCTTCGCCCTGCTTACGCGCGACGGCCGCGCCGCCCACGTGCGCGCCGAGGTCGAGCGCCTGACGCGCGAACTGAAGTCCACCGGCGGCTGGGGCTGCTGGGCGTTTTCCAACCACGACTCCGAGCGCGTCGCCACGCGCTGGGCCCGGCCGGCGGCGGCCGGCGAGACCGGCGCGGGAGGCGCTGGAGACGCCGTGGGCGCGCGCTCGCTGGCGCAGTGCCAACTGCTGTGGGCGCTGCTGACCGCGCTGCGCGGCAGCGTCTGCGTCTACCAGGGCGAGGAACTGGGCCTGCCGCAGGCCGAGGTGCCGTTCGCGCTGCTGCAAGACCCTTACGGCATCGCCTTCTGGCCCGAGTTCAAAGGCCGCGACGGCTGCCGCACGCCGATGCCGTGGCAGGCGGCGCAGCCGCACGCCGGCTTCGCGCCCGCCGATGCGCGGCCCTGGCTGCCGGTGCCGCCCGAACATGCGGCGCTGGCGGTCGATGCGCAGCAGGCCGATGCCCATTCCATGCTGGCGTTCGCCCGCCAGTGGCTGGCTTGGCGGCGCGGCCAGCCGCTGCTGCGCACGGGCGCCCTCCGCTTTTTCGACGGCGTGCCCGGCGAGGTGCTGTTGTTCGAGCGCCATGGCGGCGGCCAGGGCGATCCGGCCCACCCCGCCCACCCCGTTGACGGCTCGGACGGCTCGCCGGATGACAGCGCGGCGTCGCTGCTGCTGGCCTTCAACCTGGGGGATGTGCCCCAGCATATCGAGGTGAGCCAGGCGACGGGCGGCCGCGCCGCCTGGCAGGACGCCACGCCCGAGGCGGTGCGCCAGGCCGGCCTGGGCGCTGAGTTGCTGGATGCCGGGGCTGGCCTGGCGATCCGCCTGCCGGCGTTCGGGTTGTGGGTCGGCGTGGCCGCCACGGTGGGATGGTCGGGTGTGGGGCCTGAGCTGGAATAGGCGCCATCCGTACGGACCCGCTGTCGGAGGCCGGCCCGTTTGTTGCAAACTGTCTGCACGCATGCCGCCGGGCCGGGGCGGCTGTCCAGCGTGAAAGAGGGGGTCTTGGCTGTGTCGTTCCCATCCGCGCATCAGGCGCCGCCGCCAGCGGACGCGCTCGCGCCGCACGCGGTGCAGGCCCTGCTCGCCGGCCATCATGCCGATCCCTTTGCCGTGCTCGGGCCGCACCGGATCGGGGCTGGCTGGGTGGTTCGCGCGCTGCTGCCGGGGGCCGTGGCGGTTGCGGTGCTGCCGCCGCGCGGCGCTGCCGTGGCGCTGCCGCGCTTGGCCGACGGCCTGTTCGCGGGCGCGGTGCCGGGCCTGGGCGAGAAAGACGGCGAGGCCGAGGCCTACCGCCTGCGCATCGACTGGGGCAGCCACGTCGCCGAGGCCGAGGACGCCTACCGTTTCGCCCCGCTGCTGGGCGACATCGACGCCTGGCTGCTGGCCGAGGGCACGCACGCGCGGCCCTACGAGCAACTGGGCGCGCACCCGGCCGTGGTCCAGGGCGTGGCCGGCACGCGCTTTGCCGTCTGGGCGCCCAACGCGCGGCGCGTGGCCGTGGTCGGCGGCTTCAACGGCTGGGATGGTCGGCGCCACGGCATGCGCCGGCGCGGCGAAGTCGGCGTCTGGGAGATCTTCATCCCGCAAGTCGCCGTGGGCGATCTCTACAAGTACGAAATCCTGAGCGCGCAGGGCGAGCGGCTGGTCAAGGCCGACCCCTTCGCCTTCGGCGCCGAGCTGCGCCCGCAGACCGCCTCGGTGGTGCGCGGCCTGCCGCCGCCGCAGGCCGCGCGCGCCGCCCTCAACGCCATCAACGCGCGCGAGGCGGCCATCAGCATCTACGAAGTGCACTTGGGTTCCTGGCGCCGCCACGCCGACGGCCGCTGGCTGAGCTACCGCGAGATCGCCGAGCAGCTGGTGCCCTACGCCGCAGCCATGGGCTTCACCCACCTCGAACTGCTGCCTTTGCACGAACACCCCTTCGACGGCTCCTGGGGCTACCAGCCCACCGCGCTGTACGCGCCCACTGCGCGCTTTGGCAGCGCCGAGGACCTGGCCGCGCTGGTGCGTGCCGCGCACGCGGTGGGCCTGGGGGTGATCCTGGACTGGGTGCCCGGCCACTTCCCGGCCGATGCGCACGCGCTGGCGCGCTTCGACGGCAGCCACCTGTTCGAATACGCCGACCCGCGCGAGGGCTTCCACCCGGACTGGAACACGCTGATCTACAACTACGGCCGCACCGAGGTCGGCAACTACCTGGCGGCCAACGCGCTCTACTGGATCGAGCGCTTCGGCTTCGACGGCCTGCGCGTGGACGCCGTCGCCTCCATGCTCTACCGCGACTACAGCCGCCCGCCCGGCCAGTGGCTGCCCAACAAGCTCGGCGGCCGCGAGAACCTGGAGGCGATCGACTTCCTGCGCCGCATGAACCGGCTAGTCGGCACCGAGCGCCCGGGCGCCATCACCGTGGCCGAGGAATCCACCTCCTTTCCCGGCACCACGCTGCCGCCCGAGGATGGCGGGCTGGGCTTCCACTACAAATGGAACCTGGGCTGGATGAACGACACCCTGGCCTACCTGCGCGAGGACCCGATCTACCGCCGCCACCACCACGACCGCCTGCGTTTCAGTCTGATGTACGCCTGGGCCGAGAACTTCGTGCTGCCGCTCTCGCACGACGAGGTGGTGCACGGCAAGGGCTCGCTGCTGGGCAAGATGCCGGGCGATGCGTGGCAGCGCTTTGCCAACCTGCGCGCCTACTTCGGCTTCATGTGGGGGCATCCGGGCAAGAAACTGCTGTTCATGGGCGGCGAGTTCGCGCAGGACAGCGAATGGAATGCCGACGCCAGCCTGCCCTGGCAGCTGCTGGAGCAGCCGGCGCACGCCGGCGTGCAGCGCCTGGTGCGCGACCTCAACGCCGTGCTGCGGCACTTCGCGGCGCTGCACGAGCAGGACCACGTGCCCGAGGGCTTCCAGTGGGTCTGCCACGAGGACGCCGCGCATTCGGTGCTGGCCTTTCTGCGGCGCGACCGCGCCGGGCGCTGCGTGCTGGTGGTCAACAACTTCACCCCCGTGGTGCGCGAGGGCTACCGCCTGGGCGTGCCGCTGGACGCCGCCAACGGCCGGCGCTGGCGCGAAGTCATCAACACCGACCTGGCCGTCTACGGCGGCAGCGGCGTCCACAACCCCGACCAGCGCAGCGCGCCCGTGGCCGCGCATGGCTTCGACCAGTCGCTGCTGCTCACGCTGCCGCCGCTGGCCACGCTGATGCTGGTGGCCGACGCCGAGTTCGAGGCCGTGCAGGCCCTGGTCGGCGCGGCCGGCGCTGCGTTTGAACCGGCGCCCGAACCCGAAGCCATCGTGCGTGCCGTCGCCGGCCCGGCCGAAGACGGCGTGGCCGCCCGCGCGCGCGGAGGTCGGCCATGAAGCCCATGTACGCCGGCAGCCCCCGGCCGCTGGGCGCCAGCGTGGCCGGCGAGGACGGCCGCGAGGGCGTCAACTTCGCCGTCTGGGCGCCCGATGCGGTGCGCGTCGAGCTGTGCCTGTTCGATGCCGACGGCCTGATCGAGGAGGCCCGGCTCGACCTGCCGTGCTGCACCGGTGGCGTCTGGCACGGCTTCGTGCCCGGCGCCGGGGCCGGCCAGGTCTACGGCTACCGCGCGCACGGCCCCTGGGAGCCGGCCCAGGGCCATCGCTTCAACCCCGCCAAGCTGCTGCTCGACCCCTACGCGCAAGAAGTGGTGGGCCGCTACGGCTACGACGCCCAGGGCCAGCCGGCCGACCTCGGCCTTTACCTCGGCCACGACCCCGACGACCCGGCCTGGCCCGACGAGCGCGACAACGCCGGCGTCGCGCTGAAGGCGCGCGTGCCCGCCCCGGCGGTCCCTGCCCCGGCGGGCCTGGACGAGCCCGAAGACGCCTCCCGCCCGCGCATCGCCGCCCACCGCGCGGTGCTCTACGAACTGCACGTCAAGGGCGCCACCCGGCTGCACCCGGGCGTGCCGCCGGCCCTGCGCGGCACCTACGCCGGGCTGGCGCACCCGGCCTTCATCGCGCACCTGCGCGGCCTGGGCGTGACCAGCGTGTCGCTGCTGCCGTTGCAGGCACGTGCCGACGAGCAGCGCCTGCAGCGGCTGGGCCTGGCCAACTACTGGGGCTATTCCACCATCGCCTGGCTGGCGCCCGAGCCGCGCTACGCGGCCGACGCCGCGCGCGCCGGCGACGAGTTCCGCGCCATGGTGCGCGCGCTGCACGCCGCCGGCATCGAGGTGCTGCTGGACATCGCCTTCAACCACTCGGCCGAGACCGACGAATGGGGCCCCACGCTGAGCCTGCGCGGCCTGGCCAACCGCCGCTACTACGTGCCGGGCTTTGCACCGGGTGAGCCGGCTGGCGCGCACGACCCGTCCGGTCCGCCCGGCGCCGCCTACGCCAACTGGACCGGCTGCGGCAACACGCTCGACTTCGGCGAGCCGCGCGTGGTCGAGCTGGCGCTGGCGGCGCTGCGGCACTGGGCCAGCCTGGGCGTCGACGGCTTTCGCTTCGACCTCGCCCCGGTGCTTGGCCGCGCCGGCGCGCAGGCGCCGGGCTTCTCGCGGCGCGCGCCCTTCTTCGCGGCGCTGCTGGCCGATGCCGGGCTGGCCCACCTCAAGCTGGTTGCGGAGCCCTGGGATCTCGGCCCGCAGGGCTACCAGCTCGGCGCCTTCCCGCCCGGCTGGGCCGAGTGGAACGACCGCTACCGCGACACCGTGCGCGCCTTCTGGCTGCACGAGGGCGGCGGCCCGGCCGCCACGCGCGGCGACCTGGCGCGGCGCTTCGCCGCCTCCAGCGACATCTTCCAGACCGACTGGCGCCAGCCCGCCGCCAGCGTCAACTTCGTCACCGCCCACGACGGCTTCACGCTGCGCGACCTGGTCAGCTACGGCCAGCGCCACAACCTCGCCAACGGCGAAGACAACCGCGACGGCCACGCCCACAACCTGAGCTGGAACGGCGGCGCCGAAGGCCCCAGCGACGACCCCGGCGTGCAGGCCGTGCGCGCACGCCTGCAGCGCGCACTGGTGGCCACGCTGCTGCTGTCGCCGGGCACGCCGATGGTGCTGGCGGGCGACGAAATCGGCCACAGCCAGCAGGGCAACAACAACGCCTACTGCCAGGACAACCCGACCACCTGGCTGGACTGGGCCGGCGCCGACGCCGATTTGCTGGCCTTCGTGGCGCGCTGCATCGCGCTGCGCCGCGCCATCCCGGCGCTGCAGTCCGGCGCCTGGCTGGCGCCGCTGGACCTGGCCGACCTGGCCCAGGGCCGCTGCACCCAGCCGCCGCCGCCCGAGGGGCTGTGGCAATCGGCCTGGTTGCGCCCGGACGGCCAGCCCATGCAGCCAGCCGACTGGCAGGCGCCCGGCGAGGGCGCGCTGGCGGTGGTGCTGCGGCACGCGGCCCGGGGCGAGGGCACTGACCCCGGCGATGGAGAAGACGACAGCGTGGGCGAGCGTCCCCCGCGCTTGTCGGCCGTGCTGCTGCTGTTCAACGCGGGCGACGCGCCGCACGACTTCGCGCTGCCCGCATCGCCGCCGGAACTGTCCTGGCACTGGCGCCTGGCCAGCGAGCAGCCGCGTGGCCTGCCGATGGCCGCGGGCGTCGGTGCCGGTGCTGACACCCACGTCCGGCTGCCGGCGCGCAGCCTGTGGCTGGCGCTGGCCGCCGCCGATGCGGCCCCACCTTTCACTTGAGGAGACACCATGTTCGACATTCAGGACGAAGCGCTCGCCGCCAGCAGCCAGACCCGCCAACTGACCCGCCGCACCCTGGCGCTGGTGCTGGCCGGCGGGCGCGGCTCGCGACTCAAGCAGCTCACCGACCGGCGCGCCAAGCCGGCTGTGTACTTCGGCGGCCAGTTCCGCATCATCGACTTCGCGCTCTCCAACTGCCTGAACTCGGGCATCCGGCGCATGGGCGTGGTCACGCAGTACAAGTCGCACTCGCTGCTGCGCCACCTGCAGCGCGGCTGGAGCTTTCTGCGCAACGAGCTCAACGAGTTCGTCGACCTGCTGCCGGCCCAGCAGCGCGTCGACGAGGAGCACTGGTATCGCGGCACCGCCGACGCGGTCTACCAGAACCTGGACATCATCCGCAACTCCAATCCGCCCGAGTACATCGTGGTGCTGGCCGGCGACCATGTCTACAAGATGGACTACTCGATCATGCTGATCGACCACGTCAAGAGCGGGCGCGGCTGCACCGTGGGCTGCGTCGAGGTGCCGCGCCTGGAGGCCACCGCCTTCGGCGTGATGGCGGTTGACCGCGACCGCAACGTGACCGACTTCGTCGAGAAGCCAGCCGACCCGCCGGCCATGCCCGGGCGGCCCGATGTGGCGCTGGCCAGCATGGGCATCTACATCTTCGACGCCGAATACCTCTACCGGCTGCTGGAGGAAGACATCCGCGACGCCACCTCGGCACACGACTTCGGCAAGGACATCGTGCCGCGCGCGGTGCGCGAGGGGCAGGCGCTGGCGCACCCCTTCACCCTCTCGTGCGTGCGCAGCGCGCCCGAGGGCGAGGCCTACTGGCGCGACGTCGGCACCCTCGACGCCTACTGGGCGGCCAACCTCGACCTGGCCTCCATCACCCCCGCGCTCGACGTCTACGACCGCGACTGGCCGATCTGGACCTACCAGGAGCAACTGCCGCCGGCCAAGTTCACGCAGGACCGCAACGGCCAGCAGGGCAGCACCCTCAACACGGTGGTCAGCGGCGGCTGCATCGTCTCGGGCTCGCACGTCTCCAACTCGGTGCTGTTCTCCAACGTGCGCGTGCACTCGTTTTGCAACATCGACCAGTGCGTCATCCTGCCGCACGCCACGGTCGGGCGCTACTGCCGGCTGCGCAAGGTGGTGCTGGACCGGCGCTGCGTGCTGCCCGAGGGGCTGGTGATCGGCGAGGACCCGGTGGCCGACGCCGAGCGTTTCGAGCGCACCGAAAGCGGTGTCGTGCTGGTGACACGCAGCATGCTCAAGAATCTGTGACCATGGCTTCTTCGACCCCCCGAAAAAAAGTGGCTGCCCAGCCGGCCCCGCGCGCCACGCCACTGGTGCGTCCCTCTGCGGCTCCTGCTGATCTGGCCGGGCCCGCACCCGTGCCCGAACCCGGCCCGCGCGTGCTGCACGTCTGCGCCGAGCTCTATCCGCTGCTCAAGACCGGCGGCCTGGCCGACGTGACCGGCGCGCTGCCGGCCGCGCTGCAGCGCGTGGGCTGCCAGGCGCGCGTGCTGCTGCCGGGCTTTCCCGCCGTGCTGGCCGGGCTGGCCGGCGCCAGCGAGGTGGCGCGGCTGCGCGTGCCGTGGAGTACCGTCTGGGGCGAGCCGGCCGAGGCGCGGCTGTTGTTCGGCTGGCTGCGCGATACCGAGGGGCCAGGCGGCAGCGAGGCCGAGGGCAGTGCGCCGGTCGGCCTGTACGTGATCGATGCGCCTTTCCTCTACGACCGGCCCGGCAACCCCTATGCCGACGCGCGCCAGCAGCCCTATGGCGACAACCACCGCCGCTTCGCGCTGCTGGGCTGGGTCGCCGCGCAACTGGCTCAGGGCCTCGACAGCCTGTGGCGCGCCGAAGTGCTGCACAGCCACGACTGGCACGCCGGGCTGGCCTCGGCCTACCTGGCGGCGGCGCGCCAGCAGCGCGGCCAGGCCATTGCCGCCAGCGTCTTCACCATCCACAACCTGGCCTACCAGGGGCTGTTCGCGCCGCACCACCTCGCCGAGACGGCGCTGCCGGTGTCCTTCTTCAACGCCGAGGGGCTGGAGTTCTTCGGCCAGATCTCCTACCTGAAGGCCGGACTGGTCTACAGCGACCGCATCACCACCGTCAGCCCGACCTATGCGCGCGAGATCCAGACGCCCGAGCAGGGCCATGGGCTCGACGGCCTGCTGCGCGCGCGCGCGGGCGACGTGCGCGGCATTCTCAACGGCGTCGACGGCCGGGTCTGGAACCCGGCGGCCGA
>JASGEH010000006.1:0-18511 GCA_047606565.1 Comamonas sp.
CCCGTAGAATCGCAGGGTTGCGCGCCTTGCGCCTTTCCTTCCTTCCATTCGAGACCTTCGCGGCCACGGTTCCTGCATGTTGCGCAGGGGCGGGCCGGGCGTCTGACCGAGCATGTTGACCTTCCAGCAAATCATTCTGAAACTGCAGTCCTACTGGGCCGACCAGGGCTGCGCGCTTTTGCAGCCGTATGACATGGAGGTGGGCGCCGGGACCTCGCACACCGCCACCTTCCTGCGCGCGCTGGGGCCGGAGCCGTGGAAGGCGGCCTATGTGCAGCCCAGCCGCCGGCCCAAGGATGGCCGCTATGGCGACAACCCCAACCGCCTGCAGCACTATTACCAGTTCCAGGTGGTGCTCAAGCCCGCGCCCGGGAACATCCTGGAGCTGTACCTGGGCAGCCTGGAGGCGCTGGGCTTCGACCTGAAGAAGAACGACATCCGCTTCGTCGAGGACGACTGGGAGAACCCCACGCTGGGCGCCTGGGGCCTGGGCTGGGAGGTGTGGCTCAATGGCATGGAGGTGACGCAGTTCACCTACTTCCAGCAGGTTGGCGGCATCGACTGCAAGCCGGCCACCGGCGAGATCACCTACGGCCTGGAGCGGCTGGCGATGTATCTGCAGGGCGTGGACAACGTCTACAACCTGCAGTGGACGGACGGCCTGACTTACGGGGATGTGTACCACCAGAACGAGGTGGAGCAGTCGACCTACAACTTCGAGCACTCGGACGCCGATTTCCTGTTCACCGCCTTCGCCGCGCACGAGAAGCAGGCCCAGCACCTGATGGGCGAGCAACTGGCGCTGCCGGCTTACGAACAGGTGCTCAAGGCCGCGCACAGCTTCAACCTGCTCGATGCGCGCGGAGCCATCAGCGTGACCGAGCGCGCGGCCTACATCGGCCGCATCCGCAACCTGGCGCGCGCGGTGGCGCGCAGCTACCTTGACAGCCGCGCGCGGCTGGGCTTCCCGATGGCGCCGCGCGCCCATGCCGACGAGGTGCTGGCCGAGCTGGCGCGCGCCGCCGAACAGCAGCAAAAGAAGGCCGCCTGAGCCCGAGCCTTCCACGGCCCCGCGCCATCCATTGAATAGACCATGAATCCTCCTAATCTTCTCGTTGAACTGTTCGTCGAGGAACTGCCCCCCAAGGCGCTCAAGAAGCTGGGCGACGCCTTCGCCGGCGTGCTGTTCGAGCAACTCAAGGCCCAGGGCCTGACCAGCGCTGATTCGCGCCTGACGGCCTATGCCTCGCCGCGCCGCCTGGCCGCGCACATCACCGAAGTGGCCGCGCAGGCGGCCGACAAAGCCGTCTCGCAAAAGCTGATGCCCGTGAGCGTCGGCCTGGATGCGGCGGGCCAGCCCACGCCAGCGCTGCTCAAGAAGCTGGCGGCGGTAGGGGCGGATGCCGCGGCCGCGGCCGGCCTGCGCCGCGAAGGCGAGGGCAAGGCCGAGGCGCTCTATTACGACCACACCGTCCAGGGCGCGCAGTTGGCCGACGGCCTGCAGAAGGCGCTCGACGAGGCCATCGCCCGGCTGCCCATCCCCAAGGTCATGACCTACCAGTTGGCCGACGGCTGGAGCAGCGTGAACTTCGTGCGCCCGGCGCACGGCCTGGTGGCCCTGCACGGCAGCCAGGTGCTGGTGGGCGTCGGCGCGCTGGGGCTGAAGGCCAGCAACCACACCCACGGCCACCGCTTCGAGGCCCGGGTCGATCCCGTCGTGCTGCGCGATGCCGACCACTACGCCGAGCAACTGCGCGAGGAGGGCGCGGTGATCGCCAGCTTCGCCGAGCGCCGTGCCGAGATCGTGCGCCAGCTCCAGGCCGCCGCCGAGCGCGTGGGCGGCGGCGTGCAGCCGATCCAGGACGAGGCGTTGCTCGACGAGGTCACCGCGCTGGTCGAGCGGCCCCACGTGCTGGTCTGCCAGTTCGAGCGCGAATTCCTCGACGTGCCGCAGGAATGCCTGATCCTGACCATGAAGGCCAACCAGAAGTACTTCCCGCTGCTCGACGCGCAGGGCCGGCTGTCCCACCAGTTCCTGGTGGTCAGCAACATCAGCCCGGCCGACCCGAGCGCCGTGGTCGGCGGCAACGAGCGCGTGGTGCGCCCGCGCCTGGCCGACGCCAAGTTCTTCTTCGACCAGGACCGCAAGAAGACCCTGGCCGAGCGCGTGCCCGGCCTGGCCAAGGTGGTCTACCACAACAAGCTCGGCACCCAGGGCGACCGCGTCGAGCGCGTGCGCGCCATCGCCCGCGCCATCGCCGCGCAACTGGACAACGCTGAACTGGGCGCTGCCGCCGACCTCGCCAGCCAGCTCGCCAAGGCCGACTTGTTGACCGACATGGTGGGCGAGTTCCCCGAGCTGCAAGGCATCATGGGCGGCTACTACGCGCGCCACGACGGCCAGCCGGTGGAAGTGGCCGAGGCCATCGAGGACCACTACAAGCCGCGTTTCGCGGGCGATGCGCTGCCGCGCAACGACGTTGGCGCCGTCGCCGCGCTGGCCGACAAGCTCGAAACCCTGGCCGGCATGTTCGGCATCGGCAACTTGCCCACCGGCGACAAGGACCCGTTCGCGCTGCGCCGCCACGCGCTGGGCGTGATCCGCATCCTGACCGAGCAGCGCTCGCCCATCGAGCTGGACTGGCTACTGCAGACCGCCTTCGCGGCCTTCGCCGGCCGCATTCCGGCCGACACGGCGTTTACCGATGCGAGCGCGGCACTGGCCGACTTCATCGCCGATCGGCTGGCCGGCAGCCTGCGCGAGCAGGGCTATAGCGCCCAGGAAGTCGACGCCGTGCTGGCCCAGCGCCCGCAGCGCCTGGCCGAGATCCCGCTGCGGCTGGCTGCCGTTCGCAGCTTTGCCGCGCTGCCCGAGGCCGCCGCGCTGGCCGAGGCCAACAAGCGCGTGACCAACATCCTCAAGAAGAACGCCGCCGAGATCCAGTCCGGCATCCAGCCCGAGCGTGGTCTGCTGCAGGCCCCGGCCGAGCTGGCACTGTTCGATGCCCTGCAGGCGCTGTCCCCGCAAGGCGAAGCCCGCCTCGCCGAGGGCGACTACACCGGCCAGCTCAAGCTGGTGGCCTCGCTGCATCAGGCAGTGGACGCGTTCTTCAAGGACGTGATGGTGATGGCTGACGACCCGGTGCTGCGCCAGCAGCGGCTGGCCCTGCTGGCCGGCCTGCAGTGGCACATGAGCCAGGTCGCCGACCTGTCGCGCCTGGCGGCCTGAGCACCGCCACCCCACGCTACCCCGCGAGACCGCCATGTCCACTGCCCCCCGCCTCGTCATCGTCTCCAGCGACGGCACGCTCAACGCCGATGTCGAAAACGGCGTGCAGTCGCCCGAGGACTGGCAGCCGCTGCCCGGTGCCATGGCGGCGGTGGCCCGGCTCAACCAGGTCGGCTGGCGGGTGGTCGTGGTCACCAACCAGCCCGGCCTGGGGCGCGGCCTGTTCGGGGTGGACACGCTGCACGCCATCCACAGCCGCATGCACGCCTGCGTGGGCGAGGCGGGCGGGCGCATCGAGGCGGTGTTCTTCTGCCCGCACAGCCCGGCCGAGGCCTGCGGCTGCCGCAAACCGAGCCCGGGCCTGGCGTTGAAGGTGGCCGAGCGCTATGGCCTGGCCTCGCTCGCGGGCGTGCCGGCGGTGGGTGATTCGCTGGCCGACATCCAGGCCGCCATTGCCGCCGGCTGCGCGCCGCACCTGGTGCTCAGCGGCGCGGCCGGCAGCCAGATCCCGCCCGACGGCCCGCTGCCGGCCGGCTGGCCTGCCGGCGTGGCGGTGCACCGCGACCTGGCGGCCTTCGCCGAAGCCCTGCTGGCGCGGCAGCCCGCCGCCGAGTGAGCGCCGCCCGCCGCTGTTTTTCCTTTCTTTCGCCGGATTCCACCATGCCCTTCATCCGCTCCGTGCTGCACATGCTGTGGCTGATCGTCACCGTCATTCCCTGGGCCATCCTGGTGGTGATCGCCTCCATCTTCCTGCGCGGCGAGCCGCTGTACCGGCTGACCATCGTCTGGAACGCCATGGTGCGCTGGGGCAGCGAGGTCATCCTGGGCATCCGCATCCGCGTGACCGGCGAGGAGAACCTGCCGGCCGCCGGCCAGCCCGCCATCTTTCTCTCCAAGCACCAGTCGGCCTACGAGACCATCGTGATGCCGCTGATCCAGCCGCGCACCGTCGCCTACGTGTTCAAGCGCGAGCTGCTGCGCATCCCCTTCTTCGGCTGGGCGCTGGGCCGGCTCGACATGGTCCACATCGACCGCCAGCAGGGGGCCCAGGCCTTTTTGCGGGTGGCCAAGCAAGGCCGACGCCTGCTCGACAAGGGGCTGGTGGTCATCATGTATCCGGAAGGCACGCGCACCGCGCGAGGCCAGCAGGGCAAGTACAAGAGCGGCGGCGCGCGCCTGGCGATCCAGACCGGCGTGCCCATCCATCCGGTCGCCGTCACCAGCGCGCGCTGCTGGCCGCCGCGCGGCTTCGTCAAGTATCCCGGTGTCGTCGAGTTCTCGTTCGGCCCGGCGATCAGCCCCGAGGGCCGCCAGCCCGAGGAACTCATCCGCGAGGTCGAGGCCTGGATCGAAGGCGAGATGCGCCGCATCGACGCCGAGGCCTACCGCGAGGGCTAAGGCCTTCGACTGCCCGGCAAACCCCGCAGTCGCCCATGGCCCCGCGCGCGCCGCATCCCCTGCAGATGGTGCTCGACCTGTTCGGCCGGGGCGCGCAGCCCGCGTTGCCGGCTGCGTCTCCGCCCGTGCCCCCGGCCATGCCCGCCGAGACCCTGGCCCAGGCGCCCGCGCCGGCCGTCAGCCCCGCGCCGGACGACATGCCCGCCGATGCGTGTGACGACGGGCCGGCCGTGCCCGATGCCCTCGACGCGCCCGATGCGTCCGACACACTCGCCGCGCATCCCCAGGCCAATGGCCGCATCGAACTGCTGGGCCAGCCGGTGGCGTATCTGCTGATCCGCGCGCCCCGGCGCAGCATCGGTTTCCTGATCGACGGCGACGGCCTGCGCGTGCGCGCGCCGCGTGCCGCGCGGCAGGCCGACATCGAGCAGGCCCTGCGCGAGAAGGCCGACTGGATCGTGCGCAAGCTGCGCGAATTCGGCCAGCGCCAGCAGCAGCGGCAGTCCGGCCGACTGGTCTGGCAAGACGGCATGCAACTGCCCTACCTGGGACAGCCGCTGACCGTGCGCCTCGGCCCCGGGCCGCTGGCCGCGCCGGTGCTCATCGTGCGGCGCGGGCGCGACCGCATCGGCCTGCGGCTGCAGCGCGAGGCCGAGGGCAACGGCAGCGCCGTGCTGTGGGTGGGTCTGCCGGCCCAGGCGCCGGGCGAAGCGCTGCGCGAGCTGGTCGCCGCCTGGCTGCAGCACCAGGCCCGCGCGCTGTTCGAGCAGCGCCTGGCCGTCTACGCGCCGGCCCTGGCCGTGCGCTGGACGCGGCTGGCGCTGACCAACGCCCGCACCCGCTGGGGCAGCGCCACCAGCACCGGGCACATTCGCCTGAACTGGCGCCTCGTGCATTTCCGCCTGCCGGTGATCGACTACGTGGTGGCCCACGAACTGGCGCACCTGCGCGTCATGGACCACAGCCCGCGCTTCTGGCAGACCGTGGCTTCCGTCATGCCCGACTACGCGGCGCGGCGCCAGGAGTTGCGGCAGGGCGCCGTGCCGGAGTGGGCGTAGCCGGGGTTGCAGGCCGGGGCGCCGGTCAGCCGGCCCGCAGCAGCGGGACCAGCAGGTCGACCAGGTGCGTGGGGTAGACCGTCTCGCGGGTCTGGCGCAGTTCGTCCAGCGACCACCAGCGGTGCGCCTTCATGCTGCCGCGTTCCTCGGGTGTCCAGCCGTCCGGCACGGGGCTGATCTCGCTGGGCAGGCGCACGGTGAAATAGCGTTCCTCCGCCCGGACCCGTTCGCCGTCGGGCATCAGCATCTCGAAGCCACGCTCGGCCACTTGCGGGCCGAGCCGGTAGTCGCCGGGGCCGACTTCCTCGGCCAGCTCGCGCAGCGCGGCCTGCTCGAAGGTCTCGCCGCCTTCCACGCCGCCGCCGGGCGTGGCCCAGAAGTCACGGTTCAGGTAGGGGCCCTGCGTGAACGAGAAATGGAACAGCAACACCCGCTGGGCGGGCGAGAGCACCAGCAAGCGGGCGGCGGGGCGGTGGCGCACGGCGGTCATGGGTCGACTTTCAGGCGGTGGCTGAGAAGCGGTAGACGCCGTCGTCCTCCCGCACGCGACGCACCTGGCCCTGGTGCATCAGCCAGTTCAGGTGGGCGATCGACTCGCCCATGGCGAAGGTGATCTGGTGGGCGTCCAGCGGCCGCCGAAACAGCACGTCCAGCACGTCGGCGGCGCTGCGCGGGGCCTGCCGGCAGACCGCCAGCACCTCGGCCAGGCGTTCGCGGTGGTGCTGGTGCAATTGGTCGATGCGCGTGTGCAGGCCCTTGAAGGGCTTGCCGTGCGAGGGCAGCACCAGGGTGTCGGCGGGCAGGGCGCGGAATTTGTCGAGCGAGGACAGGAACAGGCGCAGCGCGTCGGCGTCCGGCTCGCTGTCGTAGACGCTGACGTTGGTGGAGATGCGCGGCAGCACCATGTCGCCGGCGATCAGGATGTTGCGGCGTGGCGAGTACAGCGCGATGTGCTCGGGCGCGTGGCCGTAGCCGCTGATCTGCCGCCAGTCGTCGCGCGCGCCGCCGTGGCCCAGGGCCAGCGTGTCGCCGTCGAGCAGGCGGGAAAAGCGGGGTGGCACGGCCGGCACCATCTGCCGGTAGTAGTCGGTGCGCTGGCGGATCTTGGCCACCGCCTGCGGGTCGGTCAGGCCGTGGGCGGCGAAGAAGTCGGCCGCCGCGTCGCCGCCGGCGCCGCTGATGGCCTGCAGCGTGCCCAGGCGGGCGCAGGCGTAGTCGGTGGCGCTCATGAACAGCGGCGCGCGCCAGCGCTCGCACAGCCAGTGCGCGAGGCCGACGTGGTCCGGGTGCATGTGCGTGACCAGCACGCGGATGATGGGCAGCCCCTCCAGCTCGCGCACGAACAGCGTCTGCCACTGCGCGCGCGCGGCCGGGGCGTCGATGCAGCAGTCGATCACGGTCCAGCCCTGCACCGTCTGGCCGCGCGCATCGGGCAGCTCGTCGCGCACCAGCCAAAGGTTGACGTGGTTGAGCGCGAACGGCAGGCCCATACGCACCCACTTGATGCCGGGCGCCACGGCGATGGCGCGGCTGGGCTCGGGCAGGTCGTCGCCGAGGACGTAGTCGAGGGCTTTTTCGTGGTCGTGCATGCGGTCGTCTCGTGATGGTTCTTGGGTCGCGCGCGCCGGGGGCCGGGCCGGGTGCCTGGGGTGTCGGTCATTTTAGGCACAGCCCGCCACGCGGCCGCGCGGCCTCCCTCGTTACCATTACGCCCCATGAATCAACCTCTCGATAGGCTGGACAACCTGTTCCAGCACAACCGCGAATGGGCGGCTCAGGTCGAGCGCGACCGGCCCGGCTTCTTCACCAGCCTGGTCAAGCAGCAGACCCCGCGCTACATGTGGATCGGCTGCTCCGACAGCCGCGTGCCCGCCAACCTGCTCACCGGCCTGGATCCGGGCGAAGTCTTCGTGCACCGCAATGTCGCCAACATCGTGGTGCATTCGGACCTCAATGCGCTGTCGACCATCCAGTTCGCGGTCGAGCGTCTGAAGGTGCAGCACATCATGGTCGTCGGCCACTACGGCTGCTCGGGCGTGCAGGCCGCCATGGAGGGCGCGCGCGTCGGCCTGGCCGACAACTGGCTGCGCCACATCCAGGACGTGCGAGACCGCCATGCCGCTTTCCTGGCCCGTGTGCCGGAAGCCCTGCAGGCGGCGGCGCTGTGCGAACTCAACGTGATCGAGCAGGTCCGCAACGTCTGCACCAGCACGGTGATCGAGGACGCCTGGCGCCACGGCCAGTCCCTGACCATCCACGGCTGGGTGTTCGGCGTGCACGATGGCCTGCTGCAGGACATGCGGCTATCCATCGCCAGCCCCGAACAGGCCCAGGCCAGCGGCGCGGCGGCGCTGGCGCTGGTCGAGGCCAAGTACAGCGGCCAGGCCGGCTGAACGTCCGTCTTCGACACCACCGGGCCCGCGCCCGCCACGGCCGTATCGCGCGGCGGTGGCGGGCGCGGGCCTTTTTGTCGCCGGGCCGTCCCAAGACAAAAAGCCGTCCCCCTGGGGGACCGGGCAGGGCCGGAGGATGTGACCGAGGGGTCTTTTTTGTCGCCGGGCCGTCCCAAGACAAAAAGCTGTCCCCCTGGGGGACCGGGCAGGTCCGGAGGACGTGACCGAGGGGTCTTTTTTGCTGGAGCTCCAGGGTTTTCCCGCGAATTCGGGCCGCGTGCGCTAGCACCCTCTTGGCTGGATCGGCAAAGCATGCAAAATAGAACGGTCGTTCTTTTTATTCAGGAAGCCGTCCATGTCCAAGCTGCCCGCGCAGGTCCCCGCTGCAGTCGCCGCCGTTGCTGGCGCCGACAAGTCGCCGCGCGCCAACAAGGGCCAGCAGACCAAGGCCGCCATCGTCGATGCCGCGCTCGGCCTGGCCACGCAGATCGGTTTGGAGGGCCTGAGCATCGGTGCCGTGGCCGAGCTGATGAAGATGAGCAAGTCCGGCGTGTTCGCGCATTTCGGCTCGCGCGAGGAATTGCAGATCTCGGTGGTGCGCGAGTACCACGCGCGTTTCGAGCAGGAGGTGTTCACCCCCGCGCTGTCCGAGCCGCGCGGGCTGCCGCGTCTGCGCCGACTGTTCGCCAACTGGATGCGGCGCACCTCGGTGGAGATCGACGCGGGCTGCATCTACATCAGCGGCGCGGTGGAGTTCGACGACCGCGCCGGACCGGTGCACGACGCGCTGTCGGCCTCGGTCGGCGCCTGGCTGCAGGCCATGCGCCGTGCCATCGAGCAGGCCCAGCAGGAAGGCCACCTGGACGCGCGCGCCGATGCCGATCAGCTCCTGTTCGAGATCCACGGCCTGATCCTCGCTCTGCACTACGAGGCGCGCTTCCTGCGCAATCCGGCCTCGCTCGACCGCGCGCGCGCCGGCTTCGAAGGCGTGCTGGCGCGCCACCTGCTCCAGCCCGACTGAGCCGCGCGCCTGCCCGCCGCTTCTTCCTCCCCCGATTTCCAGGAGACGCCACCATGCCCCAGTACACGCCCCCCCTGCGCGACATGCAGTTCCTGTTGCACGAGGTCTTGCGGGTCAGCGACAGCTACCGCGCCATGCCGGCCCATGCCGAGGTCGATGCCGACACCCTCAACGCCGTGCTCGAAGAAGGCGGCTGCTTCGCCGCCGAGGTGGTGTTCCCGCTCAACCAGACTGGCGACGCGCAGGGCTGCACGCTCGACGCGGCCACGCACGCGGTGCGCACGCCCGATGGATTCAAGCAAGCCTATGCGCAGTACGTCGAGGGCGGCTGGCCGGCGCTTTCGTGCGACCCGGCCTACGGCGGCCAGGGCCTGCCCTTCGTGCTCAACCAGTGCTTCTACGAGATGCTCAACAGCGCCAACCAGGCCTGGACCATGTACCCCGGCCTGTCGCACGGTGCCTACGAGGCGCTGCACGCGCACGGCACCGATGCCCAGAAGAAGCTCTACCTGCCCCGACTGACCCGTGGCGAGTGGGTCGCCACCATGTGCCTGACCGAGCCGCACTGCGGCACCGACCTGGGCCTGCTGCGCACCAAGGCCGAGCCCTTGCCCGATGGCACTTATCGCCTGACGGGCAACAAGATCTTCATCAGCGCCGGCGAGCACGACTTCACCGAGAACATCGTGCACCTGGTGCTCGCGCGCCTGCCTGACGCGCCGGCCGGCAGCAAGGGCATCAGCCTGTTCCTGGTGTCCAAGTTCCACGTCAAGGACGACGGCAGCCTGGGTGACCGCAACGCCATCTACTGCACCGGCCTGGAGCACAAGATGGGCATCCACGGCAATGCCACGGCGCAGATCAGCCTCGACGGCGCCATCGGCACCCTGGTCGGCCAGCCCCACCGGGGGCTGCAGGCCATGTTCGTGATGATGAATGCGGCCCGCCTGGGCGTGGGCAACCAGTCGCTGGGGCTGACCGAAGTCGCCTACCAGAACGCGCTGGCCTATGCCAAGGATCGGCTGCAGATGCGCAGCCTCTCCGGCATCAAGGCCCGGGACCAGCCGGCCGACCCCATCATCGTCCACCCCGACGTGCGGCGCATGCTGCTGACCGCCAAGGCCTACGCCGAAGGCGGCCGCGCGCTGCTGATCTACAGCGCCTTCCTGGTCGACCAGGAGCTCAACGCCCCCGAAGCGGCCGCGCGCCAGGAGGCCGGCGAACTGGTCGCGCTGCTCACGCCCATCGTCAAGGCCTTCCTGACCGACAACGGCTGGCAGGCCACCACGCTGTGCCAGCAGGTGCTGGGCGGCCACGGCTACATCCGCGAATGGGGCCTGGAGCAATTCGTGCGCGATGCGCGCATCAACATGATCTACGAGGGCACCAACGCCATCCAGGCGCTGGACCTGCTGGGCCGCAAGGTGCTGGGCAACAACGGCGCCTCGCTGCGCAAGTTCGGCCAGCGCGTGGCCGCGCTGGTCGAGGAAGAGGGCGTCAACGAGGACATGGCCGAGTTCATCAACCCGGTGGCCTGGCTGGGCGACCAGATGACCAAGTTCACGCAGGAACTGGGCTTCAAGGGCTCGCAGAACGGCGACGAGGTGGGCGCGGCCGCCGTCGACTACCTGCGCATCGCCGGCCACCTGGTGTTCGGCTACCTGTTCGCGCGCATGGCGCAGGTGGCGCTGCGCGAGATCGCGCGCGGCAACGACGACCCGTTCTACCGCGCCAAGCTGCAGACCGCGCGCTTTTACTTCGCCAAGCTGTTCCCCGAGGCCGGCACCCTCATGCGCACCGTGCGCGCCGGCAGCCGGCCGCTGATGGACACCGACGCCGCGCTGGCCTGAGTCGCAGGCTTGCCGACGAAGACCGGAAACCGCCATGAAAAAAATACTGTGGATGCTGGCGCTCGGCCTGGCCGCGCCGACCGGCTGGGCGCAGATGACCCCGGTGGGCACCTGGCGCAGCGTCGACGACCAGACCGGCGCGGCCAAGTCCGAGGTCGTCATCGTCGACCACGGCGGTGTGCTCACGGGCCGCATCAGCCGGCTGCTGCGCCAGGGCGCCGACCCCGAGGCGCGCTGCACCGCCTGCAGCGACGAGCGCAAGGACCAGCCGCTGGTGGGACTGGAGATCATCCGGGGCGCGCGCCAGGCCGAAGACCGGGCGGTGTGGGAAGGCGGCCGCATCCTCGACCCCGAGAACGGCAAGACCTACACCCTGCGGCTGACGCCCACCGATGAAGGCCGAACGCTCGACGTGCGCGGCTCGATCGGCCCCTTCGGCCGCAGCCAGACCTGGACCCGCGTCGCGCCGTGAGTGCCGGCCCTGTTTCAAAGGACATGCCATGACCCGATTCCTCGTGAGAAAAGCCGCCGTTCTGGGCGCCGGCGTGATGGGCGCGCAGATCGCCGCCCACCTCGTCAACGCCCAGGTGCCGGTGGTGCTGTTCGATCTCGCCGCCCAAGAGGGCGACAAGAACGCCGTCGCCCGCAAGGCCATCGCCGGGCTGGGCAAGCTCAAGCCCGCGCCGCTGGGCGTGGCGGCCGACGCCGCGCTGATCCAGCCGGCCAACTACGACGACGATCTGGGCGTGCTGGCCGAGTGCGACCTGGTGATCGAGGCGATCGCCGAGCGCATGGACTGGAAGCAGGACCTCTACCGCCGGGTCGCCGGCCACATCGCGGCGCACGCCATCGTCGCCTCCAACACCTCGGGGCTGTCGATCACCGAACTGTCGAACAGCCTGCCGCAGGGCCTGCGGCCGCGCTTTTGTGGCATCCATTTCTTCAACCCGCCGCGTTACATGCGGCTGGTCGAACTGATCGCCACGCCGGCCACCGACGCCGCCATCCTCGACCAACTCGAAACTTTTGCCACGCGCACGCTCGGCAAGGGCGTGGTGCGCGCGCGCGACACACCCAACTTCATCGCCAACCGCGTCGGCACGGCCGGCATGCTGGCGACGATTGCCGAGGCCGAGCGCTACGGCTTGAGCGTGGACGTGGTCGACGACCTCACCGGCAAGAAGCTCGGCCGCGCCAGCTCGGGCACCTTCCGCACCGCCGACGTGGTCGGGCTGGACACGCTGGCGCACGTCATCGGCACGCTGCAAAAGACGCTGACGCCCGAGACCGACCCCTTCCACGCCAGCTTCGCCACGCCCGCCGTGCTCGCGCGGCTGATCGCGCAAGGCCGCCTGGGCCAGAAGACGAAGGCCGGCTTCTACAAGAAGGTCGGCCGCGAGATCCTGCGCTTCGACCCCGCCGCCAAGGCGGGCGAGGGCGACTACGTGGCCGGTGGCGCCAAGGGCGACGAGGTCTATGCCCGCATGCTGAAAAAACCGGCCGCCGAGCGCCTGCGCCTGCTGCGCGAGAGCAAGGGCGCGCAGGGCCAGTTCCTGTGGGCAGTGCTGCGCAACGGCTTCCACTACGCGGCCGTGCACCTGGCGGCCATCGCCCCGACCGCGCGCGACATCGACCTGGCCATGCGCTGGGGCTTCGGCATGAAGCAGGGGCCGTTCGAGCTGTGGCAGGAGGCTGGCTGGCGCCAGGTGGCCGACTGGATCCGCGAGGACATCGCCGCGGGCAAGACCCTGTCCGATGCGCCGCTGCCGGCCTGGGTGTTCGAGGGGCCGGTGGCCGAGGCCGGCGGCGTGCACACCGCCGAAGGTTCGTGGAACGCGGCCGAGGGGCGCTTCGAGCCGCGCCGGCTGCTGCCGGTGCACGCGCGCCAGCTCTTTCCCGAGCGCGTGCTGGGCGAGCCCGGCGACGATCCGCGCACGGCCGGCACCACCGTGCTGGAGAGCGACGCGCTGCGGCTGTGGACTCTCGACGGCGAGGTGCTGATCGCCAGCTTCAAGACCAAGATGCGGGTGATGAGCCCGGAGGTAATCGAAGGGCTGGTCGATGCGGTCGAGCGCGCCGAGCGCGACTACCAGGCGCTGGTGCTGTGGTCGCCGGGCGAGCTGTTTTCGGCCGGCGCCGACCTGCAGGCCATGCTGCCGGCCTTTGTCGTCGCCGGCGCCTCGGCCATCGAGGGCATCGAGGCCGAGATGCAGCAGATGATGCTGCGCATCCGCTACGCGCAGGTGCCGGTGGTCGCGGCCATCCGTGGCCTGGCGCTGGGCGGCGGCTGCGAGCTGGCGGTGCACTGCGCGCGCCGCGTCGCCGCGCTGGAGAGCTACGTCGGGCTGGTCGAGGTCGGCGTCGGGCTGGTGCCGGGCGCTGGCGGCTTGACTTACATCGCCCGCCGCGCGGCCGAGAACGCGCAGGCCAGTACCGACAAGGACTTGCTCAAGTTCCTCACCGAACCCTTCAAGGCCGCCGCCATGGCCACCGTGGGCACCAGCGCGCTCGAATCGCGCCAACTGGGCTACCTGCTGCCCTCGGATGTGATCGTGCCGCACGTCGACGAGCTGCTGCACGTGGCCCTGGGCGAAGCCCGGGCGCTGGCGGCCAGCGGCTGGCGGCCGCCGCTCAAGCGCCACTTCCCGGTGGCCGGGCGCAGCGGCATCGCCACCATCCAGGGCTCGCTGGTCAATCTGCGCGACGGCGGCTACATCAGCGCGCACGACTTCCACATCGCCAGCCGGATCGCCCACGTGGTCTGCGGCGGCGAGGTCGAGGCCGGCTCGCGGGTGACCGAGGAATACCTGATGACGCTGGAGCGGCAAGCCTTCACCGCGCTGGTGCAGCACCCCAAGACGCACGAGCGCATCATGGCCATGCTCGCCACCGGCAAGCCGCTGCGCAACTGACGAAACCGATCCGGAGACCCTCCATGAGCAAACAGATCCAGGACGCCTACGTCGTCGCCGCCACGCGCACGCCCATCGGCAAGTCGCACAAGGGCTTTTTCCGCCACACCCGGCCGGATGACCTGCTGACCGCCACCCTCAAGGCCGTGCTGGCGCAGGTGCCGTCGCTGGACCCGGCGGCCATCGAGGACATCGTCTGCGGCTGCGCCATGCCCGAGGGGCCGCAGGGCGTCAACGTGGCGCGCGTGGCCGCCGTGCTGGCCGGCCTGCCCACCAGCGTGGGCGGCATCACCGTCAACCGCTTCTGCGCCTCGGGCCTGTCGGCGGTGCAGATGGCGGCCGACCGCATCCGCGTCGGCGAGGCCGAGGTGATGATCGCCGCCGGCGTCGAGAGCATGAGCCTGGTGCCCATGATGGGCAATTCGCCCTCGCTGTCGCCGGCCATCTTTGCGCGCGACGGCGACGTCGGCATCGCCTACGGCATGGGGCTGACCGCCGAGCAGGTGGCGCGGCAGTGGAAGGTGAGCCGCGAGGCGCAGGACGCCTTCGCGCTGCAGTCGCACCAGCGCGCGCTGGCCGCGCAGGCCGCCGGCGAGTTCACCGACGAGATCACGCCGATCGAAGTCAGCGAGCGCGTGCCCAACCTGGAAACCGGCGAGGTCGCCGTGCGCACCCGCACCGTCCATCTCGACGAGGGGCCGCGCCCGGACACCAGCCCCGAAGGCCTGGCGCGGCTCAAGCCGGTGTTCGCCGCGCGCGGCTCGGTCACCGCCGGCAACAGCTCGCAGACCTCCGACGGCGCCGGTGCGCTGATCCTGGCCAGCGAGGCGGCGGTGCGGCGCTTCGGCCTGCAGCCGCTGGCGCGCTTCGTCAGCTTCGCCAGCAAGGGCGTGCCACCGGCCATCATGGGCATTGGCCCGATCGAGGCGATCCCGGCGGCGCTGCGCTACGCCGGCCTGAAGCAGGACGACCTCGACTGGATCGAACTCAACGAGGCCTTTGCCGCGCAGTCGCTGGCCGTGCGCGGCACGCTGGGGCTGGACCCGGCCAAGGTCAACCCGCTGGGCGGCGCCATCGCGTTGGGCCACCCGCTGGGCGCCACCGGCGCGATCCGCGCGGCCACCGTGGTCCACGGGCTGCGCCGCCGCCAACTGCGCTACGGCATGGTGACCATGTGCGTGGGCATGGGGCAGGGCGCGGCCGGCATCTTCGAAAGGGTGTGAAATGGCGGCTGGCGATCTTTCTCGCGCGTCTGCAACACCCGAGGCCGCCGAGGCGTCCGAGGCATCAGGTCTGCACGCGCTCGACCGCGCCACCCGGCTGCAGCCGGTGGCCGGGCAGGCCCACCGCTTTGCCGGCACGGTCGGCCGCGACTACTGGAACATGGTCGGCCCCTTCGGCGGTGTGACGGCGGCGACCGCGCTGGCCGCGGTGCTGGGCCACCCCGAGCGGCTGGGCTTGCCGGTGGCGCTGACCGTCAACTTCGCCGCCCCGCTGGCCGCCGGCGCCTGCACCGTGGAGGCGGTGCCGGTGCGCACCAACCGCTCGACCCAGCACTGGACGCTGGCCATCACGCAAGCCGACGACAGCGGCCAGCCGCAGACGGTGCTGACCGGCACCGCGCTGACGGCGCTGCGGCGCGACACTTGGGGCGATGCTGAAAGCCGCTGCCCGCCGGTGCCGCGCCCCGAGACGCTGCCACCGGCCCAGTCGCGCGCCGGCCTGGGCTGGTTCAGCCACTACGAGCTGCGCCCGATCAGCGGCGACGTCCCGGCGCAGTGGGACGGCGCGCTGCGCGAAAGCCTGACCCGGCTGTGGGTGCGCGACCAGCCACCGCGCCCGCTCGACTTCGTGTCGCTGGCGGCGCAGGCCGACATCTTCTTCGGCCGCATCCTGCTGCGCCGGGCTGCGCCCACGCCCTTCGGCACGGTGTCGCTGACGGTCTACTTCCACGCCGACGAGGCCGCGCTGGCGCGCGCCGGCAGCGGCTACCTGCTGGCCCAGGCGCGCGGCCAAGCCTACTTCAAGGGCTACCACGACCAGGCCGCGCAGCTGTGGAGCGAGGCTGGCGAACTGCTGGCGACCACGCACCAGGTGGTCTACTACAAGGGCTGAAACAAGCGCGGGAACAAGTACGGGAGCAAGGGCCGAAGCAGGGCCGCCGGGCCGTAGACTGGCGCTCCCGAATTTCCCTGTGCGACGAGAGAACTCCATCATGAGCGACATCCTGCAAGACCGATCCGACGACGGCGTGCTGACGCTGACCTTCAACCGCCTCGACAAGAAGAACGCCCTGACCCAGGCCATGTACGCCACGCTGGCCCAGGCGCTGACCGATGCCGCCGGCGACGCCGCCGTGCGCGTGGTGGTGCTGCAGGGCGACGTCACGGTGTTCTCGGCCGGCAACGACATCGCAGACTTCCTGGCGCGCAGCCAGGCCCCCGCGCAAGGCGAGGGTGGCGCGGGCGGCGTGTTCGATGCCGGCCGTCCGGTGTTCACCTTTCTGCGCGCCCTGGTCACCTTCCCCAAGCCGCTGCTGGCGGCCGTCTGCGGCCCGGCCGTGGGCATCGGCACCACGCTGCTGCTGCACTGCGATCTGGTCTACGCGGGCGACAACGCGGCCTTCTCGCTGCCCTTCGTCAATCTGGGCGTGTGCCCGGAGGCCGGCTCCAGCCTGCTGCTGCCGCAACTGCTGGGCGCGCACCGCGCCGCCGAGGCGCTGCTGCTGGGCGAGCCCTTCATGGCCGAGGCCGCGCTCGAAGTTGGCCTGGTCAACCGCGTGCTGCCGCCCACCGAGGCCAGCGCCTACGCCCAGGCCCAGGCGCGCAAGCTCGCCGCCAAGTCCCAGGCCGCGCTGCTGGCTGCCAAGCGCCTGCTGCGCCAGACCCAGCGCGAGGCCGTGCTGGCGCGCATCGACGAGGAGGCCGAGGTCTTCGCCGGCCTGCTGCGGGGCCCGGCTTCCCAGGAGGCCTTCAACGCCTTCCTGGAAAAGCGCCGGCCGGATTTCTCGGGGCTGTGAACGGTTCGGTGTCGCGTTCGGCGCTGCAATAGCCCCGCCAAATTAGCCCTGCCAAATCTAGGTGAAAACCGGCATGCAGAATGGATGATCGCCGACCTCTCCGGGAGGAGGGGCCGCAGCAACATCTTCCCTTTTGCGCAAGGAGCCAGGCATCGAGATGGGCAAGAAGAAAATCGTGATCGTCGGCGGCGGCGTGGCCGGCCTGGAAATCGCCACCGCCCTGGGGCGGCGCTACCGGACCTCGGGGCGCCGGGCCGGGCCGGACGAGGGCGGCTACGAGGTCACGCTGGTCGACCGCGATTCCGCGCACGTGTGGAAGCCGATGCTGCACACCATGGCCGCTGGCACGCGTGACATCGCGCAGCAGCAGGTGATCTTCATCGCCCAGGCGCGCGATGCCGGCTTCCACTACCAGCCCGCCGAGATGCATGGGCTGGACCGCGCGGCCAAGGAGGTGCTGCTGGCGCCGCTCTACGCGCGCGACGGGCGCGAGCTGGTGCCGGCGCGCCGCCAGCCCTACGACACGCTGATCCTGGCGCTGGGCAGCACGGCCAACGACTTTGGCACGCCCGGCGCCCGCGAGTTCTGTTACATGATCGATTCGCGCCTGGCCGCCGAGGGCTTCAACCAGGAACTGCGCATCCGCATGCTGCAAAGCCTGGTGCGCCAGGAGGAACTGCGCATCGCCATCCTGGGCGGCGGCGCCACTGGCGTGGAACTGGCCGCCGAATTGGTGCAACTGGCCGAGGCCGCCGCGGCCTACGGCACCGACGGCCTGAGCGCCCGCTTCCGGATCACGCTGGTGGAAAGCGGGCCGCGCATCCTGCCCGCGTTTCCCGAGCGCATCGCGCAGCTCGCCACGCGCCGGCTGGAGGCGCTGGGGGTGGCGGTGCGGCTGTCCACGCGCATCCAGGCAGTGACCGAGGAAGGCTTCGTGACCAGCGAGGGCGAGTTGATCGCCGCCTCCTTGCGCGTGTGGGCGGCGGGCGTGAAGGCGCCCGACTTCCTGGCCACGCTTGACGGGCTGGAGGCCAACCGCAACAACCAACTGGTGGTCGACGGCAATCTGCGCGCCTCGGGCGACCCGGCGGTCTTCGCGCTGGGCGACTGCGCCAGCTACACGCCGGCGGGCGCCGAGCGGCCGCTGGCGCCCACCGCCCAGGTCGCGCACCAGCAGGCCCAGTACCTGATCGACCACCTGGAGGCCCTGGCCGAGGGCCGCGCCGTGCCGCCCTACCGCTACCGTGACCTGGGCGCGCTGGTCTCGCTGGGCCATTTCGACGCCTATGGCTCGCTCGGGCAGTTCGGCTTCTTCAAGGGCGGCTTCATCAAGGGCCGCGTCGCGCAATTGAGCCATGTTCTGCTCTACCGTGCCCACCAGTCGCGGCTCTACGGGTTCTGGCGCGGCGGGCTGGTCTGGCTGGTGGACCTCATCAACAAGCGCGTGCGGCCGTCGATCCGGCTCGACTGACGCTCGCCCCCCGGCGGGCGGGTAAGCTAGCGGGACCATGGCGATTTCTTCCGGTCTTTCTTTGCTGATGTTCCCCCACCCGTGTGCCGTGCCCGCGGGCGCCGGAGGTGCGCGCCATGGATGACCTGTTCGCGCAAGCGCCGGCCGCGCCCCTGGCCGA
>JASGEH010000007.1:0-7340 GCA_047606565.1 Comamonas sp.
CCGCTGTCCCTGGCCGTTCTGCCCGGCCAGGTGGTGACGGTGATCGGCCCGAATGGTGCCGGCAAATCGACCCTGCTCAACGCCATTGCCGGCGCCTTGCCGCCTGCCGGGCAGAGTCGCGGCAGCCTGATGCTGCAGGGCAGGGAGGTTTCACGCTGGCCCATCGAGCAGCGGGTCCAGGCTGGGCTGTGCCTGGTGCCCGAGAAGCGGGAGTTGTTCGGCAGCATGAGCGTGGCTGACAACCTGCTGCTGGGCAGCTATCCGCGCCATCGGCGCTGTCGGCGCGGCGACGCCGATCCGGCTGGCGAGATGGCGCGGGTGTACGCGCTGTTCCCGAGGCTGCGCGAGCGCCAGCGCCAGGCCGCGGCCACCCTGTCGGGCGGCGAGCGTCAGATGCTGGCCATCGGCAGGGCGCTGATGGCCCGCCCGGCCGTGTTGATGCTCGACGAGCCCAGCCTGGGACTGGCGCCGCGCGTGGTGCGCGACATCTTCGCCATCATCGCCGACCTCAAGGCGACCGGCGTGGCGGTGCTGCTGGTCGAACAGAACGCACGCGCCGCGCTGCGCGTGGCCGACCAGGCCTATGTGCTCGAAACCGGGCGCGTGGTGCTGCACGGGCCAGCGGCCGAGATCGCGTGCGACCCCCGCGTGGCCGGCACCTACCTCGGGGCCGCGCCGCAAGCCGGGGCGGTGGCCCAGGCATGACGCGCGCGGCGGATGAGTGGAAGGCTTCATGTAGAATCGCGGGCCTTGCGGCGGCCCTGAGGGCCGCATTCATGCAACCCTCTGACAAGGACGAGAAAGGCACGCTGGTTATGACACCGCGAACGAGCCCGGCCCCATCAACCCGCCACTGCCTGAGGTAGTGCGCAGGCCGCTCGCGCCTTTTTCGTTTTGCCAGCCCGCTTCAGGCCGGGCCCAGAAAAACCCAGCGCGGCGTCCCCCGCGCTTTTGTTTTTCTCATCGATTGTTTTCATCGTTTGCCGACAGGATTGCCCGTCATGATCCAGATCACCCTTCCCGACAATTCCCGGCGCGAGTTTCCCGGCCCGGTCACCGTGGCCGAGGTCGCGCAGTCCATCGGCGCCGGCCTGGCCAAGAACACCGTCGCGGGCAAGGTCGATGGCTGCCTGGTCGACGCCAGCGACGTGATCGAGCACGACGCCCGGCTCCAGATCATCACGCCCAAGGACGCAGAAGGCGTGGAGATCATCCGCCACTCCTGCGCCCACCTGGTCGGCCACGCCGTCAAGCAGCTCTACCCAACCGCCCGCATGGTGATCGGCCCGGTCATCGACGAGGGCTTTTACTACGACATCGCCTATGAGCGCCCCTTCACGCCCGAAGACGTGGCCGCCATCGAGGCCCGCATGCGCGAGCTGATCGCCAAGGACTACGACGTCATCAAGAAGATGACGCCGCGCGCCGAGGTCATCGAGGTCTTCCAGCAGCGTGGCGAGGACTACAAGCTGCGCCTGATCGACGACATGCCCGACGAAACCCGGATGGGTCTGTACTACCACGAGGAATACGTGGACATGTGCCGGGGCCCGCACGTGCCCAACACGCGCTTCCTCAAGAACTTCAGGCTCACCCGCGTCTCGGGCGCCTACTGGCGCGGCGACGCCAAGAACGAGCAACTGCAGCGCATCTACGGCACCGCCTGGGCCGACAAGAAGGACCTCGACGCCTACATCAAGCGCATCGAAGAGGCCGAAAAGCGCGACCACCGCCGCCTGGGCCGTGAACTCGACCTGTTCCACCTCGACGAGCATTCGCCCGGCACCGTGTTCTGGCACCCCAAGGGCTGGTCGCTGTGGCAAGCGGTCGAACAGTACATGCGTCAGGTCTACCGCGACAACGGCTACCTGGAAGTCAAGGGCCCGCAAATCCTCGACAAGAGCCTGTGGGAGAAGACCGGCCACTGGGACAAGTACCGCGAGAACATGTTCGTGACCGAGTCGGAAAAGCGCGAATACGCGCTCAAGCCGATGAACTGCCCCGGCCACATCCTGATCTTCAAGCAGGGCGTCAAGAGCTACCGCGACCTGCCGCTGCGCTACGGCGAATTCGGCCAGTGCCACCGCAACGAGCCCACGGGCAGCCTGCACGGCATCATGCGGGTGCGCGCCTTCACCCAGGACGACGGCCACATCTTCTGCACCGAGGACATGATCCAGGCCGAAGTCGCCGCCTTTACCACGCTGCTGCAGCAGGTCTACAAGGACTTCGGCTTCACCGACATCCTCTACAAGCTCTCGACCCGGCCCGAAAAGCGCATCGGCACGGATGAGAGCTGGGACAAGGCCGAGCAGGCCCTGGCCGACGGCCTGCGCGCCTCGGGCGTCGAGTTCGACTACCTGCCGGGCGAGGGCGCCTTCTACGGCCCCAAGATCGAATACACCCTGCGCGACGCCATCGGCCGCCAGTGGCAGTGCGGCACCATCCAGGTCGACCCCAACCTGCCGGAGCGGCTGGATGCCGACTTCGTCGGCGAGGATGGCGTGCGCCACCGCCCCATCATGCTGCACCGCGCCATCGTTGGCAGCCTGGAGCGCTTCATCGGCATCTTGATCGAGCAGCACGCCGGCGCGCTGCCGACCTGGCTTGCGCCGCAGCAGGTGGCGGTGCTCAACATCACCGACGCGCAGGCCGATTACGTGCGGGAAGTTGCTCAAACGCTGCAGTCGCGGGGCATTCGCGTTGTCACCGACCTGCGCAACGAAAAGATTACGTATAAAATACGTGAGCATTCATTGCAAAAGCTGCCCTACATCCTCGTCGTGGGCGACAAGGAAAAGGCGGCTGGTGCCGTCGCAGTGCGAGCCCGGGGCAACCAAGACCTGGGCGTGATGCCGGTCGAGGCCTTCGTCGAAAGGTTTCAGGCCGACATCGCCAGCAAGAACTGATCTCTTCCAGGAAACGGCTTGTTGTCAGCCCTGCTGATAGGCGAAGCGCTGCATTTTTTGCAGCCCATTATTGAGGACCAGAACCATCGCTACTGAATTTCGTGATCGTCGCCACCGGGAAGAACGCAAGCATCGCCTGAACCGGGAAATCATGGCCCCTGAAGTTCGTCTGTCCGGACCGGACAACGAACCGCTGGGCGTGGTTCCCATTGCAGAAGCGCTGCGCATGGCCGGTGACCTTGATGTCGACCTGGTGGAAATCGCCGCGAACGCGAATCCGCCCGTCTGCCGCCTGACGGACTATGGCAAGTTCAAGTACCAGGAGCAGAAGAAGGCTGCCGAGGCCAAGGCCAAGCAGAAGGTCATCGAGGTCAAGGAAATCAAGTTCCGTCCGGGCACCGATGACGGCGACTACAACATCAAGATGCGTAACATTCGGCGTTTTCTCGAGGAAGGCGACAAATGCAAGATCACCTTGCGTTTCCGTGGCCGCGAGATCACCCACCAGGAGTTGGGTCTGGCCCTGCTCAATCGCATTCGCGATGACCTGGGCGACAGCATTCTGATCGAGCAGTTTCCCAAGCTCGAAGGCCGGCAGATGATCATGATGATCGCGCCGGGCCGCAAGAAGAGCGGTGGCGGCAGCAGCAAGCCTGCCGTCGACACCGCCGCCAAGCAGCCCGCCTGAGGCGGGCGGCGATAGAATTTCGGCGCCGGATCCAACCGGTGCCGGAACCAGGGGGTCGCAAGACCCTCTGATCGCGTCTGCCGCAAGGCGGGCGCAAAGAAGTGGCTCGGGGCCGACAAGTCTGCGAAGGGGATTTCGCAGCGCCTCGCGAGCACAACAAACAGGAGCATGAGAATGCCCAAAATGAAGACCAAGAGCAGCGCGAAAAAGCGTTTTCGCGTTCGTCCGGGTGGTACCGTCAAGCGCGGTCAAGCCTTCAAGCGTCACATCCTGACCAAGAAGACCACCAAGAACAAGCGCCAACTGCGTGGTGCCGTGGCTGTGCATGAGACCAATCTGGGTCACGTCGCGCAGATGCTGCCCTTCGCCGGCCTGTAATCAACTGACGAACTAGGAGAACACACATGCCTCGCGTCAAACGTGGTGTAACAGCCCGCGCTCGTCACAAGAAGGTCCTGGCCCTGGCCAAGGGTTTCCGCGGTCGCCGCGGCAACGTCTTCCGCATCGCCAAGCAGGCGGTGATGAAGGCTGGTCAATATGCCTACCGTGACCGCCGTACCAAGAAGCGCGTCTTCCGCCAACTGTGGATTGCCCGTATCAACGCCGCTGCCCGTGAACTGGGCCTGACCTACAGCCAGTTCGCCAACGGCCTGAAGAAGGCGTCCATCGAAATCGACCGCAAGGTGCTGGCAGATCTGGCCGTGCACGACAAGGCCGCTTTTGGCGGCATCGTGGAACAAGTCAAAGCCAAACTGGCCGCTTGATTTTCACGGGCACCCAGCCGGTGGGCGCGAGCCTGCCGGCGGGGTGTGCGCAAAACATGAAAGGGCTAGCGCAGGGAACTCCGGTTCCGGGCACTAGCCCTTTTTTCGTCAAGGCTCTGGCGAGCGGCACCGTACCCGCGCCTGGAGCTTCTGGATGACAGAACCGAGAACACTATGAACGAGTTGGATACCTTGGTCGAGCAGGCGCGCGTGGCGTTTGCGGCTGCTGCCACGCCAGCGGCGCTCGAGAATGCCAAGGCGCAATTCCTGGGCAAGTCCGGGCGCGTCACGGATCTGATGAAGGGGATGGCGGCCCTGAGCGTCGACGAGAAGAAGTCGCGCGGCGCGGCGATCAACCAGGCCAAGCAGGCGATCGAGTCGGCCTTGGGCCTGCGGCGTCAGGCGCTGGCCGATGCCGAGCTGGCCATCCAACTCAAGGCCGAGGCGCTGGACGTGACCTTGCCGGGCCGCGTGCGCGCCGGCGGCGGCCTGCATCCGGTCACCCGTACGCAGGAGCGCATCGAGCAGATCTTCGGCAGCATGGGTTTCGACGTGGCCGATGGCCCCGAAATCGAAAGCGACTGGCACAGCTTCACCTCGCTCAACAACCCGCCTAATCACCCGGCGCGTTCCATGCAGGACACCTTCTACGTGGACATCGACGGCGAGGACGGCACGCCCTACAACCTGCGCCCGCACACCAGCCCGATGCAGGTGCGCTATGCCCAGGCCCACATCCGCCAGTATCGCAATTTGATCGATGCCGGACAGGCGATGCCCGAGATCCGCGTCATCGCGCCCGGCCGTACCTACCGCGTGGACAGCGATGCCACGCACTCGCCCATGTTCCACCAGTGCGAAGGCCTGTGGCTGGGAGAGAACGTGAGCTTCAAGGACCTCAAGGTCGTCTTCACCGATTTCTGCCGCACGTTTTTCGAAAGCGACGATCTGGTGCTGCGTTTCCGGCCGAGCTTCTTCCCCTTCACCGAGCCCAGCGCGGAAATCGACATCCAGTTCCAGGGTGGCACGCTGGCCGGCCGCTGGCTGGAGGTGGGCGGCTCGGGCCAGGTTCATCCCAACGTGGTGCGCAACATGGGGTTGGACCCGGAGCGCTACATCGGCTTCGCCTTCGGTATGGGCATGGATCGCCTGACCATGCTGCGCTACGGCGTCAATGACTTGCGCCAGTTCTTCGACGGCGACATCCGTTTCCTGCGCCAGTTCCAGTAAGCCGCGGCGGACCTTCCACGAACGAATCAGCGAATAATCACGATCATGCAATTCCCCGAGTCCTGGCTGCGCGAATTCTGCGACCCCGCGCTGACCACCCAAGAACTGGCCGACACGCTGACGATGGCGGGCCTGGAAGTCGAAGAGCTGTCCCCGGTGGCGCCGCCTTTCTCGCAGGTGGTGGTCGGCGAAATCAAGGAAGCCGTGCAGCACCCCGATGCCGACCGCCTGCGCGTGTGCCAGGTCGATGTGGGGCAGGGCGTGCTGCTCAACATCGTCTGCGGCGCGCCGAACGCGCGCGTGGGCATCAAGATCCCGTGCGCTCTGGTGGGCGCCGAACTGCCGCCGGGTGACGACGGCAAACCTTTCAAGATCAAGCTGGGCAAGCTGCGCGGTGTGGAAAGCCAGGGCATGCTGTGCTCGGCGCGCGAACTCAAGGTCAGCGAGGAAGCGGCCGGCCTGCTCGAACTGCCCGCCGATACCCCGGTGGGCGCCGACATCCGCGAGGTGCTGCGGCTCGACGACATGCTGTTCACCCTCAAGCTCACGCCCAATCTGGCGCATGGCTTGAGCGTCTACGGCGTGGCGCGCGAGGTGGCGGCGCTGACCGGCGCGCCGCTCAAGCCGCCTGCCGCGCTCACGCAGGCGCCCAGCACCGACGCGCGGCTGGCCGTGCGGATCGAAGCGCCGCAGCTGTGCGGCCGCTTCACGGGCCGCGTCATCCGCGGCATCGACACCCAGGCGCGCACGCCGGCCTGGCTGGCCGAGCGGCTGGCGCGCTGCGGCCAGCGCAGCGTCTCGCCGCTGGTCGACATCTCCAACTACGTGATGTTCGAGTACGGCCAGCCCTCGCACATCTTCGATCTCGACAAGATCGAGGGCGGCCTGACGGTGCGCTGGGCGCGCGAGGGCGAGAGCCTCAAGCTGCTCAACGGCAACACCGTGGTGCTGGACGGCCAGGTCGGCGTGATCGCCGATGACGCACGGGTCGAGTCGCTGGCCGGCATCATGGGCGGCGACGAGACAGCGGTGGGCGATGCCACCCGCAACGTCTACGTGGAAGCCGCCTTCTGGTGGCCCGAGGCGATCCAGGGCCGCTCGCGCCGCTACAACTTCTCGACCGATGCCGGGCATCGCTTCGAGCGCGGCGTCGACCCCAGCCGCACGGTGGCGATCGTCGAGCGCATCAGCCAACTGATCGTCGAGATCTGCGGCACGCCGGACACGCAGCTCGGTCCGGTCGACGACCAGTCGCCCAACCTGCCGCCGGCGCGCGAGGTGCGCCTGCGGGTGGCGCGCGCGGCCAAGGTCATCGGCATGCCGGTCAGCCAGGCGCAATGCCTCGAAGTGCTGCAGCGGCTGGAGCTGAAGGCCGAAGTCGCCGAGGACGGCGTGCTGCGGGTGACGCCGCCGGCCTACCGCTTCGACATCCAGATCGAGGAAGACCTGATCGAGGAAGTGGCGCGCCTGATCGGCTACCAGCAATTGCCGACCACGCCGCCGCTGGCGCCGATCACCGCGCGCCGCAAGACCGAGTCGCGCCGCGACCGTTTCGCGGTGCGCCACGCGCTGGCCGGACTGGGCTACCAGGAAACCATCAATTTCAGCTTTGTCGAAGAGCGCTGGGAAGCGGATCTGGCCGGCAATGCTCAGCCGATTCGGCTGCTCAACCCGATCGCCAGCCCGATGAGCGTGATGCGCTCGTCGCTGCTGGGCTCGCTGCTGCAGGTGCTGCGCTTCAACCTCGAC
>JASGEH010000008.1:0-22657 GCA_047606565.1 Comamonas sp.
GCGCCAGGCCCAGCCGCTCGCGCAGCGTCGCGCGCGCCTCGCCCTGCGGCTGTGGCTGCAGCCGGCCGCGTTCGGCCAGGCGCGGCAGCACCTCGCGCGCGAAGTCGTCCAGCCCCTCGGCGACCACCGGGAAACTCAGGATGAAGCCATCGGCCGCGCCGCCGTCCACCCAGCGCTCGATCTCGGCGGCCACCGTCTCGGCGCGGCCGATGAAGGGCGTGCGCGGGGTAGCGACTTCGAGCGCGGCCTCGCGCAGCGTCTGCCCGCGTTCGCTCGCGCGCCGCTTGATGCGGTCGGTGGTGGCGCGAAAGCTGTTGCGGCCCAGCTCGCCCAGTTCGGGAAACGGCGCGTCCAGCGGGTATTGCGAGAAATCGTGGTGATCGAAAAAGCGCCCCAGGTAGCGCAGCGCCTCGTCGATCGAGACCAGCGCGCGGATCGCCTGGTACTTATCCTCGGCCTCGGCATCGGTCGCGCCGACGATGGGGCCGATGCCTGGGAACACCCGCACCGCGTCGGCAGCGCGCCCCTGCGCCTGCGCGCTGGCGCGAACCTGATCGCGAAAGGCCCGCCCCTCCTCGACCGTGCCGGCGTTGGTGAAGACCGCGTCCGCATGGCGGCCGGCCAGCCGCACGCCATCGTCCGACGAGCCGGCCTGGAAGATCACCGGATGCCCCTGCGGCGGGCGCTGGATGTTGAGCGGCCCCTGCACCTGGAAATGCGGACCGCGGTGGTTCAGCACGTGCAGGCCGGCCGGGTCGAAGAACACGCCGCTGGCGCGGTCGCGCACGAAGGCGCCGTCGTCCCACGAATCCCACAGGCCCTTGACGACGTCGAGGTACTCGTCGGCGATGCGGTAGCGGCTGGCGTGGTCCGGGTGCGGGCGGCCGTAGTTCAGCGCCGAGCCCTCCAGCGGCGAGGTCACCACGTTCCAGCCCGCGCGCCCGCCGCTGATGAGGTCCAGGCTGGCAAACTGGCGCGCCACCGTGAACGGGTCGCTGTACGAGGTCGAGACCGTGCCGGCCAGACCGATGTGGCGCGTGGCCGTGGCCAGCGCCGAGAGGATGGTCAGCGGCTCGAAGCGGTTGAGGAAATGCGGAATGGTCTGCGCATTGATGAACAGACCGTCGGCGACGAAGGCGAAAGCGAAACCGGCCTGCTCGGCGCGGCGCGCGGTGGCAATGAAGAAGTCGAGGTTGACGCTGGCATCGGCCGGCCCGGCCGGATGCCGCCAGGCATTCATGTGGCCGCCGGGGCCGTGCAGCATGATGCCAAAGGCAATGGATGGAGAGGACATGGCGTTGGGCGCCTGGGGCGCAACCGGAAACGGAAAACCAGCCGCCACCGGATGGCGCGGCCGCCACGCCCGGCCACGGCGGCGGGCGCATCGCCACCTTAAGCAAGCCCGGGTGCCTGGGAAGGCCTGGGCTTGTGATTTCTTCGGATGACCTTATGCGCTGCGGTCAGATCGCCACGAGGTCATCTCAGCGTCTATCGGCCCAAGAAAAAACCCGCTGCATCTCTGCAGCGGGCCTTGGTGCCCGAAGGCGCCGGCAGGCGCCACGCGGGCCTCATTCCTCCACGAAGGCTTCCTCGCGCTTCTTGCTGACGGCCGGCAACATCACGATGACGATCAGCAGCACGGCGGCGGCCAGCAGGCCGGCGGAGATCGGGCGCGTCACCATCACGCTCCAGTCGCCGCGCGACAGCAGCAGCGCGCGGCGCAGGTTTTCTTCCATCATCGGCCCCAGGATCAGCCCCAGCAGCAGCGGCGCGGGCTCGCAGCCGAGCTTGTAGAAGGCGTAGCCGATGAAGCCGAACAGCGCGACCAGCCAGACGTCGAAGGTGTTGTTGTTGGTGGTGTAGACGCCGACCGCGCAGAACAGCACGATGGCCGGGAACAGGAAGCGGTAGGGCACCGACAGCAGCTTGATCCAGATGCCGATCAGCGGCAGGTTGAGGATGATGAGCATGGCGTTGCCGATCCACATCGAGGCGATCAGGCCCCAGAACAGCTCGGGGTTGCTGGTCATCACCTGCGGGCCGGGCTGGATGTTGTGGATGGTCATCGCGCCCACCATCAGCGCCATCACGGCGTTGGGCGGGATGCCCAGCGTCAGCAGCGGGATGAAGGAGGTCTGCGAACCGGCGTTGTTGGCCGACTCGGGCGCGGTCACGCCACGGATGTTGCCCTGGCCGAACGGCACTTCGCCGGGCTTGAGCTTGGTCTTCTTCTCGATCGTGTAGGCCGCGAAGGACGACAGCAGCGCGCCGCCGCCGGGAAGGATGCCGAGTGCCGAGCCCAGCGCGGTGCCACGGATCATGGCCGGGAACATGCGCTTGAAGTCTTCCTTGGTGGGGAACAGGCCTCTGACGTTGGAGGTGAAGACTTCGCGCTCTTCCTCGGGGCGCGAGAGATTGGCGATGATTTCGCCGTAGCCGAACACGCCCATGGCGATGACGATGAAGTTGATGCCGTCGGTCAGCTCGGGGATGTCGAAGGAGTAGCGCGCCACGCCGGAGTTGACGTCGGTGCCCACCAGGCCCAGCAACAGGCCCAGCAGGATCATGCAGACCGCCTTGAGCAGCGAGCCGGAGGCCAGCACCACCGCGCCGATCAGGCCCAGCACCATCAGCGAGAAGTACTCGGCCGGGCCGAACTTGAAGGCGATCTCGGTCAGCGGCGGCGCGAAGGCGGCCAGCACGACCGTGCCAACGCAGCCGGCGAAGAAGGAGCCAATGCCGGCGGCCGCCAGCGCGGGGCCGGCGCGGCCCTTGCGCGCCATCTGGTAGCCGTCGATCACGGTCACCACCGAGGCCGATTCACCCGGCAGGTTGACCAAGATGGCGGTGGTCGAGCCGCCGTACTGCGCGCCGTAGTAGATGCCGGCGAGCATGATCAGCGCGGACACCGGCTCCAGCCCGTAGGTCACGGGCAGCAGCATGGCGATGGTGGGCACCGGGCCGATGCCGGGCAACACGCCGATCAGCGTGCCCAGCAGGCAGCCAACGAAGGCATACAGGAGGTTGGTGGCCGTGAAGGCGACGCCAAACCCCATCGAGAGGTGGTCGAGCAATTCCATGATGTGGTTGTCCTCCGGGGCGTCAGCCGGTGATGAAGGTGGGCCAAACCGGCATGATCAGTTTGAGCGCGTAGATGAAGGCGAGGTAGCTGCCCACGGCCAGCACGGTGGCCAGGATCAGCACGCTGGGCCAGTGGAACTCGTCGCCGGCCTTGCTGGCGACGATGACCAGGGCGTAGATGCCCAGGATCAGCCCCATGGGCGGCAGGCCGATGCTGGGCAGCCCGCCCAGCGCGATGCCGAACAGCACGTTGCCCGCCAGCACGAAGAAGATCTGGCGCCAGGCCCACTTGCCGACCTTGTCGGTGTGCGGGGCACGCAGCGCCAGCAGCATCACGATCACGCCCATCACGCCCAGCACGATGCCCAGCAGCAGCGGGAAGTAGCCGGGGCCCATGCGGGCGCCGGTGCCCACGGTGTAGTTGGTCGCGCCGATGGCGAAGCCGCCGCCGACCACGGCGAACATCAGCCCGGCGAAAAAGTCTTTCTGGCTTTTGATTGGCATCTGGCCTTGACCCTCGAAGTGGAAAATGGCGCGATTCTGCCGAGGCCCCCCCAGGCTTTCGATGTGGACTCTACGTACAGAGGGTCTGCCCCATTCGGTAAAACCCTGAATCGGAGAGCCTTGTCACCTCAATGGAGTCTGGCCAATTTCCCTTGCAGAGACAGGAATACAACAATCAAGATCAATAGCAACCCAAAAGCGGCTGACGCGTCGTTTTCCGTGTAACTACTGATTGGGCCGGGCGCACGCCTCCGCCCCGTATCATCCAGAAGATCGAGTCTCCGGTCTGCTGCCCCCGTGTCCGCCCCTCTTCGCCCCGCCACCATCCAAGACGTCGCCAGGCTCGCGGGCGTTTCGCCCATGACCGTCTCGCGCGCCCTCAACGCGCCGGACAAGCTAGCGCCAGAGACGCTGCAGCGCGTGCGCGATGCCATCGCGCAGACCCGCTACGTGCCCAATGCCATGGCCAGCGGCCTGCGGCTGTCGCGCGCCCGGCTGGTGGCGGCCATGCTGCCGACCCTGACCGGCCCGGTGTTCCAGGAGATGGTGCAGTCGCTCGACCGCGCCCTGCACCAGTTGGGCTACCAGTTGATGGTGGGCTGCACCGGCTATGACTCCACCCACGAGGCCGAGCTGCTACGCGCGGTGATCCAGCGCCGCCCGGACGGCATCATCATGACCGGCCTGGCGGCCACCGAGGCCGGACGCGCCGCGCTCCTGGCCTCGGGCATTCCGGTGGTCGAGACCTGGGACCACACCGACACCCCCATCGACATGCTGGTCGGCTTCTCCCACACCGCGATCGGCATGCAAGTGGCCCAGTACCTGGCCGACCGGGGCCACCGGCAACTGGCCGTAATCAGCGCCGACGACGCCCGCGCGCGCTCGCGCATCCAGGCCTTCCGCGAGCACGCACAGGCGCTGGGACTGCCGCCGGTCACCGTCTTCCTGACCGAGGCCCCCAGCACCCTGGGCGCCGGCCGGCGCGGTCTCGACGACGTGCTGCGCCGCGAACCCGCCACCACGGCGGTGTTCTGCAGCTCGGACACGCTGGCCCTGGGCGCGCTGATCGAGGCCCAGGCCCAGGGCCGGGCGGTGCCGCAGTCGCTGGCCGTCATGGGCATGGGCGACCAGGAATTCGCCAGCACGGCACCGCCGCCGCTGACCACGGTACGGCTCGACGGCACCCGCATCGGCCAACTCGCCGCCGAAATGGTGGTCAGCCGCGCCGAAGGCCGCCCGGTCGCCCAGCAGCGCGTAGACCTCGGCTTTTCCATCGTCACGCGCAGCAGCGCCTGAGCCGCTTTTCCCGACTCGCTTCCGGGGCGTGAGTCCGGGTTTCTCGGGATAGTCCCGATCGGGTTTTCACGAATCAAATTTCAGAAGATAACGTCAACAATTCAACAAAATATAGATGTTAACGTTACCTTTCACTTAAAAATACCCAAGGAGACAAAGATGATCCGACTCGGAACCTTCGCCGCAGGCGCCGTCCTGGCCCTCAGCACGCTGGCAACCAGCGCGCTGGCCTGGCCCGACAAGCCGGTGTCCGTGATCGTGCCCTTCCCGGCTGGCGGCTCGACCGACACCATCGCGCGCGCGGTCGGCAACCACCTCGGCCAGCAGTTCGGCCAGACCTTCGTGGTCGACAACAAGGCCGGCGCCACCGGCAGCATCGGCGCCGCCCAGGTCGCGCGCGCGCCGGCCGACGGCTACACGCTGCTGGTCTCCTCGCTGGCGCCCTTCGTCGTCGCGCCGCATCTCATCAAGGGCCTGCCCTACGATCCGACCCAGGACTTCAGCTACCTCACCGTCGCCGTGCAAACGCCCAACGTGCTGGTCGTCAACCCCACGCTCGCGCCCAAGATCAATACCGTCCAGGACGTGATCGCGCTGCTCAAGGCCAGGCCTGGCGAGGTCAGCTTCGCCACCTCCGGCACCGGCTCGTCGGACCACCTGACGGCCGAGCTGTTCTGGCAGAAGACTGGCACCAAGGGCCTGCACGTGCCCTACAAGGGCGGCGCCCCGGCCACCGCCGACTTGCTGGGCAGCCAGGTCGACATGTCGTTCCAGAACGTCAACACCGTCTACACCCACATCAAGGCCGGCAAGCTCAAGGCCATCGCCGTCACCGGCGACCAGCGCTCGCCCGTGCTGCCCGACGTGCCCACCATGGCCGAGGCCGGCATCCAGGGCATGGAGGTCTACGCCTGGCAGGGCTTTGCCGCGCCCAAGGGCCTGCCCGCCGACATCCGGGCCAAGCTGCACGACGGCATCGTCAAGGCGCTGCGCGATCCGGCCGTCAGCAAGCCCTTCACCGACGTCGGCCTTGAAATCGTCGCCAACAGCCCCGAGGAGTTCGCCCGCTTCCAGGCCCGGGAATTCGCCCGCTGGAAGCAGGTGATCGAGACCGGCGGCATCACCGCCCAGTAAGCTTGTCCACGCACCCGGACCGCACACCGGGTGCTTCATGCCCCCTCCCCTTGCGCATCGCGCTTTCCACCATGGCCGTCACCTCCCCTTCTCCCGCATCCGCCGCGACTGCCGCCGCCGGCACCCCCGTCGTCACCCACCTGCGCGTGGTCCCCGTGGCCGGCCACGACAGCATGCTGCTCAACCTCAGCGGCGCGCACGCGCCCTTCTTCACCCGCAACCTGCTCATCCTCACCGACAGCGCCGGGCGCACCGGCGTCGGCGAGGTGCCCGGCGGCGAGAAGATCCGCGCCACCCTCGAAGACGCGCGCCCGCTCATCGTCGGCCAGCCCATCGGCCACTACAACGCCGTCCTCAATGCCATGCGCTCGGCCTTCGCCAGCCGCGACAGCGCCGGCCGTGGCCTGCAGACTTTCGATCTGCGCGTGGCCATCCACGCCGTCACCGCCGCCGAGTCGGCCCTGCTCGACTTGCTCGGCCAGCACCTGGAGGTACCGGTGGCGGCCCTGCTGGGCGAGGGCGTGCAGCGCACCCGCGTGCAGATGCTGGGCTATCTGTTCTACGTGGGCGACCGCAACCGTACCGACCTGCCCTACCAGAGCGCCCCGGGCGAGCCCGACGACTGGCTGCGCCTGCGCCACGAGGAGGCGCTGACGCCCGAGGCGGTGGTGCGGCTGGCCGAGGCAGCCTATGCACGCTATGGCTTCGAGGACTTCAAGCTCAAGGGCGGGGTGTTGCGCGGCGAGGAGGAGGTCGAGGCCATCCGCGCCCTGCACCAACGCTTTCCCCAGGCCCGCATCACGCTCGACCCGAATGGCGGCTGGCGGCTCCAGGACGCGATTCGCCTGACGCGCGACTTGCACGGGGTGCTGGCCTATGCCGAGGACCCGTGCGGCGCCGAGGACGGGTTTTCCGGGCGCGAGGTGATGGCCGAGTTCCGCCGCGCCACGGGCCTGCCGACGGCCACCAACATGGTGGCGACCGACTGGCGGCAGATGGCGCATGCGCTGGCGCTGCAGTCGGTGGACATTCCGCTGGCCGATCCGCATTTCTGGACGCTGTCGGGATCGGTCCGGGTGGCGCAGGCCTGCGAGGCCTTCGGGCTGACCTGGGGCTCGCACTCGAACAACCATTTCGACGTCTCGCTGGCGATGTTCACGCACGTGGGCGCGGCCGCGCCGGGGCGGGTGACGGCGATCGACACGCACTGGATCTGGCAGGACGGCCAGGCGCTCACGCGCGAGCCGCTGAAGATCGAGGGCGGCTACATCAAACTGCCGCAGCGCGGCGGCCTGGGCATCGAGCTGGACTTCGATGCGGTCGAGCGTGCCCACCAGCTCTACCTGCAGCACGGCCTGGGCGCGCGCGATGACGCCATCGCCATGCAGTACTTGGTGCCGGGCTGGGCTTACGACAACAAGAGGCCTTGCCTGGTGCGGTGAGTGCCTGTGCCACGGGAGGAAGCTCACCGGCGGACGGCACGCGCCGTGATTTTCGACGACAGCGCCAGTCTTCGCAGACGCTGACTCAAGCGGCGGGATCCGCCTCGAGCACGGCGCTGGCCACCAGCGGCCGCAGCGTGCGCAGCCACTTGCGCGCCGGCAGTTGCCAGCGCTGCTCGATGGCCTGGGCACGCGCCTGCAGTTGCGCGGCGGCAGGCCGGCTGGGGCTGGCCTGGGCCAGCACCACGGTGTTGCCTTCGCGCGTGGGCCGGAAGGTCCAGACGGCCTCGGCGCCAAAGGCCTGGGTGATCTGCGCCAGGCTGCGCTCGTAGCTGGCCATGCGGCCGAACAGGTTGACCGTCAGGCTGCCTTCGTCGCTCAGCAGGCGGCGGCAGTCGGCGTAGAAATCGGCGCTGTCGAGCACCGGCGCGCCGGCGTCCTGGTCGTAGAGGTCGACCTGCACGGCGCTCATCAACCCCTGCCAGTCGGGGCGCCGCGCGGCCTGGGCGGCGTCGGCCTCGATCACCTCCAGCCGCGCGCCGTCGGGCGGCAGCTTGAACCAGCCGCGGCAGATCGCCACCACCTGCGGGTTGATCTCGACGGCGTGGGTGTGCATGCGCAGCCGCTTGTGGCAGAACTTGGTCAGCGCCGCCGCGCCCAGGCCAAGCTGCAGCGCGTGGCGCTGGCCCAGGCCGGCGTCGGGCACGAACAGCAGCCAGGCCATCATGCGCTGCACGTATTCGAGGTCGAGGTCGAAGGGCGCGTCCAGCCGCATCGCGCCCTGCACCCAGGGCGTGCCCAGATGCAGGTAGCGCGAGATGCCGTCTTCGGAGAAATTGGCCTCGGGCAGGGCGGGCGCCAGGGCGGCGGCGCGCCGGGCGTGGGGTTTCTTTTCGAGCATGCGGGTCAAATCAGTCCATGGAGCCGGAAGACGTCCTGCCAGGCCGCCAGCTTGCGCTCGAAGCGCCAGCTGGCGTTGGCCGGGCTGGTCGAGGGCAGGCGGTGGACGGGAACGCCCAGGCGCGCACTGTAGCGCGCATGGCGGTAGCTCTCGCCGCCGTTGTGGCCGACGGCCTGCAGGTTAGGGCAGGCCTCGCGCAGACGCAGCAAGTCATTGGGCTGGGGCTGGCGGATGGCAGCGTCGAGGCTGCCCTCGCGCTCGCAGGAATCGTAGACGTCCCACAACCCCAGGCCGTGGCGCAGCAGGCAGTCCAGGCGCTCGGCGTAGCTGGCGTGGCGCAGCGCCAGCGCGTCGCCGCCCAGCCAGGTGGCGGCGATGATCTTCCAGAAGGCGTTTTGCGGGTGCGCGTAGTACTGCCCCGCCGCCAGCGAGGCCGCGCCCGGGAAGCTGCCCAGCACCAGCAGCCGGGTGCGCGCATCGACCACCGGCGGCAGGCCCGTGAGGCGAGGCGCGGGGGGATGCATGGGATCGGGCGGGGATGCGGTGGTGGATGCAGCCATGGCGTCGCGCGGATCCTGCTTCATGCGGCGCAGTCCAACCCCTGCGGCCACAGCGCCCGCAACCGCTCCAGCGCGACCAGGGCGTTGTCGCGCGCCAGTATCTGCAGCCGCTCGACCGCCACGCCGCGCAGTTCGGCCACCGCCTGCGCGATGCGCGGCAGCTCGGCGGGCGTGTTGCGGCCTTGCGGCTGGCCCTGGGCGCGCTGTTCGGCGCTGCGGTAGAGCCAGTGCGGCGGCATGTCGGGGGCGTCGGTTTCCAGCACCAGGCCGTCGTCGGGCGCCCAGACCGCGAGGTGGCGCAGCTGGCGCGCGCGTTCGAAGGTCAGCGCGCCGCCGAAGCCGAGCTTGAAGCCGTGCGCCAGGAAGGTGGCCGCCTGCTGCTCGCTGCCGTTGAAGGCGTGCGCGATGCCGCCGGGCGGGCCGATGCGGCGCACGCCCTGCAGCACCGCATCCACCGCGCGCCGCGTGTGCAGCAGCACCGGCAGGCCGTGCCGGCGCGCCAGCTTGAGCTGTTCGAGGAAGAAATGCGTCTGCTTGGCCCGCAGCGCCGGCTCGCGCAGCGCGGGCACGAAGAAGTCCAGGCCGATTTCGCCGACCGCCACCAGGCGCGGGTCGTCGCGCCAGCGGGTCAAGGCCGCGTCCAGGCGCCGGAGGTCGTCGTCGCCGGCCTCGGGCACCCACAGCGGGTGGATGCCCAGCGCGTAGGCGTCGCCCAGCCGGTGCGCCAGCGCGCGCGCGGCCTCGAAATGGTCGGCGGCCACGGCCGGCAACACGCACAACCGCACACCGCGCGCGCGGGCATCGGCCCGCACGCGGTCGATGTCGGCGGCCAGTTCGGGCGCGTCGAGGTGGCAGTGGGTGTCGATCCAGCCGGTCATGGGCTCATTGTCACGCGCCAAGAGTCATGCGCCGAGGGTCAAGCACCGCGTGTCATTCAGGCCGATGCGGGCATGGCGGCCAGCCCGGTCAATCGCCGTGCTCGTCGTGGGCGCCGGCCGCGCCGGCGCGCCAGTAGCCGGAGGCCTTGATCCACGCCGACGGCTGGCCGCGCTCGCCCACGAAGTGCGCGCGCAAGGCCTTGGAGACGGTGGACTCGCCGGCGATCCAGACGTGCACGTCGCCCGCAGGCCATGCGGCCTCGGCGCTGGCCACGGCGGCCAGCAGGCGCGAGGCGTCCTGGGCCGGCTGGCCGTTGCGGTGCACCCACTGCCAGACCACCGCCGCGCGCGAGGCGAAGGTCTGCTGCGCGGCGGGGCCGTCGACCTCGGCGATCACGCGCACCGGCGCGCCTTCGGGCAGCTCGGCCAGACGGCGTTCGATGGCGGGCAAGGCGGTGTCGTCGCCGATCAGCACGTAGCCGTCGAAGGCCAGGGGCAGCACGAAGGAGCCGCGCGGCCCGCCCACGCCCAGCAGGTCGCCGGGCCGCGCCTGGCGGGCCCAGCGCGTGGCCGGTCCGGCCTCGTGCAGCGCGAAAGCCAGCTCCAGCGTGCCGGCCTCGGCGTCGTAGGCCAGCGGCGTGTAGTCGCGCACCACCGGACGCGGGCCGTCGGGCCAGACCGGGCCGTCGGGGCCGGCCGTGGGCAGGCGCAGTTCGCCGGTGGCCTCGTCCGGGAAGAACAGCTTGACGTGATCGTCGAAACCCGCGCTGGCAAAGCCCGCCAGGTCCGCCCCGCCGACGGTGATGCGGATCATGTCGGGCGTGGGCTGGCGTGTGGCCAGCACGCTCAGGCGGCGAAACCGGAGTTCGTGCCGGATGCGCTGCGGCAGGCGGCGGGCATCAACGGGCGTGTTCGATCGCGTCATGGCAAACGGCTTTCTGGATGAGTTCGTGCGTGCGCGAATCAGCGCACCGACAGCAGCGCGTTGACGCGCCGCACGTAGGCCGCCGGGTCGGCGGGCAATCCGCCTTCGGCCAGCAGGGCCTGGTCGAAGATGATATGGGCATAGTCCGCGAAGGTGGTCGCTTCGAACTCGCCGCTGAGCTGTTCGAGCTTCTGGACCAGCGCATGCCCGGGGTTGATCTCCAGGATGGGCTCGACCTCGGGCGCGGCCTGCCCGGCCTGCTTGAGCAGGCGCGCGAGCTGGTTCGAGTAGTCGCCGTCACCCACCACCAGGCAGGCCGGCGAATCGACCAGGCGCGTGGTCACGCGCACGTCGCGGGCCTTGCCGGTGAGGGCCTCTTTCAGCTGTTCGAGCACGGGCTTGAAGGTCTCGGCCGCCGCTTCGGCGGCCTTTTTCTCGTCCTCATCCTGCAGCTTGCCGAGATCGACCGCGCCGCGCGCCACGCTTTGCAGCGGCGTGCCGTCGAAGTCGTGCAGGAAGTTCAGCGCCCACTCGTCGACCCGGTCGGTCATCAGCAGCACCTCGATGCCTTTCTTGCGGAAGACTTCGAGCTGCGGGCTGTGGCGCGCGGCGTTCAGGTTGTCAGCGGTGATGTAGTAGATGGCCTCCTGGCCTTCCTTGATGCGCGCCTTGTAGTCGGCCAGGCTCACGGTGGGCTTGCCGCTGTCGTCGTGGGTGGAGGCGAAGCGCAGCAGCTTGGCGATGCGGTCCTTGTTGGCGTGGTCCTCGCCCAGGCCTTCCTTGAGGACGGCGCCGAACTCGGCGTAGAAGCGGGCGTACTTGTCGGCGTCGTCGGCATGCGCGGCGGCGGCGCCCGCGGCGGTGGCTGCGTCATCGGTGCCGGCGGTGGACTCGGGCGCCGGCACGGCGTCGCCCGAGCCGATGTCGATCTTGCCCTCGGCGCTGTCGGCCGGCGCGCGCTGCTGGGCGGCCAGATCTTCGAGCAGGCCCAGAACGCGGCGCGTGTTGCCCTCGCGGATGGCCTTGACGTCGCGGCTTTCCTGCAGCAGCTCGCGGCTGACGTTGAGCGGCAGGTCGGCCGAGTCGACCACGCCCTTGACGAAGCGCAGGTAGCCCGGCAGCAGCGCCTCGGCGTCGTCCATGATGAAGACGCGCTTGACGTAGAGCTTGAGGCCGTTCTTGCGGTCGCGGTTCCAGAGGTCGTGCGGCGCCTTGGCCGGCACGTACAGCAGTTGCGTGTACTCGGTGCTGCCCTCGACGCGGTTGTGGCTCCAGGCCAGCGGCGCGTCCTGGTCGTAGGCGATCTGCTTGTAGAACTCGCCGTACTGCTCGGGCGTGATGTCTTTCTTGGCGCGCGTCCACAGCGCGCTGGCCTGGTTGACGGTCTCCCACTCGCCGGTCTTGACCATGGCGCCGGGCTGGTCGTTCTCGCCGTCCTTCCACTCTTCCTTTTCCATCAGGATGGGCAGCGCGATGTGGTCGGCGTACTTGCCGATGATGCTCTTGAGCGTCCAGGCGTTGAGGTAGTCGCCAGCGTCCTCGCGCAGGTGCAGGATGACGCGGGTGCCGCGCGCCGGGCGGTCGATGCGCTCGACCTCGAAGTCGCCGCTGCCGCCGCTGGTCCAGCGCACGCCCTGGTCAGCCGACAAGCCGGCGCGGCGCGACTCGACCGTGATCTTGTCGGCCACGATGAAGCCCGAGTAGAAGCCGACGCCGAACTGCCCGATCAACTGCGCATCGGACTTCTGGTCGCCGGTGAGCCTGCTGACGAAATCGCGCGTGCCGCTCTTGGCGATGGTGCCCAGGTTGTCGATGGCCTCCTGCTGGCTCAGGCCGATGCCGTTGTCGGCGATGGTGAGCGTGCGCGCGGTGGCATCGAAGCTCACACGCACTTCGAGCTGGGGCGCGTCTTCGTACAGCTCGGGCCGGTCGAGCGCCTCGAAGCGCAGCTTGTCGCAGGCGTCAGAGGCGTTGGAAATCAGCTCGCGCAGGAAGATTTCCTTGTTCGAATACAGCGCATGCGTCACCAGATGCAGAAGCTGGGCGACCTCGGCCTGGAAAGAAAGCGTTTGTTTGCTCATGGTTCTGGAGTTTTAAGGGATGTTGCCTACAAGCGGCGCAAATGGGGTCTTTGCACGTGTTTTCAACAGCCCACACGAAGACATGCCAGCGCCGTGCCGGCTGCGGCCATCAGGCCCTGGCTTCCGGCTCTGCAATCGCCATCAGCACGCGTTCGAGCGCCTGGGGCGCCAGCGGACGCGAGAACCAGTAGCCCTGCACGTCGTCGCAATCCAGGCGCTTGAGCGCCTCGGCCTGCCCAGCGGTCTCCACGCCCTCGGCCGTCACCAGCATCTCCAGCGCATGGGCCAGCGACACGATGGCCGAGACGATGGCGTAGCCCTTGCCCGGCTGGTCGATGTTCACGATCAGCGAGCGGTCGATCTTGAGGCGGTCGAAGGGAAACTGGGTCAGGTAGGAAAAGCTGGAATAGCCGGTGCCGAAGTCGTCGATGGCCAGGCCGACGCCGAGTACGCGCAAGCCTTCGAGCGTGGCCAGTGCCCCCTCGGTATCGCCCAGCAGCACGGTTTCGGTCACTTCGATTTCGAGATGCTCGGGCGCCAGGCCGGCGTCATCGAGTGCACTCTGGACCAACTCGATCAGCCCGGGCTGCAGCAGTTGCCGCGCCGACACGTTGACCGACACCTGCGGCACCTCGCCCGCCTGGCCCGCCAGCAGGCGGCGCAGGCGACCCACCTCGCGGCAGGCCTCGCGCAGCACCCACTCGCCGATCGGGACGATCAGGCCGAGGTCCTCGGCCACCGGCACGAAGACCGACGGGCTGATGCTGCCGCGCCCCGGGCATTGCCAGCGCAGCAGCGTCTCCATCAGCAGGATGCGGCCGGTCGCCAGGTTGACCTGGGGCTGGAAGACCAGGCTGAACTGCTGCTTCTCGAGCGCATCGCGCAGCAAGCCTTCCAGCTCCAGCCTGTCCATGGCCTCGGCGCGCATCGACTCCTGGAACCAGCGCGCCTGGCCGCCGATGGGCGCCGCCTGGGCCGCACCGAGCGCCACGCGCGCGCGGTGCACCAGCTCGCCGGCGTCGATCGGGGCCTGCGGCGGGCAGGCGGTGGCACCGACGCTCACCATCAGCCGCAGGTGGCGATCGGCCAGTTGGATCGGCTGGGCCAGCCGGCACTGGAGCTTGCCGATGAGGACGTCCACCTGCGGTTCGTCGCCCTCGACCAGGCAGGCCAGCAGACCATGGTCCAGCGCGGCCAGCACGGCGTCAGGCCCGACGACGCCGCGCACATGGCTGCCGCACAACTGCAGCACCTGGCCGAGCAGCGCGTCGCCCAGCGAATCGCGCAGCCGAGCCATGTGGTCGATCTCCAGCACCAGCACGGCGCTGGCCCGCTCGCGCTGGTGGGTCAACTGCAGCTGGTGCGTGGCCTGCGTCTGGAACCAGGCGACATTGGGCAGTTGCGTCCAGCCCTCGTGGAAGTCGTCATACCCGGCGTTTTGCAGGGGATCGCGGCCGCCCGAGTCGGGCACGACCACCGCCATATAGCGCTCTGCGCCGTGCCCACCGGCCAGCCGGGACCAGGCGACCTGCACGTTCAGCGTGCTGCCATCGCTGCGCCGGTAACGCCACACGGCGGCGGGGCCCGTGGCCGGCGGCGTCCCACCAGTCGGTGACCGCGCCAGGATCACCGGCTGCCCCAGGGCGCCGCGTGCCGTGTCGAAAGGCAATTGCCCGCCACGCAGCAGCAGCTCGGCGGCCTCGTGGACCTGCGCCACCGTGGTCGAGCCATTGACCAGTTCATGGGCGGCATAGCCCGTCAGGCGCTCGTAGGCGGCATTGACGCGCAGGAAGACGCCTTGCGCATCGCACACCAGCACGCCTTGGGGCACGGCGTCGACGATGTCGGAATCCAGGTGAGTGAGGTCTAGTGGCATACGGTTGCGAATGCATTCGCGGCAAACTCCTGCGCTGATTGTGCCCAACTTGATCCGTTTCTGATCAGTTTTGGCGTGACTCCCGTTACAAAAATGTTAGCGGCACTCTTCGCAGGACCTGGCCTGCACCGACAAGCGCTCGCACGACGGAATCAAGGCCCTGCGCGACCAGGCGCGCGAAACCCAGGCGTCAATCCCGGGCTCCGTCCCGCTGCCGCCCGATGTCCCCTTCGGGCCAGTCCCCTCTCGGCGGGCTGTTCGCCTTGCGTTTCATCTCGGATATGCCGTGCGGCCGGCGCCTATTCACACAGCCCCTGTCGGCGTGAGACTACGGACAGGTGCATCCGCGCCGCCTAGCATGAAGCCGTGTCAACCACAAAGAAAGGACATCGATGATGGATTCCTTCGACCGTTCACGCCCCTATAGCCTGAATTATCGAAACACCACCCTGATCCTGATCGGCCGCTGGCTCAACGGGATGACCCGGCCCCTCGCCGTGCGGATCTATTGCGTCCCGGCCTCGGGCAACGGCAGCCTGGCCTTCATCGAAGAACACAAAAGCCAGTGGGCAGACTGGGACGAGGCCGTCAAGGCGACCCTCAAGCGTGCCCGGTTGTTGATCGATACCCTTCGGCGGCCCAAGGGCCATCCCGATGCGGCCGCTGTCGAAGGCCCCAAGAACTGATTCAACGCGGCGCTTGCGGCGCAGCCGCCTGGGCCGGCCCGTGCGTCTCGGCAGGCGCTGTCTGCTGGAAGGGCGGTAGGGTGGAGGGCAGGCCCGCCAGGTGGCCGTCCTCGGCCCAGTCGATGATCTCGATGCGCTGGCCGCTCACACGCAGGCGGTTGATGCCGGCGTTCGGAATCAGCGCGACGCGCGGTCCCTGCAGACTGGCGCCGGTAGCCGCGCGGTAGAGCATGTCGAGCAGGCCGCCATGCGTGAACACCACCAGGCGCCCGACGCCGCCCGGCTGCTCGCGCGCCAGCGCCTCGTGGGCATGGACCTGGTCGAATAGCGCACGCACAGCGCGGGCCTGGAAATGCCGGCGGCTTTCCGAGGCCCCGGGCAGCCGGAAATCCGGATCGTGGCGGCGCCATTGCGCCCAGATCTCGGGATATTGCTGAGGCAGCTCGGCCAGCCGCTGCCCCTCGAAATCGCCGAAGGCCTGCTCCCGCCATTGCGGCAGGGCCGTCAGCGTCAGGCCTCGGCTGCGCAGCAGCGGCGCGGCCGTCTGCTGCGTGCGCGTCAGATCGCTGCTGACCACGTGGGTGATGGGCTCATCGCGCAGCGCCTCCACCAGCCGCCGCGCCTGCTCGTGGCCGACGCCGTTGAGCGGGACATCGCTGTGGCCCTGAAAGCGAAACTCGCGGTTCCAGTCGGTCTCGCCATGTCGAATCAGGATGATGTCGGTCATGCGCCCATTATGTTGCGGCCCGCCCCGGGCCCATCGGCCGAATCCCGCATGTCCTTGCTCGCTGTGCCGCCGGTGCGACAATACCCCGCTTTGCAACCTGATCGCGCCGAGATCGAGGCCGGAGCTCCCTGGGGCACGCCGCCTTTCGGGACCTGCCCCGCGGCCGACATCCCTCATGCCTGTATCGCTACCGCAACTGATCCTGCTGCCGGGCCTGGCAGGAAGCGCCGACCTCTGGCGCGAGATCCACGCCATGCTGCCCATCAAGTGGCGCACGACCATCGGCACCGCGCACCAGCGCGCCGCCACCCTGCCCGACATGGCCCGCCTGCTGCTGGCCGAGCACGACGGCCCGCTGGTGCTGTGCGGCACTTCCATGGGCGGCATGCTGGCGCTGGAAACCTGGCGCCAGGCGCCGCAGCGGGTGGACGGCCTGGCGCTGCTGGGCAGTTCGGCACGGCCCGACACGCCGGCGCTGCTCAAGCTGCGCGAGAACGCCATCGAACGCTTCCGCGCGGGCGACCTGCGCGAGCTGATCACGGCCAACCTGCCCTTCGCCGTGGACGAGTCGCGCACCGGCGACGCCCGGCTGGCGGCGCGCTACGTCGAGCCCATCGTGGCCGAGGGCGCGCAACAGCTGGAGCGGCAGAACCGCGCCATCATGGCGCGCCCGGACAGCCGGCCCGACCTGCCCCACATCGACTGCCCGACGCTCGTCATCTGCGGCGAAAACGACCAGCTCACGCCGCTGGAGCACTCGCAGGAGATGGCGCGCGCCATCCCGCACGCCCAGTTGCACGTGCTGCCGCGCTGCGGCCACATGCTGACGCTGGAGCAGCCCACGCGCGTCGGCGGGCTGCTGCTCGAATGGCTCAACCGCCTGGAAAAAGAGTTGCGCTGAACGCCTGGGCGACGTTCAGTGCGCCACCGGGCTCTCGGCACGCACCGCGTCCTCGTGCAGCGCCTCGTTCAACTGGTCGACCACCAGCGCCCAGGGCGCGTCGGACTTGATCTGCTCGCCCAGGAACTGGCGCTGGGCGCTGCTCCAGTAAGGCGCCTCGGTCACCTTCACGCCGGCATCGAGCTGGTGCGCCAGGATGAAATCGGCGATGCCACGCGCGCTGGCGTCCAGGCCCAGTTGCAGGAAGAGGTTGGTCATGGTGGGTTCGGTGCTGTCCACGGCGGGCTCCTTGTCGGTAGTCACTCCGCTTCCGATTGGACACCGCGGGCCAGTCCCCGCGCCGTAGGACAAGCCCCCGGTGCCGCGCACGGCCACCACCGCGCGAGCGGCGGATGCGGCAGTGGCCGGCACACCGGCCTCAGGGCAGCCGCATGAGCTGCTCCTGATACCCCACGTCGTGCATCAGCTCGTCCCAGGTCAGCGGCGGCAGTTGCGGCAGCAGCGCACGGCGGCGCAGCTCGCTGCTGTCGCTCGGCTGCCATAGGCCGGCCTCGCGCGCACGCGTCAGCGCGTCGAGCAGATGGTCGAGCGGCGCGCCGCCATCGACCACGCTCTGGTTGCACAGCAGCACCAGGTCACAACCGGCGTCCAGCGCGGCCAGGGTGGCCTCTGCGAAGCCGACGGTGCGGCCCTCGATGCGGCGCGCGCCCGCCATGCTCAGGTCGTCGCTGAAGATGGCGCCCATGAAGCGCAGCCGCTCGCGCAGGATCTCGCGCAGCCATTTGCGCGAGAAGCCGGCCGGGCGCCGGTCCACCCGGGAATAGATGACATGCGCCGGCATCACCGCCGTGAGGGTGCCGGAGAGCCAGCGGTAAGGCTCGGCGTCGTCGCCCAGGATGGCCTTGAGGCCGCGCCGGTCGACCGGCACGTCGACGTGCGAGTCGGCCTGCACATGGCCGTGGCCGGGGAAATGCTTGCCGCAGTGCGCCATGTCGGCCAGCAGCAGGCCGTGCGCCACGCTCTTGGCCAGCAGCGCCACCACGCGCGGGTCGCGGTGGAAAGAGCGGTCGCCGATCACCGAGCTGGCGCCGTGGTCGAGGTCGAGCACCGGCGCGAAGCTGAAGTCGACGCCGCAGGCGCGCAGTTCGGCCGCCAGCACGAAGCCCAGCGCAGTGGCGGCGTTGGTGGCCTCCAGCGGCTGGGTGTTCCACAGCTCGCCCAGCGCGCGCATGGGCGGCAAGTGGGTGAAGCCGTCGGTGCGAAAGCGCTGCACGCGGCCGCCCTCGTGGTCCACGCAGATCAGCAGGTCCGGCCGCACCGCCTTGATTTCGGCGTTGAGCGCGGTGAGCTGCGCGCGGTCGCGCCAGTTGCGCGCGAAATGGACCACGCCGCCCACCAGCGGGTGCGCCAGGCGCCGGCGGTCGGCCTCGGTCAATTCCAGCCCGGCGACGTCGATGATCAGCGGGGCGTGCGCGTAGCCGTCGATCTCGTCGAAATGGGGGGCCGAATCCGGCGCGGCGCTGCGCGTCTTGCGGGCGGGCTGGGTGGCAGTCATGGCGGGCACTCCAAGGAAACAAGCAAATGAACAGGCATGGCGGGCGCAGCTGCCAGGATCAATCCGGGCTGACCGGGATGGTGGGCGCGGCCGGCGGCACGCGGTATTCGACCACCACGAAGCTGGCGGCGTAGTCGGACTCGTCGGTCACCGTGACGTGGGCGACCAGCCCGCGCGACTCGAACCACTGCCGCAGCGCGCCATGCAGCACGATCACCGGCTGGCCGCTGGGCAGCTTGCCGATCTCGCAGGCGCGCCAGGTCATGGGCATGCGCATGCCCATGCCGACGGCCTTGCTGAAGGCCTCCTTGGCCGAGAAGCGCGTCGCCAGGTAGCGGATGCCGCGCTCGGGCCAGCGCGCGCTGCGCGCCCGCCAGGTGCGCAACTCGCCCTCGGCGAGGATTTTGTGCGCGAAACGCTCGCCGTGCTTCTCGAAGGAGGCGCGGATGCGGCGCACGTCGCAGATGTCGGTGCCGATACCGTAGATCATGCGCGCCCGCCCTGGTCGATCGCGGCCAGATAGGCCTGCACGGTGGCGCCATAGCCCAGCTCCAGCGCGTCGGCGATCAGGGCGTGGCCGATCGACACCTCGGCCACGCCCGGCACCTGCGCCAAAAAGGCCGCCAGGTTGTCGCGGCTGAGGTCGTGGCCGGCATTCACGCCCAGCCCGGCGTCCAGCGCGGCTTGCGCCGCCGCAGCGAAACGGGCCAGTTGCGCGGCCTGGGCCGGCGTGCCGAAGGCGGCGGCGTAGGGTTCGGTGTAGAGCTCGACACGGTCGGCCCCGGTCGCCCGGGCCTGCGCCATGGCCTCGGCCTCGGCATCCATGAACAGGCTGACGCGCACGCCCAGCGCATGGCATTCGGCAATCAGGGGCCGCAGCCGCTCGCCGTCGGCCGGCAGCGACCAGCCGTGGTCGCTGGTGAACTGGCCCTCGCCGTCCGGCACGAAGGTCGCCTGGTGCGGCCGCACGGCGCGCACGAAATCCATCAGGTTGTGGAAGGGGTTGCCTTCGATGTTGAACTCGGCCTCGGGCCAGTCGCGCCGCAGCAGCGCCCACAGCTCATGCACGTCGTCGGCGCGCACGTGCCGCGCATCGGGCCGGGGATGGACGGTGATGCCCTGCGCGCCGGCCTGCAGGCACAGCGCGGCCGCGCGCGTGACGCTGGGAATGCCCAGGTGCCGCGTGTTGCGCAGCAGCGCGACCTTGTTGACGTTGACGGAGAGCGCGGTGGCGGTGGGGGCGGCGGGATGCATCGTTGGCGGAGGAAAAACGGCGGCCCCCGGCAGGCGGGTGGCCGGGTGGCGGATCAAAGGTTCTGCAGGTCCAGCATCATCTGCCGCGTGCGCAGCGTGCCGACCCCGCAATGGTAGTGGAGCAGGTGGCGCAGTTGCTGGCGCAAGGCGTTGCCGGCCTGCGCGCAAACCGTTTGCAGCACGCCGTGCGCGGCCGCGTCGGCCGATTCGAGCAGGACGTGCAGCGTGCGCCATTGCTGGCCGCTCAGCGCCTGGCGCTCGTCGCCGAGCGCGGGGCGCAGGCCGGCCTCGGGCACCAGGACGTAGGCCTCGCCGTCCTGCAGCGCGGCGTGGGTCTGGGTCTGCACGTCGAGCGCCGGCAGCCAGCCGGTTTCGCGCAGCACCACCAGCTCGAAGGCGCGCAGCGCCGGCTGCTTGTCGGCCACGCCGCGGTCGGCCAGTTGCGCCACGGTCTGCGCATAGGCCGCGAACAGCCGGGGGTGGGCGTCGTCGCGCGCCAGCAGCCGCAGCACCAGTTCGTTGAGGTAGTAGCCCGAGAGCAGCGCGTCGCCGCTCGGCATGACGTGGCCGCCCAGCCACTCGGCGCCGCGCAGGGCGTGTACCTCGGCTTCCTCGCTGCCCACGCCGTAGCTCAGGCGCAGCGGCTGCAGCGGCAGCAGCACCGGGCGGAAGTTGGAGGTGGGTTTCTTGGCGCCCTTGGCGACCAGCACCACGCGCCCGTGCTCGCGCGTGAAGGCTTCCAGGATGACGCTGGACTCGCTCCAGTCGTAGTGGTGGAGGATGTAGCCATCGTCCTGAACCGCGCGGCGCCGGCCCGCCATGGCGTGCGCCGGCCCTTACTCGTAGCCGAACGAGCGCACGCGCGCCTCGTCGTCGGCCCAGCCCGAGCGCACTTTCACCCACAGCTCCAGGAAGACCTTGCAGCCCATCAGCTTCTCGAGTTCCTGGCGGGCCTCGGTGCCGATGCGCTTGAGGCGCTCGCCCTTCTCGCCGATCACCATGGCCTTGTGGCCGTCGCGCTCGACCACGATGGTCGCGGCGATGCGCACGAAGCGGCTGTGCGCCTTGTTCTTGCTCTCTTCCTCGTCGAACTTGTCGACCACCACGGTCGAGGTGTAGGGCAGTTCGTCGCCGGTGAAGCGGAACAGCTTCTCGCGCACGGTCTCGGCGGCCAGGAATTTCTCGCTGCGGTCGGTCAGCTCGTCCTCGCCGTACCACCAGGCCTGCTCGGGCAGGTATTTGGCGCAGATGCCGAACAGGCGCTCGATGTCGCCCCGGTTCTTGGCCGACATGGGCACGAACTCGGTGAAGTCGTGGCGCTGCTGCATGTCGCGCAGCCAGGGCGCGATCTCGGCGCGCCGGTGCACGCGGTCGAGCTTGTTGGCCACCAGCAGGGCCGGCACGCCGGGCTTGAGCAGCGACAGCACCTTGGCATCGGCCAGCGTGAAGCTGCCGGCCTCGACCACGAACAGCACCAGGTCGACGTCGCCGACGGCGCCCAGAACGGTCTTGTTGAGCGACTTGTTGAGGGCGGTGGCATGGCGCGTCTGGAAGCCGGGCGTGTCGACGAAGACGAACTGCACCTGGCCCAGCGTGCGGATGCCGGTGATGCGGTGCCGCGTGGTCTGCGCCTTGCGCGAGGTGATGCTGATCTTCTGCCCGATCAGCGCGTTGAGCAGCGTCGACTTGCCGACGTTGGGCTTGCCGACGATGGCGATCACGCCACAGCGCGGCGGGCCTTCGGACAGCGCGGCGGCGACGGCGGCCAGCGCGGCGGGGGCCACTTCCTCCTCCGGCACCTCGACGACTTCGTCGGCCTCGTCCACATCGGCGGTATCAGCCTCATCGGCGGCGGCGGAATCGCCCGCAGCGCGCGCCGGCGCCTCGGCCGAGCCGTGGCCGATGCCGACGCCCGCCAGCAGGGCGTCGAGCTCGGCGCGGCCCTGGGCCGGCTCGGCCGGGGGGGCCGCCGTGGGGTCAGCGGCGGGGGGCGTGGTTTTCTTGGAGGGGGCGGCGTTCATCGCGGCTTGGCTTTCAGGTAGTTCAGCATGGCGGCGGCGGCCGCCTGTTCGGCCGCGCGGCGCGAGCCGCCCTGGCCATGTTCGGTGTGGTCCAGCTCGGCCACGACGCATGCCACGTCGAAGGTCTGCTGGTGCGCGGCGCCCAGCGTGGCCGCCACGCGGTAGCTGGGCAGTTGCATCTTGCGGCCCTGCAGCCATTCCTGCAAGGCCGTCTTGGCATCCTTGCCGGCGGCGCGCATCTGCGGGTTGATCTCGACGTCGCGGTAGAGGCGGTGCACCAGCGCCTCGGCCGCCGCGTAGCCGGCATCGAGGAAGACCGCGCCGATCAGCGCCTCCATGACGTCGGCCAGGATGGAGGGCCGCTGCTGGCCGCCCGAGTTGGCCTCGCCCTCGCCCAGCCGCATCAGCCCGGGCAGGCCCAGGGTCACGGCCAGCTGGTGCAGCGTGTCCTGCTTGACCAGGTTGGCACGCACGCGCGAGAGGTCGCCTTCGGACAGCTCCTTGAGCTGGACGAACAGCAGGCCCGAGATGGCCAGGTTGAGCACCGAGTCGCCCAGGAACTCCAGCCGCTCGTAGTGCTGGGCCGAGAAACTGCGGTGCGTGAGCGCCTGTTCGAGCAGGCGCGGCTGGGCGAAGGCATGCTGCAGGCGCTGCTGCAAGCCTGCCAGCGCGGGACTCAGCGTGGACGTGGCGGAAGGTTTTCTGGAAATCACGGGGCGTTGCCGTTATTGCGAACGGCCAGAATACTTGAGCAGCAGCCAGGCCGGCCCGGCCAGGTGAATCTCCCGGCCATAGGCGAAGCTCGCGCGCAGGCGCCCGGCCTCCTCGGTGA
>JASGEH010000009.1:0-2779 GCA_047606565.1 Comamonas sp.
AAGCCCTGCAGGCGCTGGGCGTCCTTGCTGCCGTGGCAGTGCGGGCAGCTCACGCCCGGGCGGTACAGCGGCGAGGCGCGCTCGGCCGGGCCGATGGGCAGCCGGCAGCCGTAGCATAGCGCGTGGGTGCCGGGCGCCAGGCCCGGGCCGACGGCGACGCGCTCGTCGAAGACGAAGCATTCGCCCCGCCACAGGCTGTCTTGCGGCGCCACGGTTTCGAGGTATTTGAGGATGCCGCCCTGCAGGTGGTAGACCTCGCCGTAGCCGCGCTGGCGCATCAGCGCGGTCGATTTCTCGCAGCGGATGCCGCCAGTGCAGAACATGGCGATCTTCTTGCCGCGCAGCTGGTCGGCGTGCGCGTCCACCCATTGCGGCAGTTCGCGGAAGGCGCGGGTCTTCGGGTCGAGCGCGCCGGGGAAGGTGCCGATGGCCACTTCGTAGTCGTTGCGGGTGTCGATCACGACGACATCGGGGTCGCGGATCAGGGCGTTCCAGTCGTGCGGCGCGACGTAGGTGCCGGCCTGGGCGGCCGCATCGACGCCGGGCACGCCCAGCGTCACGATCTCGGGCTTGAAACGCACGCGCATGCGGTAGAAGGGCGCGCGGCTGCCGTGGGCTTCCTTGTGTTCCAGCGCGGCCAGGCGCGGGTCGGCGCGCAGCCAGGCCAGGATGTGCCGCACCGCCTGCGGCGTGCCGGCGATGGTGCCGTTGATGCCCTCGTGCGCCAGCAGCACCACGCCCTGCACGCCGTGCGCGTCGCATTCGGCCTGCAGCGCGGCGCGCAGGGCCTCGGCGTCGGGCAGGTGGACGAAGCGGTAGAAAGCGGCGGTCAGGTAGGGCGGCGTGCCGCCGCTGGCGAGGGGCGCATCGGCATGGGGGAGGGGACGTGGGGCAGGCATGTCGGGTGAGGCGGTCAGGGCCGCGAAGGCGGTTCGATGAAGGGCGCGGGCGCTGGCGGGACGGTGGTGTCCCCCGGCAGTGGCGCGGCTGGCGCGGCCGGGGCGCGTGCCATCTGCCGCAGCAGCGGCTGGCGCTCCAGCACGGCCTCGCGGGGGCCAGCGTCGGCCACGCGGCCGGCGTCCATCAGGATGACGTGGTCGAAGTGGTCGAGCAGGCTCAGGCGGTGGATGGAGGCGACCACGCAGGCCTGGCCGAAGGCCTGCGCGATGCGCTCGAACACCCGCGCCTCGGTGGCGGCGTCGAGGGCGCTGGTGGGCTCGTCGAGCAGCAGCAGCGAGCTGTCGCGCGCCGCCAGCAAGCCGCGCGCCAGATTCAGCCGCTGGCGCTGGCCGCCCGAGAGGTTGAAGCCGCGTTCGGACAGCGGCGTCTCCAGGCCCTGGCCCAGCCGCGCCAGCACCTCGTCGAAAGCGCTGGTGTGCAGCGCGGCCTGCAGGGCCGGCTCGGCCACGGGCTCGCCGAAGGTCAGGTTCTCGCGCACGCTGGCCTCGAAGATTTCGCTTTCCTGCGGAATCAGCGTGGCCAGGGTGGGCAGATCGCTCCAGGGCAGGGCGCGACCGTCGAGCGCGAGCTGGCCCTGCGTGGGCTGGTACAGGCCGGCCAGCACGCGCAGCAGGGTGCTCTTGCCGCCGCCGCTGGCGCCCACTAGGGCGACCCGCGTGCCGCGCGCCAGTTCCAGGTGCACGTCGTGCAGGCCGCCGCGCGGGCCGGTGTCGGCTTTGGCGGCCGGGGTGGCCGCGGGGGTGGGCTCGGGGCGCGCGGTGTGGCGCGGGTAGTCCCAGGCCAGCTCGGCGATGGTCAGGGTGTGCCAGGGGCGGGATGCTGCCGTGGTCGCTGTCGCCGGGGTGTCGCCCGGGGTGGGGCCAGCGGCGCTGTCGGCCGGGACGGGCAGTTCCCAGATCAGGTCGGCGCTGCTGTAGTCGGTGCTCATGCGCGCGAAGTTCTGGAAGTTGCTGGCCATGGTCGAGACCACGCTGGCGGTTTGCTGCGCGTACTGGTAGATCATGAAGACCGAGCCCAGCAGCAGGGTCTGGCCGGGCTGGTGCGACTGCCAGATGTAGATCACCACCAGCCCCCAGGTCAGCGCCAGGCCCATCATGTCGACCGCGCACCACTTGCCTTCGTTGAGGGCGACCGAGCGCTTGAGCGGCTCGGACATGGCCGCCATGCGTCCGCGCAGCAGCCGGCGCGAGGCCTGCTGCAGGCGCAGGCCGATGACGGTCGAGGCGTTGCCCAGGAAGTCGAGCAGCGCCGAGACGTAGCGGCGGTCGGCCGCGTTCTCGTCATGGGCCAGCCGCATCAGCGCGCGGTCGAAGCGCACGATCACGAAGAAGATCACCACGTAGCCGGCCACCGCCGCCGCGCCGCCGAACGACGACAGCAGCGTCAGCGCGACCAGCGGGCCGAAGAAGCTGACCGTGCTTTGCAGGTAGACGAACTGGTTCTGGGTGAAGTCGCACAGCGCCCGCCCGGCCTGGTGGACCCGGTGCTGCAGTTCGCCCGAATGGTGGGCGTCGTGCCAGGCCAGCGGCGCCGCCGCCAGCCGTGCGTAGAGTTGGTCGCTGACATCCTCGCGCACCTTCACGGCGACGTTGCGCTCCAGGATGCGGCCCGGCCCGTGCAGCGCCCAGCCCGTGGTGTAGACCGCCACCAACGCGCCGATCCACAGCGCCGAGCCGCGGACGTCGCCTTGCTGCAGCGTGTTGATGGCCTGCGCCGTGAACCACGGCAGGGTCAGCCGCACGAGTTGCGAGGCCGTCAGCAGCGCCATCGCCGTGATCAATATGCGGTGCGCGCCGCGCGCGTGGCGCCACAGTGCGGC
>JASGEH010000010.1:0-42740 GCA_047606565.1 Comamonas sp.
GCAGGCCCAGCTCCTGGTGGCGGGCCACGTTTTCCAGCACCACGATGGCGTCGTCGACGACGAAGCCGGTGGCCACGATCATCGCCATCAGCGACAGGTTGTTGAGGCTGTAGCCGAGCAGGTAGATCACGGCGCAGGTGCCGATCAGCGAGATTGGCAGCACCACCGCCGGGATGAGCGTGGCGCGCGGGTTGCGCAGGAAGACGAAGACCACGGCCACCACCAGCAGCACCGCGATCAGCAGCGTCTCCTCGGTCTCGCGCAGCGCCGCTCGCACGGTTGGCGAGCGGTCGATCACGCTGACCAGCTCGACGTCGCCGGGCAGCGCCGCCTGCAGCTGCGGCAGCGCCGCGTGGATGGCGGCGATGGTGTGCAGCATGTTGGCGCTGGACTGCAGCGTCACGCCCAGCGTGACCGAGGGCTGGCCGTTGTAGAAGCCGGTGACGTAGATGTCCTCGACCGCGTCGTAGACGCGCGCCACGTCGCGCAGCCGGATGGCGGCGCCGTCCTGGTAGGCGATCACCAGATCCTGGTAGTCGCGCGCCTTTTCGAGCTGGTCGTTGCTCTCGATCAGCCAGTTCTGGCGGCTGGTCTGCAGCAGGCCCTTGGGGCCGTGCCGGGTGGCGTTGGCGACGGCCTCGCGCACGGTGTCGAGCGAGATGCCGGCGTGCGCGAGCCGGTCCGGGTCGAGGTCGATGCGCACCGCCGGCAGCGAGCCGCCGCGCACCGAGACCTCGCCCACGCCCTCGGCCTGCGCCAGCTTCTGCTGCAGCTGGCTGGAGGCCAGGTCGTACAGCTCGCTGGCGTCGCGCGTGGCCGAGGTCAGCGCCAGCATCATCACCGGCGCCGACGACGGGTTGGCCTTGTGGTAGGTCGGCAGCGTCTTCATGGCGCTGGGCAGCAGGCTGCGCGCGCTGTTGAGAGCGGCCTGCACGTCGCGCGCGGCACCGTTGATGTCGCGGTCGAGCGCGAACTGCAGGATCAGGTTGGTCGAGCCCTGCGAGCTGCTCGAGGTCATCTCGGTGATGCCGGCGATCTGCCCGAGCGCGCGCTCCAGCGGCGTGGCCACGGTGGCGGCCATGGTCTCGGGGCTGGCGCCGGACAGTTTGGCCGAGACCATGATGGTCGGGTAGGCCACCTGCGGCAGCGAGGCCACCGGCAGCAGCGCGTAGCCGAGCGCGCCGAGCAGCGTCACCGCCAGGCTCAGCAGCAGCGTGGCGACCGGGCGCGCGATGAACAGGCGGGTCGGGTTCATGTGGCCTCGGCAGGCGGGCGGCGGCGCGCGCGCAGCCGCTCGGCCACGCGCTCGAAGGCCAGGTAGATCACGGGGGTGGTGAACAGCGTCAGCAACTGGCTCAGCAGCAGGCCGCCGACGATGGTCAGCCCCAGCGGCTGGCGCAACTCGGCGCCCGAGCCGGTGGCGAACATCAGCGGCAGCGCCCCGAGCAGCGCGGCCAGGGTGGTCATCAGGATGGGCCGCAGGCGCAGCAGGCAGGCGCGGTGGATCGCCGCGCGCGCGTCCAGCCCCTCGCGCTGGCGCGCCGCGAGCGCGAAGTCGATCATCATGATGGCGTTCTTCTTGACGATGCCGATCAGCAGGATCACCCCGATCAGCGCGATCAGGCTGAATGGGCTGCCGCGCGCCAGCAGGGCCAGCAGCGCCCCGATCGCGGCCGAGGGCAGCGTCGAGAGAATGGTGACCGGGTGGATGAAGCTCTCGTAGAGCACGCCCAGCACGATGTACATGGTCAGCAGCGCCGCCAGGATCAGCCACAGCGTGTGGGACGAGGCCTGCTCGAAGGACGCGGCCGCGCCCTGGTAGCGCAGGGTGGTGGTGGATGCGGCACCGGCCGCCGCCAGCGCCTGGGCGATGCCGTGCTGGGCCTGTTCCAGCGAATAGCCGTCGGCCAGGTTGAACGAGACCGTCACCGCCGGGAACTGGTCCAGGCGCGACAGCGACAGCGCGCCCACCCGCTGCTGGATGCGGGCGATCTGGCTCAGCCGCACCAGCGCGGTGGTGCTGGACGTGGTGGAGGTGCTGCTGGTACTCGACGAACTGGTGCTGCTGGAACTGGAACTGCTTGAGCTGGAGCTACTGGAGCTTGAACTGCTGGAGCTTGAACTTGTGCTGGAGCTGCTGGACGAGGTGCTCGCCGCGAGGTAGATGTCGTCGAACGCGGCCAGCGACTGCTGCATTTGCGCCGGCACCTGCAGCACCACGCGGTACTGGTTGGCCTGGGTGAAGATGGTCGAGATCAGGCGCTGGCCGAAGGCGTTGTAGAGCGCGGTGTCGACGTCGGAGGCCGTGATGCCGTAGCGCGCGGCGGCGGTGCGGTCGAGTTCGACGTCGGCGACCAGGCCCTGGTCCTGCAGATCGTCGATGACCTCGCGCAGCTCGGGGCGGGCCCGCAACTGCGTCATCAGCCGGGGCAGCAGCGCGGCCAGGCGCGTGCTGTCGGTGTCGTCGAGCGTGAACTGGTACTGGCTGGGCGTGAGCCGGTCGTCGACTGTCAGGTCCTGCGCCGCGGTCAGCGCCAGTTGCAGGCCGGCGACCTGCTGGCTGGCCCGGCGCAGGCGCGCGATCACCGCGCCGGCGCGCTCGCTGCGCTGCGCCAGCGGCTTGAGCTGGATCTGCAGGCGGCCGTTGTTGAGCGAGGCGTTGCTGCCATCGACGCCGATGGTCGAGGTGACCGTGGCCACCGCCGGGTCCTGCAGCACCAACTGGGCCATGGCCTGCTGGCGGCGCGACATCTCCTCGAAGGAGACGTCTTGCGAGGCGCGCGTGTAGCCCAGCACCAGGCCGGTGTCCTGGTCGGGGAAGAAGCCCTTGGGCACCAGCAGGTAGAGCCCGGCCGTCAGCAGCAGGGTGGCGGCGGCGACCCCCAGCGTCAGGCGCTGGCGCGCCAGCACCCAGGTCAGGGCGCGGTCGTAGGCGGCGATTAGGCGCGCGAACTGGCGCTCGCCCCAGGCGGCGAAACGGCCTTGCTGCTCGGGCGGCTGGTGGCGCAGCAGATGGCCGCACAACATGGGCGTGAGCGTGAGCGAAATCACCATCGACACCAGGATGGCGACCGCCAGCGTGACCGCGAACTCGCGGAACAGCCGACCCACCACGTCGCTCATGAACAGCAGCGGAATCAGCACCGCGATCAGCGACAGTGTCAGCGAGACGATGGTGAAGCCGATCTCGCGCGAACCCTTGAAGGCGGCGGCCAGCGGCGACTCGCCGGCCTCCAGGTGGCGCGCGATGTTCTCGACCACCACGATGGCGTCGTCGATGACGAAGCCGGTGGCGATGGTCAGCGCCATCAGCGTCAGGTTGTTGACCGAAAAACCCGCCAGGTGCATGACGCCGAAGGTGCCGATCAGCGACAGCGGCACCGCCACGCTGGGGATCAGCGTGGCCGTCAGGTTGCGCAGGAACAGGAAGGTGACCATCACCACCAGCGCGATCGACAGCAGCAGTTCGAGCTGCACGTCGCGCACCGAGGCGCGGATGGTCTGGGTGCGGTCGGCCAGCACCGTCAGCTTGACGCTGTCGGGCAACGTCGCCTGCAGCGCCGGCAACTGCGCCTGGATGGCGTCGACCACCTCGATCACGTTGGCGCCGGGCTGGCGCTGGACGTTGATGACCACCGCCGGCGCGCCGTTGGCGGTGGCTTCGAGGAAGCGGTTCTCGGCCGCCTCCTCGGTGCTGGCCACGTCCTTGATGCGCAGCGCGGCGCCGTTCTCGTAGGTCAGCACCAGTTCGCCGTACTCGGCGGCATCGCGCAACTGGTCGTTGGCGTCGATGGTGATCGAGTGGTGCGGCCCGTCGAAGCCGCCCTTGGAGCCGTTGACGTTGGCGGCGTTGACGGTGTCGTAGACGTCGGCCAGCGTCAGGCCGTGGGCGGCCAGCTTGCGCGGGTCGGCGTTGATGCGCACGGCCGGCTGCTGGCCGCCGGCCAGGCTGACCAGCCCGACGCCGCTAACTTGGGACAGCTTGAGCGCGATGCGGGTGTTGACCAGATCCTGCACGCGCGTGAGCGGCAGGGTGTCGGAGGTCGCCGCCAGCGTCAGCACCGCGCTGTCGGCCGGGTTGACCTTTTTGTAGGTGGGCGGGTTGGGCAGGTCGTCGGGCAGGTAGTTGTTGGCGGCGTTGATGGCGGCCTGCACCTCCTGCTCGGCCACGTCCAGGCTCAGGGCGAGCGAGAACTTGAGCGTGACGACCGAGGCGCCGGCCGAGCTGGTGGAGTACATCTGCGCCAGCCCGGCCATCTGCCCGAGCTGGCGTTCCAGCGGCGCGGTGACGCCGGTGGCCAGCACCTTGGCGCTGGCGCCCGGGTAGAGCGTGGTGACCTGGATCGTCGGGTAGTCGACCTGCGGCAGTGCCGCGACCGGCAGCAGCCGGTAGGCGAACAGGCCCGAGCACAGCAGCGCCACCATCAGCAAGACGGTGGCCACCGGGCGCTCGATGAACAGGCGCGACGGGTTCATCGGGCCGGCCCGCCGGCGGCCGGCGCCGCTTGCGCCGCGCTGCTGGCGGGCTGCCCGGTCTTGCTGGTCTTGTCGGTTTTGTCGGTTTTGTCGGTTTTGTCGGTTTTGCCGGCCCCTTCGATCTCGACCTTGGCGCCATCACGCAGATGGTCGATGCCGCGCGTGACCACGCGCTCGCCGGCCGCCAGTCCCTGGCTGACGGCGACGCGGTCATCCGCCGTCGCCGGGCCGGTCTCGATGGCGCGCCGCTCCACCGTCTGGTCGGCCTTGACCACGTAGACGAAACGGCCCTGGCCGCTGAGCTGCACCGCCGCCGACGGCACCACGACGGCCTGCCGAAGCACGCCGGTCTGCAGCCGCACGTTGACGAACTGGTTGGGGAACAGCCGGTCCTCGGGGTTGCTGAACTCGGCCTTGAGCTTGATGCTGCCGGTGCTGGTGTCGATCTCGTTGCTGATGAAGCGCAGCCGGCCCTCGGCCAGCGTGGTGCCGCCGGCGCGGTCGAGCGCCCAGGTCGGCAGGGGCTCGCCCCGGCGCAGCTTGGGCAGCAGCGTCGCCAACTCGTCCTGCGGCACGCTGAAGGTGACGGCGATCGGGTCGGTCTGCGTGAGCGTGACGATGCCGTCGGTGTCGCTCGAATGCACCATATTGCCCGGATCGACCTGCCGCAGGCCCGCGTAGCCGCTGATCGGCGCGACGATGCGCGCGTGCGCCAGGTCGAGCCGCGCCGCCGCGACCTGGCCCTGCGCCGCCTGCACCGCACCCCGGTACTGGCCGACGGTGGCGATCTGGCTGTCGAGATCCTGCTGCGCCAGCGAATCCTTCTCGCGCAGGCGCTGGTAGCGCGCCAGCGTCAGCTCGGCACTGCGCAGCAGCGCCTGGTTCTGGGCCAGCGTGCCCTGGTACTGGTCCAGCACCGCCTGGTAGGCGCGCGGGTCGATCTGGGCCAGCAACTGGCCTTTGCGCACGTGCTGCCCCTCGGTGAAATCGACCTGCTGCAACACCCCGTCCACCTGGCTGGTGACGACCACGGTGGCGTTGGCCACCACCGTGCCGAGCGCCTGAAGGTAAACCGGCACATCGGCCTGCCCGGCCAGAGCCGTCGCCACGGTGAGGGTGCTGTTCGCGCCACCGCCCGGTCCGCCGGGCCCACCGGGGCCCCCTGGACCACCCGGCCCCCCGGGGCCACCCGGACCCGGCGGCCGCCCGCCCGCAGCCGGCCCATCCGCCTGCTGGCCGGACGGCGCGACGCCGGCGGGCTGGCGGTGCAGGACAAGATACCCGCCGCCAATGGCGAGCAGACAGACGGCGCAGCCGGCCAGCCACCAGTAGCGGCGTGTCCGGGAAGGGGAGGCGTCAGCGGAGGTCATGAAATACAGAGGTGCTGTCGAACAGGGGATGCGCCGCGCCTGGCAAGCGCCGGGCCAGCAGGCTAGCACGAGCATGGATGCTCATGTACTCCGCCACGCGCCCATCGCGCGCGGCGATTTTTGGCGGCTCAGTATGGCGAGGTTGCGATGCGGCGTTGTTGGGGGTGGTCGAAGTTCTGTAAAGATTGGGTATTGACTGTACGTTTGTCCATGGTGAATCCATTGCGCTGCGGTCGTGTGATGACTCCGAGTCCAGTGCTCCCTCTTGAGCACGTTCTTGGGATCCCCGTGCCTAAAAATATCCTCAGCCACGAGTGATGTCCTTCCCGATGAGAGGGATTGATCTCTCAGCTTTGTGATAACGTTACAAAGCATCATTTTTGTAAACGTACTGACAAAGTGATCCGAAAGCGCCGAGCCGGCGCATCGGACGGAGGGCATGGACATGGGTGGAGAAAGCGCAGCGCGCGGGAGCGCGGCTGGCTGGGCTGGGCGACTGGCCGGCGCGGTCCTGGCAACGGCGGCGTGTGGCGCGCTGCAGGCGCAGGTGATGAGCCTGCCGGGCCAGTTTGCGGTCAATGAATCGGGCGCGGCAACCTACAGCATCCCGATCGAAGTACCGCCCGGCGTGGCGGGGTTGGCGCCGAAGCTGAGTCTGGACTACAGCAGCCAGGCCGGCAATGGACTGCTGGGCGTTGGCTGGAGCCTGGGCGGGCTGTCGACCATCACACGGTGCCCACGCACGCTGGCGCAAGACGGCGCCAGCGGCAGCATCAACTATGACCTGAACGACCGCTACTGCCTGGACGGGCAGCGCCTGATGGTGGTGGGCGGTAACTACGGCGCGGCCAACAGTGAATACCGCACCGAGCTGGAGAGCTACAGCAAGGTGGTGGCGTATGGCACGGCGGGCAACGGACCGTCGTACTTCAAAGTCCAGACGAAAGCAGGCTTGACGCTTGAGTTCGGTGCAACAGCCGACTCCCGGGTTGCCGCGCAAGGAAAAGCAACCATTGCCCATTGGGCGCTTAACAAGATAACGGACGCCAAAGGCAATGCATTGGCAATCAAGTACTTGCAAGAGCATTCTGTGGGTATCGCCAGGCCGGAGTCGATCAGTTATTCAGGGCAGGTTATTTCTTTGGTCTACGATCAAGTTGAAGAAGCACCTCCGGTTTATGCCTCAGGCTCGTATGCGAAATTGGCTGATCGCTTGAGTCGAATTGATATTGGTGATGGGAGGCTGATTTCAAAATCCTATCGACTGAGCTATGTCAGCGAGCTTAATCTAAGTCGACTCATTAAATTGGAACTTTGCGCAGAGAGCCTGTGTCTCGCTTCGACAACGTTTCAGTGGAGTGCTGGGGAGGGTGCATTCAATGGTGCGGGGGGTGGCTATTGGAATGGTTTTATTGGGCGAGGGGTAGAGAATTTTCCGGGTGATTTCAATGCAGACGGAAAGACCGATTTGATGGCCTATCGAGGAAATGGTGTCTGGCAGGTCTGTTTGTCGACTGGGCGGGATTTCAATTGTCAGGATTGGAGTGGTCATTCGGGGGGTGGTCTGAATAACATCGTTGCAGATTTTGATGGAGATGGTTTTACGGATATTGCGGGTCATACGGGTAATAAAAGCCATTTATGGCATGTTTGCTACTCAAAGGGGTCATTTTTTGAGTGCGACTATAAATCGATTAATGCGGCGGGCGTGAGTGGGAGTATTGTTGGGGATTTTAATGGTGATGGGCGGGCCGATGTGGCGGCTTGGACTGGAAGTGGCCACAATTGGCATGTGTGTTATTCGGTGGGGAGGGATTTTCAATGCGCTTATCCTGATCTGATTAGTATGAGTGGTGATCGTACGGTTGTGGCTGATTTTGATGGAGACGGAAGATCAGATGTGGGGGCATACTCTGAGAATGCAGCTGTGTGGCATTTTTGTAGAGGCCAGGGGCAAGGGTTCGATTGTTTTTATCAGGATGTTGATCTCAAAGTGAGCAGGGCTGACATCGTTGTTGGGGATTTTAATGGCGATGGTCTGAGTGATATGGCCAGTTATACGGGGTCGGACGATCGGTGGCATGTGTGTACGTCCACGGGGGTGGGCTTTGATTGCGTTGCGGCAAGCGTATTTTCATCTTCTGCAAAATATGTCATATCTGGTGATTTTAATGGAGATGGGCGTACTGATTTGGTAACCGATGGTGGTTCTCATGTCTGGCGAATTCTCTTTGGGAATGGTGCCCAATTTATTGATGGGGGTACCTGGTCAGGTCATGATGGGGGGTATGACATCAATTACGGAGGCGATTTCAATGGGGATGGGGTGTCGGATATGGCTGCATTCACTGGCAGGGATGGCGAGTGGCATGTCACTTTGTCCGGTAAAAATCCGGCTCGCCTGGACTCAATTGATGATGGCTTCAAGCAGATATTGCTGGCGCAAAAGCCACTGACGGACTCGGTGGTCTATGAGAAGAGGGCGGGTTCCGTATATCCCATCATCGATATCCAGACACCGATGTACGTCGTCAGCCAAAGCCGGATGAGTAACGGTCTGGGCGGCTGGAACGCAACGAACTACAGCTATGGCGCACTGATCGCGGAGCAAGGCACGGGCCGAGGGAGCCTGGGTTTTAGGTGGACGCGCGTGAAGGAGGAGGCGACGGGACTGGAGCACTACACCGAATACAGCCAGGACTGGCCCTTCGTGGGCAGCGCGACGCTGGCCGAGACGAGGCTGACGGGCAAAGGCAATGGAGGGCTGCTCAAGCGCATCGTCACGAGTTACCAGCAGCAAAACGGCAGCCACGGCAGCACGCGCTTCGTGTATGCCGGCTCGACCGTGGAAACCAGCTGGGACTTGAATGGCACGGCCTACCCGACCGTCACGACTACGAGCGCCTACAACAACTGGGGAGACGCCACCCAAATCAAAGTCAGCACCAGCGACGGCGGCAGCGTCACCACCGACAACGAATACCTGGACGCCAACACCAGCGGTGGCAAATGGATATTGGGGCGGCTCAAGAAAGCCAGCGTCACGCAGGTCACGCCGTAAGGCGCGGGGCCAGTCAGCAGGAGAAGAGGGAATATGAACCAGCCAAGACGACACATTCAGGCCCTGCTGCTGGCAGCCAGCCTGACCAGCGCAGTAAGCGCGTGGGCCGATACCCAGACGCGGACCAGCAGCTTCGAATACGACGCCAGCGGCTTGCTCGTCAAGGAAGTCGTCAACCCCGACAACCCCAACGCCTGCCTGCAGACCAGCTACGTCTACGACGCCCGGGGCAACATCACCCAGCGCAGCAGCGCCGCCTGCGCCAACGCCTCGGGCACGGCTCTCGCCAGCGCCAGTGCGGCGCGCACCAGCAAGACCAGCTACACGGCAGACGGGCGCTTTGCCGCCAGCGCCACCAACGCCCTGGGCCAAAGCGAAACCCGGCAATACCACCCGGTCTTCGGCAGCCCCACCCAACTCACCGGCCCCAACGGCCTCGTCACCACCTGGCAATACGACGGCTTCGGGCGCAAGATCCGGGAAACCCGGGCCGACGGCACCTACACCAGTTGGGACTACCTGCTGTGCAGCCAAAGCGGCGCCAACTGCCCGGGCGCCATCGGCGGCAACGCCAGCAAATGGGTTCTCGTCGAAAAACACTGGACTGCTGCCAGTGTCGTCAACGGCCCCACCCGGCGCACCTACCACGACGCACTCGGGCGCGTCACCCGCACGCAAACCGAAGGCTTTGCCAACAACGGCGGCGGCGTCCCCTGGCTGGCGCAAGACACTGAATACGACAGCCTCGGGCGCATCGCCCGCCAAAGCAACACCTACACCCTGACCGTCAGCCCCGAAACCCCGCAATGGACCAGCTACGCCTACGATGCACTCGGGCGCATCACCCAGCAGCGCGAACCCAACAGTGACGCCAGCGGCGGCCTGGCCACCACCAGCTACGCCTACAACGGCCTCGTCACCACCGTCACCAACCCCAAGGGCCAGAAACAAACCACCCAGAAAGACGCGCGCGGCAACGTCGTCAAAGTCACCGACCACGCCGGCCAGACCATCGTCTACAGCTATGACGCGCGCGGCAACCTGATCCAGACCAACGCCGCCGGGGCCATCACCACCCTGGCCTACGACCACCGTGGCAACAAGATTGCCATGAACGACCCGGCCATGGGCGCCTGGACCTACGCCTACAACATCTTCGGCGAACTCGTGCAACAGCGCGACAGCCTCAACCAGACCAGCACCCTCGAATACGACAAACTGGGCCGCCTGCTCAAGCGCACCGAAGCCGACCTCGTCAGCCAATGGAGCCACGACAAGAAATTCGACGGCAGCGCCTGCGGCGCGGGCATCGGCAAACTCTGCGAAGCCAAAGCCGACAACGGCTACCAGCGCACCCACACCTACGACAGCCTGGGCCGGCCCGCCACCACCGCCACCACCCTCGACAGCGCCACCAGCGCCCAGAGCTTCAACTGGGCCTACAACGCTGCCACCGGCAAACTCATTCGCCAGCAATTCCCGACCGGCTACGAACTGCGCTTCGCCTACAACAACCGCGGCTACCTCACACGTGCGGCCAGCGGCACCACCGGCAATGCCAACGGCAGTGAAATCGACATCCTCGCGCGCAACGCCCGAGGCCAGGTCACCCAATACCGCCAAGGCGGCGTCATCACCACCGTCAACACCTTCGACATCGCCACCGGCCTGCTCAAAGCCATCGAAGCCACCACCGCCGGCCAGACCGCCGGCAACCTGCTCAAACACAGCTACGGCCACGACAGCCTGGGCAACCTCGCCAGCCGCATCGACAGCGCCACGGGCACGCAGGAAAGCTTCGTCTACGACACCCTCAACCGCCTGACCCAATACACCCTGCTGGGCGGCGCCATCAGCCCGCCCAAAATCATCGAGACCCGCTACGACACCCGGGGCAACCTCACCTACAAAAGCGACGTCGGCACCTACAGCTACGACAGCGCGAGAAAGGACCGCCTCAAGGCCATCGCCACCACCACCGCCAGCGGCGCCCAAATCGCCGTCAGCGGCACCCGGGCCATCAGCTACACCTGGGACGACGCGCTTGCCGGCGCGCAGACCATCGGCACAACCAAAGTCGGCAACGGCAACCTGCAACTCATGGTCAGTCTGGATGCGGCCAACAACCGCAACCTCTACACCAAACAGACCTACACCAGCTACAACATGCCCAGCCAGATCGCGCGCGGCGCGATGAACGGCACGGCGCAGGGCCCGGCGACCCACACCCTGGCCTTCGTCTACGGAAGCGAACACCAGCGCGTCAAGCAAACCGTCACCGGCGGCGAACAAGCCGGCACCACCTGGTACCTCAACGGTGAGGACAGCCTGAACCTGGGCTACGAGAAAACCGTGCTGGCCAGCGGCCTGACCGAACACAAACACTACCTGGTCGCCGCCGGCATCACGTATGCCACCTACACCAGCCGCAGCGGCACACTGGGCGGCAAGGCGGCGCAGGAAGTGAACTACCTGCACGGCGACCACCTGGGCAGCGTGGCGGCAGTCAGCAGCAAAGCGGGAGCGCTGCTGGAGCGGCTGGCCTACGACCCGTGGGGCAAGCGCAGAAAAACCGACGGCACGGCCGACCCGACGGACGCCATCCAGGCGAGCACGGGCAACCGGGGCTACACGCTGCACGAGCACCTGGAGGAAGTGGCCCTCACCCACATGAACGGGCGCATCTACGATCCCTACATCGGGCGATTCCTCTCCGCCGACCCCTACATCCAGAGCCCCGCCAACCTCCAGAGCTACAACCGCTATGCCTATGTGCTCAACAATCCGTTGACTCTCACCGATCCGACGGGGTATTGGAGCTTCAAGAAATTCTTCAAGAAAGTTATTCGGCCTGTGGTTGCAATTGCGGTTGCTTATTACACGGCTGGCTTTGTCAATCCCTACATGATTTTGAATGGCTATGGCCTAGTGGCCGCAAATGCTGCAGCAGGTGCGGCGGGAGGTTTTGCGGGAGGCTTGGTTGGTAGTGGTGGTCATCTGAAGGCTGCCGTTCATGGAGGCATATCGGGTGGCGTTTTTGGCGCCATTGGGGGATTCGGTAAAGAGGCAGGCTGGAATAGCGGCAGCTTGGCAAGTCATACCAAGTTTGCCGCAGCGCATGCTGCTGGTGGCTGTGTGACGTCGGTTGCGCAAGGCGGAAAGTGTGGCAGTGGTGCGATGGCTGCAGGTTTTGCGAAGTTCGCAACGCAAGCTTATTCTTTTGGGAACGGTGTCGCGGATGGAATTAAAGCAGCCGTTGTGGGTGGGACTGCGAGCGTTATTGGTGGCGGCAAGTTTGAGAATGGTGCTGTTACTGCTGCTTATGGATATCTTTTTAATTACTGTATGAGTAATGGTAAATGTTTTACGACGGATTCTGAGCGTTCATTGTTGAGTAATGGGAATTATGCTGGTTATTATAAGCTGGCATGTGAAGGAGGGGATGCGTATGCGTGTCAAGCGGGGGAAATTGCAGCAGGAAAAAGTCTTCCCGCAATTGTGACGACAGTGCGGCTTATTGATTATGCGTCAGATAATGGCGTGTTGCTGAGTCAGGATGGATTGGATGATATTAGGTTGAAGCTGGCTGTTGGGTATGCCAACTATCTGGGTGACTCATTGGGTAACTCAAAAAATCCCAGTGAGATGAGTATCGCAAAAATCCATTGGAATGTATTTGGTGAATATGGAATTCCACCGAGAGCGTTTGGTGGTACGCCGCTTGGAACCTGGACGCCAGGAGGTACGTGGTATGGTAAGAGTTATCCTATATTTATTGGGGGTGGTGTTGGTTGGTGTCCAAAATGTGTTCCCTGATAAGGGTATTTGTAATATGAAAAAATGGCTTATTTGGGAGGCGGTTGTGTTAACCTTTATTCCGGTTATGCTTTTGATGTATGCATTGCCATATTTGCTTCTTGGTTTGGTGGCAATGTTATTTAATTTTACGGGGGACGTGCGCTATCTGTTTGATCTTGTATTCGGATTTTTTTCGTATGTCGGTGGGGCTCTTGGTATTTGTGTGATTTGGCGATGTGCCCTCTATTTAATGAGGGGGAAGGTTTTTCGATTGGATTTTTGGTTTGTAATGGCTGGTGCTGGTGGAGTGGCGGTGACTTGGGAGTTAATTGTAACGACAAACTGGTTTTCTGTCTTTCTGGTATGTTTGCCGCCTTGGGGGTTTGTAGTTCATCTGCTCTGTCTTAGAAAAAATATGGTTTGCTTGAATCATTAATGATAAGCTCTATTCAATAAATCGGTGTTGCACTTGATGCTTGAATCCACCTGGTATAAGCAGGGGGCTCGCTTAGCAAAGCTTTGAATTTGGTTCCAGGTTTAAATGCTACTGCGCACTTGCATGATTGGTGGTTTAATGGTGGGGCATTGAAATTTACTGCTGCAACCAATATTGGGAGTATGTTGCCAGCGGCTGGGGTGGCCTATGCGGAAATTCCTGGAAAATAATTTAAAAATTGGCAGGAAAATTCTTATTTAATCAATGTTTTGAGAAGAAATGAAAAATAGCTCCCCAATTTCTTGGTTTTTGATTTTACTTTTTGTTGTCGGGTGTGCACCGACAAAATCTATGATGCAGGAGCGATTTGGGAGTCGACTTGATTATATGAAAGGCAGGTTTGTGAATGAAAATTCGAAGCATAGGGCCCCTGTTCCAAAAAGGGCGACAAGATCAGAAAAATTGAATGAGTTGGGGTGGGTTCGGATTTATTATGAGGACTACTGGGAGGGTATGAAGATAAGGCGAGGGAGTGATTGTGTGGTTATTCTAGTTGTTGATCCTGATGGTCGAATTGAGAGTGCGAGCAGTCAGGGTGCGGATTGTTATATGCCTTATTGATTTTTTGATAAAATGAGATGCAGGGTTGTCATAAAATATGATTGGACGGGATGTGGTGTTGGTTTTGATGATTTTTAATATTTTGGATGGCATATGAGAAGACTGCTTTCTGTGGTGGTGTTATGTGTTTGCTTGACGGGTTGCGCCACCGTCAACAAGATGGCATTCGATAAGAATGCCGTAGTCGTGGATGCACAGAGGAAGTCGGTGCTGTTGATGGTCGTGGATATCTCCAGGTCGGATGGTAGTCGGTACGCTCCTGAGCCTATTGCGGTTCGCTTTGAGAAGAAGGGGGCGCAGAGCAAGGAAGAACGCCAGAACTTCCGTCTTGAAAAAGAGGATGCGGTCACAGAAGATGGGCGTACGGTTTACCTGGCACGGATGGCGCTCGAACCCGGTGACTACAGGCTGGGTGATATCGCAGGGATGGCCAAGGCATTTCCGTTTGTCGGTATTTTTGCTGTTCCGCTGCTGATGGATTTCAAAGTGGAGCCGAACAGCATCACCTATGTCGGCCGTGTATCTGCTGTGCTTCGGCCCAAGCAGGATGGCGAATTTCGTGCAGGTCCGCTTCTTCCATTGATCGATCAAGGGGTGACGGGTATGTCCGGCAATACGTGGGATATCCGGGTCGAAGATCGAGCAGAAAAAGATGTCGTGCTTTTCAAGGAAAACTATCGAGCCTTGTCTGCCACGGCTATCCAGAAGACGCTTCTTCCTCCATTTGATCGCCTGGCCGTGCAGCGTTGGTGGGATGGACAGGAGGAAGCCAAAGAATGAGAGGAGGGGCAAGCCGGCTGGCTGGAGTCAGCGTGCTGATGCTGTCGGTTCTGTTGTTGGTCATAGCCACGGGCTGGGCGCTCTTGCGAACCTATCAGGACTTGCAATCTAGCCGCCACCAGCGGGATGAACTGGAGGCCAAGTTGGCTTTGCAGCCTGCTCCATCCAGTCGAAAGCTGGCAGGGAATTTTTTCTCGACATGGCCTGGCTTATCCGCCGGCGCGTTGGTGGTCAACGACCTAGGCCGGTATGCCAAAGCGCATGAACTTCATCTGGGTAGCCTGTCGGTGCACCGCCAGCCGGCCACGGCCCGCGAGGTGGCCCACGAGCGCTACACGCTGTCGTTGTCGGGCGCTTATCCGGCCATCAAGCTGTGGCTGCACGAGATCCAGCAGCGCCATCCCTCGCTGGCCGTCGAAAACCTGGCGCTGCGCGCCGTACCCAACGACGCGGCCCGCCAGGAAGCCAGTCTGTCCCTGGTGCTTTATGTGCAGGATGAATGACATGCCGCAGCCTTACCGTTGCCTTGAAGACGAACATGCGTGATGAAAACCCCCCGGTGCTGCCCCCGTGGCGGCAGCGCCGCTGGCAGTTGTGGGCGCTGCTGGCGGCTGCCCTGTTGCTGTGGGTCGTGCTGCGACCCGGAGGGGCGTCTGCGGGGCGGGCGGTTTCCACGGCGGCGCGTCCTGTGGGGGGCGTGGTTGCGAGCACGGTTGCGCGCACGGCCGCGCCGCCGCTGGCTCCGCTGCCCGAATCCATCGTCCGCGCGGGGCTGTCGCCGGCCGAGGGCAATCCTTTCGTGCCGCTGGCCGCGCCCGAACCGCCGCCCGAGCCGGTGGTGGTGGCGCCAGCGCCCCCGGTGGACATGCCGCCGGCGATTGCGCCGCTGAATGCCGAGTTCTCCGGGCGCATGACGGCGCCGGATGGCGCGGTCAAGGTTTATGCGCGCGTTGGCGGCGAGGAGGTGCTGCTGGCCCCCGGCGTGCAACTGCCCAGCGGCCATGCGGTGGCGGCGATCACGGCGGATGCGGTGGAGTTCAGCCATCCGGCCATGGCCGAACGCCAGCGCATGGCATTGCCGCCGCCGCCGGCACACGAGCTTCGATAATCGCGCGCGATTCCACCATCAAAAAAGTATGAGCGACAAGGACGACATGGAGAAACGAGGAGGGAGCCGGCCTGGCTCTGGGTCTGGGCACAGGCTGGCCGGACCGTTGCGGATCGCCGTCATGGCCGGGGTGCTGGCGGGCTGCGCGCAGACCGGCGGCGTGCGCACCGAGGCGATGGCGAGCCTGCGGCAGGGCGATTACGAGTCGGCCATTGCCGCGCTGGAGCAGGGGGTCCGGGCCAGTCCGTCGGACGCGGCGCTGCGCGGCAGCCTGTTGTCGGCGCGGGGCGAGGCGACGACGCGGCTGCTGGCCGAGGCGGCGCAGGCGCGGACCGAGGGCCGCTTCGAGGCGGCCGACGAGGCGCTGGCGCGGGCGATCCGGCTCGACCCGGGCAACGGGCGGCTGGCGGCGCTGCGGCAGGACCTGGTGCTCGATGCGCGCGCGCAGGAGCAGTTGCGCCTGATCGAGAACCAGGTCAAGGCGGGCAACCGGCGGCAGGCGCTGGCCCTGGCCGAGGCCGCGCTGCAGGCGGCGCCGCGCCACGCCGGCCTGCTGGCGCTGCAGCGGCGGCTGACGGCCGAACTGCGCATCGAGGCCGGCGGCGGCGGTCTGCGGCTGGCCGAGACGCGGCCGATCGCGCTGGATTTCCGCCAGACTTCGCTGGGCATGGTGCTGGAGGCGATCACCTATGGCAGCGGCATCAACTTCGTGCTCGACCGCGAGGTGCAGAAGGAGCAGCCAGTCACCATCCACCTGCGCGCGACCCGGGTGGAGGATGCGATCGAGCTGGTGACGGCGGCGCACCGGCTAGCCTATCGCGTGATCGACGCGCAGACGGTGCTGGTCTACCCGAACACGCCGGACAAGCGCCGCGAGCACCAGGAGCAGGTGATCCGGGTGTTCCACCTGGCCAATGCGGACGCCAAGGCGACAGCGGCGCTGCTGCGTGCCATGCTCAAGGTGCAGGAGCCCTTCGTCGACGAGCGCAGCAACGTGGTGGCGCTGCGCGAGCCGCCCGAGGTGATTGCCCTGGCCGAGCGGCTGGTGGCGCTGCACGACGTGGGCGCGCCGGAGGTGATGCTGGAGGTCGAGGTGCTGGAGGTGTCGGCCACGCGGCTGACCGAGCTGGGGCTGAATTTCCCGAGCAGCTTCTCGCTCACGCCGCTGTCGGCGTCCGGTTCGTCGTCGGACCTGACGGTGAGCGACCTGCGCGGCCTCAATGCCGGCCGGCTGGGCGTGAACGTGGGCAGCCTGATCCTGAACCTGCGGCGCGAGGTGGGCGACGTCAACATCCTGGCGAATCCGCGCATCCGCGCCAAGAACCGCGAGAAGGCCGAGATCCTGATTGGCGACAAGGTGCCGGTGTTCACCTCGACCTCGGGCTCGACGGGCTTCGTGAGCGAGAGCGTGAACTACCTGGACGTGGGGCTCAAGCTCAATGTCGAGCCCATCATCTCGCCCGACGACGAGGTGGAGATCAAGCTGGGGCTGGAGGTCAGCTCGCTGGCCGGCCAGGTGCAGACCAGCAATGGCTCGGTGGCCTACCGCATCGGCACGCGCAATGCGAGCACCACGCTGCGCCTGCGCGATGGCGAGACCCAGGTGCTGGCGGGCCTGATCAACAACGAGGACCGCAGCACGGCCAACCGTGTGCCGGGCCTGGGCGATTTGCCGGTGGCCGGGCGCCTGTTCTCCAGCCAGCGCGACGACGTGCAGCGCACCGAGCTGGTGCTGGCGATCACGCCACGCATCGTGCGCGGCGCCGCGCGGCCGGACGCGGGGCAGGCCGAGCTGTGGGTGGGCAGCGAGGAATCGACGCGGCTGCGGCCCTCGCCCTGGCAGCGTGCGGCGCGGCCGGCGGCCGCCGGTGGTGCGCCGGCAGCCGGGCCATCGCCAGCCGTGGAGGGTGGCACGGCGGAGGGAGCGCCGGCCGGCCCCGCGCCGGTGCCGCCCGCGCAGGCGGATGAGCGGGCCGGAGAGCGCGTCAGAGAACACGTTGGCGAAGACGCCTCGGCCTTCGTGTTTCCACCGGCCGGGGCCGATGTGCCCGAAGGCCAGCCCGTGTTGCGCCTGGGCTGGCAGGCGCCGGCCGGCGTGCGGGTGGGCGAGGGGTTCGATGCGGTGCTGTTCGCCACCGCCACGGCCGACCTCAAGGGCATTCCGCTGGAGATCGGCTATCCGGCCGACCGGCTGGCGGTGGAGTCGGTGGCCGAGGGCGGCTACATGCTGCAAAAGGGCGGGACGACCAGTTTCACGCATGCCGTCAACGCGCAGGCTGGCCGCATCGGCGTTGGCGTGTTGCGCAACGACGGGCCACCGCTGGCGGGCCAGGGCGAGTTGCTGCGCGTGCGCTTCAAGCCGCTGAAGGCGGGGGCTGCCGAAATCGTCCTGACCAGCGTGCAGCCGATTGGCGTGGGCACGGCGGTGGCGGTGCCGCAGCGGCCGTCGCTGAAGCTGGATGTGCAGCCGTGACGGCGGTGGCGGCGTGGTCCCGGTCCATGGGAAGGGGGACGTGCGGGCGTGCCGCCGGCTTCACCCTGATCGAGTTGCTGGTCGTGCTGGCCATCATGGGCGTGCTGGCCGGCATGGTGCTGCCGCTGGGCGAGACGCTGGTGCGCGCCCGGCAGGAGCGCGAGCTGAAGGCCGCGCTGTGGGAAATCCGCGAGGCCCTCGATGCCTACAAGAAGGCGGTGGATCTGGGGCGCATCGCGCCGGGCGAGGCGGGCTCGGGGTATCCGCCGAGCCTGGACGCGCTGGTGGCCGGGGTGGCCGCCACTGCGCCGCGAGAAGGCGAGCGGTCTGGCGAGGCATCTGGCGGGCCGTCCGTCTTTTATTTTCTGCGCCGCGTGCCGCGCGATCCTTTGGCCGCGCCGGACCTGCCTGCGCAGGCGACCTGGCGGCTGCGCAGCTATGCGTCGCCAGCCGACGGCCCCGAGCCGGGCGAGGACGTGTATGACGTGCGCTCGTCCTCGGACGGCCTGGCGCTCGATGGGAGCCGGTATGCGGATTGGTGAGGCCGCGAGCGGGGGCCAGCGCGGCTTCACGCTGATTGAGCTGCTGGTGGTGCTGGTGGTGTTGGCCGTGCTGGCCAGCCTGGTCGCGCCCCGCTACCTCGACCGCGTGGACGATGCGCGCGAGACGGTGTTGCGCCAGAACTTGCTGGGCCTGCGCCAGGCCATCGACCAGTTCTACCGCGACAAGGGGCGCTATCCCCGGCAATTGCCGGAGCTGGTCGAGCAGCGCTACCTGCGCGCCGTGCCGCTGGACCCGGTCACGGGGCGCGACGACAGCTGGATCCTGGTGGCGCCTGCCGATGGACCGCGCGAGGCGGTGTTCGACGTCAGGAGCGGCGCCCAGGGGCCGGCCGACGATGGGAGCGACTATGCCGACTGGTAGCTGGCGGCGTCTGCCGTGCGGGGATGGGCAGGGTGGCTTCACGCTCATGGCGATGATCGCGGCATTGCTGATCCTGGGCCTGGCCGCGCAGGGGGTCATGTGGGTGCTGTCGCAGCAGGCGCAGCGCGAGCGCGAGGCCGAACTGCTGCGCGTGGGGCGGCTGTATGCGCAGGCCGTGGCGTCCTACTACGAGTCGTCGCCGGGCCGCGTCAAGCAGTGGCCGGGCCGGCTGGAGGACTTGCTGGAGGATCCGCGCTTCGTCGGTCTGCGGCGGCACTTGCGCGTGCTGTATGCGGACCCGGTTCAACGGGCGGCCGATGGCGGCGGCTGGGAACTGGTGACGGCCGCCTCGGGCGGCATTCGCGGGGTGCGCAGCCGCAGCCAGGCGCGGCCGATCCGCGAGACCGGTGCCGAGCTGCCGCTGCATGCGATGGCCGATGGCGTCGAGCAGGATCGCGTTGCCGCGCCGCTGCGCCTGGCGCCCGCGCGGCGCTATGCGGACTGGCTGTTCGTCTATCAACCGGCCGATGTGCAATTCGGCGGCGAAAGCGGGGATGCAGGCGGGGATGCAAGGCCAGATGCAAGGGCGGATGCCGGAGGGGTCTTTTGATGGCCGCGCCGTCGTCATTCCGTGTCCGCACCCATCGCCCGGGCGAGGCGGCGGTGCGCGAATCCGTCGTCCAGGCCCGGGGCGCGGACGAGTTGACTGGCCGCTTGCGGGCGCAGGGCGAGGTGGTGTTGTCGGTGCGGGAGATTCGGCCGGCCTGGGCGGGGCAGCTCAGGGAAGCGTCCCGAGCGCGCCTGCGGCGGCGCCAGGGACTGTCTTATCCGCTGTTCTGCCGCGAGATCCGCACGCTGGTGCTGGCGGGCATGACGATCGTCGAGGCCGTGGAGACGCTGTCGGCACGCGAGCGTCTCGAAGGCCGGCAGGACAGCCTGTCGGCACGGCTGCTGGAGCGGCTGCAGCAGGGGCAGACGCTGTCGCGCGCCCTGGCGGCCCTGCCTTCTTGTCCGCCAGTGCTGGTGGCCGCCGTGCGCGCGGGCGAGCGCACCAGCAACCTGGTCGAGGCGCTGGACGATTACCTGCGCTTCGAGTCGCTGATCGGGCAATTGCGCCGCAAGGTCGCCAGCGCGGCGATTTACCCGGGCGTGGTGGCGGCGCTGGGGCTGGGCATTTCGGTGTTCCTGCTGATGGTGGTGATGCCCAATTTCGCCCGCATGTACCAGAACCTACGCGGGGCCTCGGCGGAGGGCGCGGGCTGGGTGATCGGCGCCAGCCAATGGGTTGCGGCATGGCGGGCCGAATTCTTCGCGGCATTGTTGCTGGCGGCTGCTGCGCTGGCGATCTGGGCCGCTGGCGGCGGGCTGCGGCGCCTGGGGGCGGCGGTGGCGCGTCGCGTCCCGCTGGTCGGCGCGCGGCTCAAGGACTTCCGGCTGGCGATGATGTATCAGGCGCTGGCGCTGCTGCTCAAGGGCGGCTACACCATGACCGAGGCGATGGACGTGGCCGCGCAGGCCAGCCTGGCCGGCGACCTGCGCGTCGCCCTGGAGGCGGCCCGCCAGCGCGTGGCGCAGGGCGGTTCGGTCGCGCAGGCACTGGCTGCCGCCGGCCTGTGCGACGAGGTGGGCCGGCGCCTGATGGCCGCTGCCGAGCGCAATGGCGACTTCCACCGGGCCGCCTCGGTGGTGGCGGGCCAGCATGGCGAGCGCTTCGAGCTGTTCGTCGAGCGCATGGCGCGCGTTGCCGAGCCGTTGCTGCTGCTGGCGGTGGCGCTGGCTGTGGGGACACTGGTGGTGGCCATGTACCTGCCGATCTTCGACATGGCGCGGCAGATATGAAAGAGCAAGGTATGCAGGCAATGAGTGAGGCGGGCACCCGGGTGCCCGCCGTTGGAGGGGGCCGGAAATGGCGAAGGAAATAGCGGCGGAAATGGCGCAGGACGGCGCCATTGGGCGTGAAGGCTTGCTGGCCTGGGTGGCCCAGGCCCGGGCTGCTGGCGTGGTGGAGAACGGCGGTCTGTGGCTGGGTCTGCTCGAACGTGCGGGCGGCGACTCCCGCGCGAGCGCGCTGGCCCGGGCGCTTGAGGCATGGCAGGGGATCAGCGTGCTGGACGACGAGGCCGTGCGTGGCGCGCGGGTGCTGGAGCGGTCGGGTGTTGCCGGCCGGGGGCGGGCACCCATCCGGCTGCAACTGGGCGAGAGGCGCTACGGCTTGTGCGAAGACCCCTGGTCGGCAGCAGCGCTGCGGACCTGCGCGCGCGAGCCTGGCCTGCGCCTGGCCCTGGCGCGGCCGGGCCAGGGTGCGTTGGCCGCCGGAGCAGTCCCGGCCGCGCCGGCGCTTGCGGTGGCGGCGCGGGTTGAAGCTGCCGTGTCGTCGGACGGCCATTCGCCAGGCCAGGAGGCCTCGCCCGTGGTGGCCTTCGTCGATCAGGCCATTGCGCAGGCCTATGCCGATGGCGCCAGCGACATCCATTTCGAGACCAGCCGCGCCGGTCTGGGGCTCAAATACCGCCTCGACGGCGTGATGGTGGCGGGCGCGCGCCTGGACGCCTCGGTCTCCGGCGAGGAGGTGATTTCGCGCATCAAGGTGATGGCGCAGCTCGACATCACCGAGCGGCGCCGGCCGCAGGACGGGCGCATCCACTGGAAGGGGGCGGACGGGCAGACGCTGGACTTGCGCGTGTCCATCATGCCCAGCATCTTTGGCGAGGATGCGGTGCTGCGGCTGCTCGACAAGGCGCAGTTGCGCCAGGATGGGCGGGCCGACGAGGGGCAGGGCATGACGCTCGATGCGCTGGGTTTCGCGGCCGCCAATGGTCGCGCCCTGCGCGCGCTGGCACGCCGGCCGCATGGCATGTTGCTGATGACCGGCCCGACTGGCAGCGGCAAGACCACCACGGTCTACGCGGCGCTGTCCGAGGTCAACGACGGCCTGGAGAAGATCATCACCATCGAAGACCCGGTCGAATACGAGCTGCCCGGCGTGCTGCAGATCCCCGTCAACGAGCACAAGGGGTTGACCTTCGCCACCGGCCTGCGCTCCATCCTGCGCCACGATCCGGACAAGATTCTGGTGGGCGAGATCCGCGACGGCGAGACGGCCGAGATCGCCGTGCAGTCGGCCCTCACCGGCCATCTGGTGTTCACCACCGTGCACGCCAACAGCCTGACCGACGTGCTGGGGCGCTTCCAGCATTTCGGCATCGAGCCGTTCGCGCTGGCCTCGGCGCTCAATGGCGTGGTGGTGCAGCGGCTGCTGCGGCGGCTGTGCCCGCATTGCCAGGACTGGCGCCAGCCTGGCGCCGAAGACGCCACTCTCCTGGGCGGCCTGGAACTGCCTGCGGCAGACCGGCTGCCTGTCGCCGTGGGGTGTTCGCACTGCCGGCAGACGGGCTACAGGGGCCGCTTCGTGGTGGCCGAGGTCCATGTGCTGGGCGACGATCTGCGCGACCTGATCGTGCGACGCTCGTCCATGAGCGAGGTCAAGACGGCGGTTTACCGCCAGCCCGCGCAGCGTCTGCTGTGGCAGGCGATGGAACAGGTCGCGCAGGGTGTGACCACACTGGAGGAGGTGCAACGTGTGGTTGGCCTGGCCTGAGCGCATCGAACTGTATCTGGGGCCGGGGCTGGCGCTGGTGCGGGCGCCTGCGGCGCAGCGCGGCCATGCGCTTGCGTTCGGGCCCGGTGCATCGGTGGCCGACATGCTCGCGGCGGTTTCCGTCGAGGTGGCGTCCTGGGGGCGCCGCCGACCCTGGCGCGTGCACGTGGCGCTGGGTGGCGCGTGGTGCCCGGCTGTCGGTTTCGAGGTGCCTGAAGGCGTCGCCGGCCATGGCGAACGGCTGGCGCTGGGCCGGGCGGCAGTCGGCGAAGACATGCAGGCCGAGGCGCCGGACGGCCTGGATGTTCGCCTGGATGGCCGCCATGCCGGGCTGGCCAGTGGATGCGCGGTGGGCGTCCTGCAGGCGCTGCGTGACTGGTGCGCCGACGGCGTGGGCCGGCGCGCGCGGCTGGTCAGCGTGGCCCCATTCTGGGCAGTGGCGACACATTGCGCGGCGGTCGGCCGGCATGAGGGGGGGCTGCTGGTCCGGGAGCCCTCGTGCGTGACGGCGCTGGTGCCGCGCCACCGTGCGGCCGAGGCGCTGGATGCCCTGAGTGTCCCGTGCGAGCCGGGTGATCTGGGCCATGGGTCTTCCGCGCTGCCAACGGCTCTGGGCGGCTACTTGACCGCGCTGCAGGTCGATGTGCGCCAACTGCTGGCCTTGGACCTGACGACTGCTGCACAGCCTATCCGCGCCGATCTGCCGCGCCTGCTGGCGCCGCATTGGGCACTGGCCCGCGAGGCGGTGCGGCCATGAAGCCGGTCCGCATCGACTGGGTGGCGCGTCGCCACGTGCCCATGGCCTGGATCGTTCTCGGTTTGTCGGCCTGTATCGCCGCCGGAGCGGTGGGCGGCCATGCCTTCAAGCTGCAGCAAGGCAGGGCCGTGGCCGAGCGGGACATCGCTGTGCTGGAGCGCCGACTGCGCGAGGTGGCCGAGCGGCAAACGGCCGCTCCTGCCGCGCCGAATCCCCGGCACGCCAGCCTGGCGCAGGCCGCGGCGTTGCTGGCTCAGGACTTCAACCCGGTCTTCGCCACGCTGGAGCGCATCCAGATTCCCGGTGCCCTGCTGCGCCATCTGGTCATCGACGCCCAAGCCGGCGAAGTGCGCATCGAGTACGCGCTCGACGACTTTGCTCGCGTGGCGCAGGTGGACGGGGCGCTCAATGCCGGTCTTGAGCGGCGGCCGTGGCAACTGGAGCAGGCGGGCTCCGCTGGTGCGCGCAACGGCACGGCCGTGACTGCGCGCTGGCGAGCCAGCCTGTCATTGCTGCGGTAGCCCTCGTACAGCATCGGGCCGCCACCACGCCTGCCCGATAATCCGCCGCTTGCACGCCACTTCGCCGCACCCATGACCGAACACACCTTTGTCTGGCACGACTACGAAACCTTTGGCATCAACACCCGGCGCGACCGGCCCGCGCAGTTCGCGGCGATCCGGACCGATGCGCAGCTCAACGAGATCGGCGAGCCCGTGATGCTGTATTGCCAGCCGGCGCTGGACGTGTTGCCTGATCCGCAGTCCTGCCTGATCACCGGCATCACGCCGCAGTTGTGCCAGGAAAAAGGCTGGCCCGAGCACGAATTCGCCGCGCGCATCGAGGCGCTGCTGGCCGAGCCCGGCACCATCGGCGTGGGCTACAACACCATTCGCTTCGACGACGAGGTCACGCGCTTCATGTTCTGGCGCAACCTGATCGACCCCTATGCGCGCGAGTGGCAGAACGGCTGCGGCCGCTGGGACTTGCTGGACGTGGTGCGCCTGACTTACGCGCTGCGGCCCGAGGGCATCGAGTGGCCCCGGCATCCGGATGGGCGCCCCAGCTTCAAGCTGGAGGACCTGAGCCGCGCCAACGGCCTGCTGCACGAGGCCGCGCACGATGCCTTGTCGGACGTGCGGGCGACCATCGCGCTGGCGCGGCTGATCCGCGAGAAGCAGCCCAGGCTGTTCGACTTCGCCCTGGGCCTGCACAAGAAGGACCGGGTGGCGGCGGAGCTGGGGCTGCCGGCCACGCGGGAGGCGGCGCGGCCCTTTTTGCACGTCTCGGGCATGTTCGCGCCGGAGCGCGGCTGCCTGGCGCTGATGTGGCCGCTGGCCACGCACCCGACCAACCGCAACGAGCTGCTGGCGTGGGACTTGTCGGCCGATCCGTCCGAGCTGGCCCTGCTGGATGCGGCGGCGATCCGCGCGCGCCTGTTCACGCGGCAGGCCGATCTGCCCGAAGGCGTGCTGCGCCTGCCGGTCAAGTCGGTGCACCTCAACAAGTCGCCGATGGTGGTGGGCAACCTGCGCACGCTGCGGCCCGAGATGGCCGCGCGCTGGGGCATCGACCTGGCGGCCGCGCAGCGGCATGCCGACATCGCGCGCGACCTGCCCGACATGAGCGCGATCTGGAGCGCGGTCTATGCCCGGCCCGAGGCTGCCGAGCTGGATGTGGACGAGGACCTCTACGGCGGCTTCGTCGGCAACGACGACCGGCGCCGGCTGGCGCAGCTGCGCCGCCGCTCGCCGCAGGAGCTGGCGGCCGCGCGCGCGGGCTTCGACGACCCGCGTCTCGCCGAACTGCTGTTTCGCTACCGGGCGCGCAATTTCCCGGCCACGCTGGATGCCGACGAGCAGGCGCGCTGGCAGGCGCACCGCGCCGCGCGGCTGGTGGCGGGCGAGGGCGGTTGGCTGACGCTGGAGGCGCTGTTCAACCGCATCGACGAACTCTCGGAAACGCTGGAATCGCTGCCGCCGCACGAGGCCGAGCGCGCCGAGGAGGTGCTGGGCGCGCTCTACGACTTCGCCAGCGCGATCGCGCCGGAATGAGCCGGATGGAGTCGTCCGCGCGAGCCAGGGCGCCGCGTTAGAACACGTTCTTAGCCCTCGAACGGGCCGGCCTGGGTGAAAGCGCCGCCCTGGTAGCGGGAGGCGGGGTCGGCCGGGTCGGGCGCCGGCGTCCGCGCGTGCACCGCGTCGCGGAAGGCGTCCGAGCTGTCGCGCGGCACGTAGCCGATGTGACGGGCGCGGCTGTTGTCCCACCAGGTGACGGCGTTGTCGGACATGCCGAAGAGGATGCTGTGCCCGAGCACCGGCGTGCTCAGGCAGGCCGCGATCAGGCGCAGCAGGTCGTCGTAGCTCAGCCAGGTGGCCAGCATGCGGCGGTCGCGCGGCTGCGGGTAGGACGAGCCGATGCGCACGCAGGCCGTCTCGATGCCGTAGCGGTCGTAATAAAAGCGCGACAGGTCCTCGCCGAAGGCCTTGCTCACGCCGTAGTAGCCGTCGGGCCGGGGCGGCGCATCGGCGGTGATCGTCTCGCCCTGGCTGTAGAAGCCGGTGACGTGGTTGGAGCTGGCGAAAACCACCCGCCGAACGCCATGGCGCCGGGCCGCCTCGTACAGGTGGAACAGGCCCAGGATGTTGGCTTGCATGATGGGCAGGAAAGGCCCCTCCACCGAGATGCCGCCCAGGTGGACGATGGCGTCGCAGCTCGCCACCATGGCATCGACCTGGGCGGCCTGGGCGAGGTCGGCCGGCACGAATTCCTCGTGCGGCGCGAGGTCGCCCAGCGCGTGCAGGTCCGACAGCCGCAGCGTCTCGCACAGCACGGGCAGGCGCGGGCGCAAGGCCTGCCCCAGGCCGCCGGCGGCTCCGGTCAGCAACAGCCGGCGGGCCAGCGGCGTGGCGTTTTTTTCCAATGGCATGGCGTGTCCATTCTTGTCAGTCGTCGTACACCAGCGACGAATTATTCAAGATGCAGGCGTGCACGCGATGGGGGTTTTCCTGCACGAGCCCGAGCCGGTATCAGCCGCCCTGCGGCCCGCCCACCTCCAGCAAGGCGTGCAGGCGCGTGCTGGTGGTGGTGTACTGCAGCATCACGCGCCGCTCGGGAAACACGAAAGGTGCCGCGCCGTAGGCAGCCAGCGTGGCCTCGTGGAAGCCGCACAGGATCAGCTTCTTCTTGCCCGGATAGCTGTTGATGTCGCCCACCGCGAAGATGCCGGGCTCGCTGGTCGAGAAGCTGGCCGGCTCGACCGCCAGTTGCTTGCGCTCCAGCGCCAGCCCCCATTCGGCGACGGGGCCGAGCTTGGGGCTCAGGCCCATGCAGACCAGCACGGCGTCCACCGGCAGCCGCTCGGTGCTTTCGTCGGGGTGGGTGATTTCGACTTGCGCGAGGCGGTCGCCCTCGACCACCGGCGCGCTGACCTGGCCGACCACGAAGCGCAACTGCCCGGCGTCGCTGAGTGCACGCATGCGGCTGACGCTGGCGGGCGCCGCCTGGAAACCGTCTCGGCGGTGCAGCAGGGTGACGCTGGCGGCCTGCTGCGGGCCGGGCTGGGCGAAGTGGGCGGCCCAGTCCAGCGCTGAGTCGCCGCCGCCCACCACCAGCAGGCGGCGCCCGGCGAACGCGGCCGGATCGGCCACGTGGTAGAACAACTGGCGGCCCTCGAAGCGGGCGATGCCTTCGGCGCGCAGCCGCTGCGGCTGGAAGGCGCCCACGCCGGCGGCGATGAACACCGTTTTGGCGATGAAGCGCGTGCCCTGGTCGGTGGCGGCGTCGAAGCGGCCATCCGCACGCCGCTGCAGGGTATTGACCTGCTGGCCCAGGTGGAAGGTGGCGCCAAATGGCCGCGCCTGCGCCAGCAGCCGCTCGGCCAGCTCGTGTCCGGTGCAGGCCAGCACGCCGGGGATGTCGTAGATGGGCTTGTCGGGGTACAACTCCATGCACTGGCCGCCGGCGTGCGGTAGCGCATCGACCACGTGCGCGCGGATTTCCAGCAGGCCCAGTTGGAAGATCTGGAACAGGCCGACCGGCCCGGCGCCGATGATCAGGGCATCGGTTTCGATCGGCGCGGCGGGGTTCGCCGTGTCGGCGGCGGCAAGGGGCGGGGCGGCTGGCGTCATGGTCGTGGCGAGCGTAGCAAAAAAGAAAGACCTTGCTCAGAACTTGTTCGCAATTCGCGGGGCGCTCTCGAAAGCCCTGTCGCCTGCAAGACGGCGACGGATTGATACCATGGAAGGCTGCCACCGGACCGGCGCGCTGCGGCGCCGGATGTCCTGTCCCCACATTCGAGAAGAAAGCCTGACGCCACCATGACACTGGACCTCGCCGCCATCAACGCCGAACTCGGCCGCCAGCCCGAAAAGCTCGTCGCCTGGGCGCTGGGCCTGGGCAAGAAGCCCATCTGCACCACGAACTTCCGGCCTTACGAGGCCGTCATCCTGCACATGGTCACGCAGGTCCGGCCCGACATTCCCATCATCTGGATGGACAACGGCTACAACACCGAGGCCACCTACCGCTATGCCGACGAGTTGACGCGCCGGCTGGGCTTGAACCTCAGCATCTACCTGCCGCGCCGCTCGCGCGCCCACCGCGAGGCCATCGACGGCCCGCTGCCCGCGCTGGACGACCCGCGCCACGCCGCCTTCACCGAAGAGGTCAAGCTCGAACCCTTCGCCCGCGCGCTGCGCGAGACCGCCCCGGAAGTCTGGTTCACCGCCCTGCGCGCCACCGACACGGCGGTGCGCGCGCAGATGGACCCGGTCAGCATCAACCCGGACGGCCTCCTCAAGGTCGCGCCGCTGCTGCACTGGACCTCGCGCGATCTCTACGAATACCAGAAGAAGCACGACCTGCCCGAGAACTTCGACTACGTCGACCCGACCAAGGGCGAGGACAACCGCGAGTGCGGTCTGCATCTGTCGCACTGAGCAGGGCAGAGCCCGGGGCCGCGCCCAGAAAAAAAACCGCAGCCCGCTCGTCACGGAGCGGCTGCGGTCTGCGCCAGGCGGCGGTGAAGGGCGGGCGCTGCCTCAGGCCTCGCGGATCAGGTCGGCGACCTTGCCGGGCTTGCCGTTCCAGTCGTCGGCGTCGGGCATCGACTCCTTGCGGCGCGTGATGGGCTTCCAGCCGTCGGCGCGGGCGAGTTCGGCGTTGATCTCGATGAAGGCGAGCTGGTCGGCCGGCAGGTCTTCTTCGGCGAAGATGGCGTTGGCCGGGCATTCGGGGATGCAGACGGCGCAGTCGATGCATTCATCCGGGTCGATGACCAGGAAGTTGGGGCCTTCGCGGAAGCAGTCCACGGGGCATACATCAACGCAGTCGGTGTACTTGCATTTGATGCAGTTTTCGGAAACGACGTGAGTCATGATGGATGGCTAACGGATGGGGTGTTGTGTGGGACGCTGGTGGGGACAGCGGTCGGCCCGGTGTGTCGCGGGTCCGGCAAAGTCCCTGATTTTAAAGTCAATTGGCCGCAACCCCGGCTGGGCGAGCCGGGCGCGGGGTCTTGTGTGGTTCTCAGCCAAAAGCGCATAAGGTTCGGCCTTCGAGGAAACTGACCTCAGCGCACCAGGACCGCGCCGGCGGTGCGGTGGCTGGCGGTGTCGACGAGAACCAGCGAGCCCAGCGCGCGCGATTGCTCGAAGGGTGGCGCCGCCAGTTCCTGCTGCAGCACCAGTTCGACGTCGCCGATGGCATTGGCCGGCAGCTCGGTGGCGTCCTGGTGTTCGAGGGTGTGGACGTCGAGGCGGTGCAGGATGCGCTGCACCTTGGCCTTGACCCAGCGGTGGCCGTGCAGCGCCCAGTAGGCGCGGCCGGGCACCAGCGGTGCGTCGTCGAGCCAGGCGACGGTGGCGGTGAGCGTGCGGCGCGGTTCGTAGGCGCCGGGGGCCAGCAGCCAGTCGCCGCGCGAGACGTCGATTTCCTGGTCGAGCACGATGCCGGCGCTGTGGCCGGCCGCCACGTCGCCGGCTACGCGGGCGTGGTCGAGCACCTGGGCGATGCGCGCGGTCTGGCCGCTGGGCAGCACGCTCACGCTCTGGCCGACCTGGGCCGCGCCGGCGGCCACGCGGCCCCAGTAGACGCGGCGGCCCTGGCGGGTGTCGCTGGAGTCGGAGAACTTCTCGACCCACTGGACCGGGAAGGCGAAGGGCGCCTCGGTCTCGGCCGGGGTGTTGGGCAGGGCTTCGAGCACGCTCAGCAGGCTGGGGCCGTCGTAGCCGGCCCAGCCGGGCTGGGCGTCGACCACGTTGTGGCCCTTGAGGGCCGAGACCGGCACCGTGGCGTGCACGGCGATGCCGGCCTGCACGGCGAAGGCGTGCAGCGCGGCGGCGATGTGGGTGAAGGCGAGGGCGGGGTCGGCCACGGCGTCGAGCTTGTTGACGGCGAAGATGACCGAGGGCACGCGCAGCAGCTTGAGCAGCAGGCTGTGGCGGCGGGTCTGCGGCAGCAGCGTGACGGGGCTGGCCTGCCAGTCGAGCTTGGTGGCATCGACCAGCACGACGGCGGCGTCGGCGCTGGAGGCGGCGGTGACCATGTTGCGGGTGTACTGCTCGTGGCCGGGCGCGTCGCCGATGATGAACTTGCGCCCGGGCGTGGAGAAGTAGCGGTAGGCGACGTCGATGGTGATGCCCTGTTCGCGCTCGGCCGACAGGCCGTCGGTGAACTGGGCCAGGTCGGCTTCGCCGCTGCGCGAGACGTTGGCGAGTTGGTCCTGCAGCACCGAGCGGCTGTCGACGAGCAGGCGGCCGATCAGCGTGCTCTTGCCGTCGTCGACGCTGCCGCAGGTGATGAACCGCAGCGCGGCTTCATGGGTTTGGGACATGGGACTGTTTCCTGCTGGGAATTCGGTGGGGGCGGTGAAGCTTCGGGGAATGGGCGGGGGCGAGACTTTTCTGGGTGTCAGAAGTAGCCGTCCTTCTTGCGCTTTTCCATCGAGGCCTCGGAGGTCTTGTCGTCCATGCGGGTGGCGCCGCGCTCGCTGACGTCGGCGGCCAGGGTCTCGACCACGATGTCGGCGGGGGTGGCCGCCAGGCTGGCGACCGGGCAGGTGCAGGTGATGTCGCCCACGGTGCGGAAGCGCACGTCGCGGGTCTCGACGGTCTCGCCCTCGCGCGCGGGGGTGAGTTCGGTCACCGGCACCAGCAGGCCCTTGCGCTCGACGATCTGGCGCTTGTGCGTGTAGTAAAGCGAGGGCAGCTCGATCTGCTCGCGCTCGATGTACTGCCACACGTCCAGCTCGGTCCAGTTGGAGATGGGAAAGACGCGGAAGTGCTCGCCCGGCTGCAGGCGGGTGTTGAACAGCGTCCACAGCTCGGGCCGCTGGTCCTTGGGCTGCCACTGGCCGAAGCTGTCGCGGTGGCTGAAGATGCGTTCCTTGGCACGCGCCTTTTCCTCGTCGCGGCGGGCGCCGCCGATCAGGGCGTCGAACTGGAATTCGTCGATGGCCTCCAGCAGCGTGACCGACTGGTGCACGTTGCGCGACTCGTCCGGGCGCGCCAGGCGCACCGTGCCGCGCGCCATCGAGTCTTCGACGCTGCGCACGATCAGACGGGCCTGCAACTGCTGGGCGCGGTAGTCGCGGAAATCGGTCACTTCGTGGAAGTTGTGGCCGGTGTCGATCATCAGCAGCGGGTAGGGGATGCGGCCGGCGCCGAACGCCTTTTCGGCCAGCTTGAGCAGCACCAGCGAATCCTTGCCGCCCGAAAACAGCAGGGTCGGGCGCTCGAAGGCGGCTGCCACTTCGCGCAGGATGAAGATGGCTTCTTCTTCCAGCGCGTTGAGGTGGGTGTTGCTCAGGCTCACGGCCGACGGCGCATGGGCGAGCTGTGCTGCGGTTTCGGTGCGGGCGTTCATAAGGGCGGTATCCATGTTCTGGGAAAAGCTTGCCCGCGGCGCTTGCGGCACAAGCGCCTGGGGCTGCGGCGGCGGGCCGCGATCGTGGGGCGCGCTGCCGGTGTCAGGCGCTTTCGGTCTCGCGCCGGAAGACCGGCGTGTGGACCTCGGCGTCGGCCTGGTAGTAGGCGCTGAAGCGTTCGAACTGGCGCCGGGCGTCGGTGGCGTCCACGCCATCCTTGAGCACGGCGCTGGAGAAGCCGGTGCGCTGCATCAGCACCAACTGGTCGATCAGCACGTCGCCGGTGGCGCGCAGGTCGCCCTGGAAGCCCAGCCGGCGGCGCAGCAGGTAGGCCTGGCTGAAGGCGCGGCCGTCGGTGAACTGGGGGAAGTCGAGGTCGATGCGGTCGAGGTCGGCGAGCCGGTCCTTCAGGGCGAAGGGGTCGGCATCGTTGGCCAGGTGCACGATGCGCGGGTCGTCCTCGGCCGGGGCGGCGTGGTCGGCGCTGGCGATGAGCTTGAGGTGTTGCTGGGTCACGATACGGCCTCTTCCTTGAAGCGGGCGGCATTGCCGGCGGCCTTGAAGGGGTCCAGCCCCACGCGGCGCACGGTGTTGATGAAGGTCTCTCCGTTTTCGCGGATGTCGCGGTAGGTGGTGAGCACGGCCTCGATCACGTGGGGCACCTCGGCCGCCGAGAACGAGGGGCCGATCACCTTGCCGGCGACCGAGTGGCCGCTGGGGGCGCTGCCGTCGGAGCCGCCGAGGGTGATCTGGTACCACTCCTTGCCGTCCTTGTCGACGCCCAGGATGCCGATGTGGCCGCTGTGGTGGTGGCCGCAGGAGTTGATGCAGCCGCTGATGTGCAGGTCGATCTCGCCGATGTCGTCGAGCTCGTCGAGGTCCTGGTAGCGCTCGGTGATGGCCTCGGCGATCGGGATGGAGCGTGCGTTGGCCAGGGCGCAGAAGTCGCCGCCCGGGCAGGCGATCATGTCGGTGAGCAGGTGGACGTTGGTGCTGGCCAGGCCCAGCGCGCGCGCGGCCTGCCACAGCGCGTGCAGGTCGCGGGCCGGCACCCAGGGCAGCAGCACGTTCTGGTCGTGCGTGACGCGGGCCTCGCCCGAGGAGTAGCGGTCGACCAGGTCGGCCACGGCGTCGAGTTGGTCGGCCGAGGCATCGCCCGGCGCCTGCAGCCGGCGCTTGAACGACAGCGTGACGGCGCGCAGCGCGGGGTTCTTGTGCAGCGCGACGTTGCGGTCCACCCAGCGGTCGAAGGCCGGGTCCTCGGCGCGCTGGCGCTGCAGTTGAGCCAGGGCCTCGTCGATCTGCTGCGGCGTCTGGCGCGCGACCTCGGGCTCGGTGAAGAAGGCCGAGACGCGGTCGAGCTCGGCCTGCGGCACGGTGTGCGGGCCGCCGTCGATCTCGACGATCTGGCGGTACTCTTCTTCCACGTCGTCGATGTAGGTCTGGCCTTCGGACTTGACCAGGATCTTGATGCGGGCCTTGTACTTGTTGTCGCGGCGGCCGTAGCGGTTGTAGACCCGCACGATGGCCTCGATGTAGTTCATGATCTGGTTCCAGGGCAGGAACTCGCGGATCTTGACGCCGACCAGGGGCGTGCGGCCCATGCCGCCGCCCACGAAGACGCGGAAGCCCACCTCGCCGGCCTCGTTCTTGACGACGTGCAGGCCGACGTCGTGCCAGCCGGTGGCGGCACGGTCTTCCGTGGCGCCGGTGACGGCGATCTTGAATTTGCGCGGCAGGAAGGCGAATTCCGGGTGCAGCGTGGTCCACTGGCGCAGGATCTCGGCGTAGGGACGGGGGTCGACGATCTCGTCGACGGCGACGCCGGCACGCTCGTCGGTGGTGGTGTTGCGGATGCAGTTGCCGCTGGTCTGGATGCCGTGCATGTTGACGCTGGCCAGCAAGTCCATCACGTCGGCCGACTTGGCCAGCGGAATCCAGTTGAACTGCACGTTGGTGCGGGTCGTGAAGTGGGCGTAGTGCGTGGGCAGCTTGGCCGAGCCGAGCGCGCCCTGGGTCTCGATGGCCTGGCGGTAGACCTCGGCCTCGGGCTCGTCGTACTCGCGGGCGATGCGGGCGAGCACGCGCAACTGGGCGCTGCTGATCTCGCCGTAGGGGACGGCCACGCGCAGCATGGGCGCGTAGCGCTGGACGTACCAGCCGTTCTGCAGCCGCAAGGGACGGAATTCATCCTCGGAAATCTTGCCGGTCTGCCAGCGTTCGAGCTGGTCGCGGAATTGTGCGGCCCGGTTGCGCACGAATGCCTTGTCGAATTCGGTGTACTGATACATGGATTTCTGTGGGGGTGTACTCGCTGGGGGATCGACGGCTCGTCCACACGAGGCGGACCGCAAGTATCGTGACCGTGAATGTAGTCACACTCGGCGCCAAAACCAACGAATCTTTTATTTTGCGTATATGCTTATTCCATATAAAGCAATGGATCTTAAGCATTTCTGGGATTGAGGGGATTTTCTCGCCGAGGACATCCCGGCCGTAGGCCGCACTTCACCCCCTCGCCCCTCGCCCTTCGCGGGAGAGGGGCCGGGGGAAAAGGGGGCTGCGGCGCTCGATCAACCCCCGGCGCCCGTGCCAACATCCCCCCTCTCCCCAGCCCTCCCCCGCCAGGGGGAGGGGGCAAGACCGGGCGCCAGGCTGGAGTGTCGGCATTTCATGTGATGCGGGCACGCGCAGCGCAATGGGTCACTGCGATCAGCGCGCGTGCAGCAGGCCCGCCAGGCGTTGGCGATGGGCATCCGCCTCGGGCGCCGGGCGGGCGGCCTGGGCGGTACCCAGGTCGGTGGCGGTGGCGGTCTTCATGTCGATGGACCGGATCACGCGGCCCTGGTCGAAGACGAAGGTGGTGTCGGCCAAGGCCAGCACGTCGTCGATGTCGTGGCTGACCATGACGATGGGAATCGCCCACTGCGCCTGCAGCGCGCGCAGCTCGCGCCGCATGTCCTGGCGCAGCATGGGGTTGAGGGCCGAGAACGGCTCGTCGAGCAGCAGCGCGGCGGGGCGGGTGGCCAGCGCGCGCGCCAGGGCCACGCGCTGTTTCTGGCCGCCGGAGAGGGTGGCCGGGCGGCTGGCCGCCAGCGCCGCCAGGCCGAAGCGTTCGAGCAGTTCGTCCACCCGCTGGCCGTCGGCCGCGCCGGGGCGCCGGCGCAGCCAGGAGGTGAGGCCGAAGGCCACGTTGTCGCGCACGCTCAGGTGCGGGAACAGCGCGTAATCCTGGAACAGGTAGCCGAGCCGGCGCTGGCGCGGCGGCAGCCCGATGCCGCGCGCGCTGTCCACCAGCGTGCGACCGCCCAGCCGGATGTGCCCGGCCGCCGGCCGCAGCAGCCCGGCCACGGTCTGCAGCGTGAGCGACTTGCCCGAGCCCGAGGGACCGTAGAGCGCGGTGACGGCGGCGTCGCTGGCGAAGGCCGCGTGCAGGTCGAAGCGCCGGTGGCGGTCGGCCACCTGCACGCGGATGTCGATGTCGATCATCGGGCGCGGCCGGGTTGAATCGTCGACACGTACTCAGGGCTGGCTGAAGCCGTAGCGCGCGAGCACCGGGCGGGCCTGGCTGCCGCCCAGGAAGTCGATGAAGGCCTGGGCCAACTGGCGCTGCGCGCTGTCGGTGTTGGCGGTGTTGGCGGTGTTGGCGGTGGCGGCAATGGGGTAAGACACCGGCGTGTGGCCGCTGGTGGTCAGCACGATGCGCACCTTGTCGCCCGCGGTCAGCGCATCGGTTTTGTAGACGAATCCGGCCTCGACCTCGCCCCGGCTGACGTAGTCCAGCACCTGGCGCACGCTGTCGGCCTGCACGTACTTCGGCGCCAGCGCGGTCCACAGGCCCGCCGATTCCAGCGCCTCCTGCGTGTAGCGGCCGGCCGGCACGGTGGCGGTCTTGCCGACGGCGATCTTCTGGACGCCGGGTTTCTGCAGGTCGGCCAGCGCCTGGATGCCGGCGCCGTCCTGGGCCGGTTCGATCAGCACCAGGCTGTTGGTGACGAAGTCGCGCCGGGTGGCCGGATCGATCAGCTTCTGGGCGGCGGCGCGGTCCATGGTGGCCTGGTCGGCGCTGGCGAAGACGTCGACCGGCGCGCCCTGGCTCATCTGCTGCAGCAGCGTGCCGGAGGCCGCGAAGTTGAGCCGCACGGTGACGCCGGGCCGGCTGGCCTCGAACAGGGGCGCGATGTCCTTGAAGGCATTGGTCAGGCTGGCGGCGGCCGAGACCGTGATCTGCTGGGCCTGGGCCAGCCCCATGGACAGGCTGGCGAGGCCGCCCACGGCGACGGTGGCCAGCAGGCGCAGGAGAGGGCGGCGGGGTGATGAGGCGTGATGGCGTGTCATGTCGATTCAGGAACGGTGGGAGAGAAAGCGGTTGGAGAGCACCAGGATCAGCACGGAAATGGCCGAGGTCACGATCACCAGCACCAGGGCGGTGTCGTCCTGGCCGGCCTGCACGGCGTCGTAGATGGCCATGGACAGGGTCTGGGTCTGCTGGGGAATCGAGCCGGCGACCATCAGCGAGGCGCCGAATTCGCCCATGGCGCGGGCGAAGGCCAGCAGCGTGCCGGCCAGGATGCCGGGCCAGGCCAGCGGCAGCGTCACGCGCACGAACACCGACCAGCGCGATTGCCCCAGCGTGCTGGCGGCGGCCTCCAGCGTGCGGTCGACGCCGGCGAAGGCCGAGCTGGCGGACTTGAGGATCAAGGGCAGCGCCACCACGGCCGAGGCCACGACCGCGCCGTGCCAGCTGAAGATGAGGGTGTAGTCCAGATGCGCGCGCAGCCAGCCGCCCAGCGGGCTGCGCCGGCCCGCGGCGACCAGGATGGCGTAGCCGACCACCGTGGGCGGCAGCACCAGGGGCAGCATGAAGACGGCTTCGAGCACGGTGCGGCCTGGAAAGCGCGTGCGGCCGAACAGCCAGCCCAGCGCCACGCCCAGCAGCAGGGCCAGCACGGTGGCCAGTCCGGCGACCTTGAGCGAGAGTTGCAGCGGAAACCAATCCATCGCGTGCGCCAGCGCCAGGCCGCCGTCCTCCATTATTTGGTTATGTCCTGTGGAATATAGCGTATCCCGGGGCACAGGCCAGGCAAGGGTGAGTGGCGCGTGCCTGGATGTTGGCTCAGCGGTCCGGCGGGCGGGTGTCGCCTGCGTTGTCGCCTGCGTCGTCGGGGCGTACCAGGGCGGCCAGCGCGTCGAGGTGGGCTCGGGCGGCCTGGCGGGCCACGGCCTCGGTGGCACGGTAGTGGGCGATGACCTGGCGGCCGGTCTCGGTCAGCGTGGCGCCGCCGCCGTGGGCGCCGCCGGTGGCGGTGCTGGCCACGGGCTGGCGCAGGCTGCGGTTCATCTCGTCGACCAGCAGCCAGGCGCGCCGGTAGGACATGCCGAAGCGGCGCGCCGCCGCCGAGATGGAACCGGTTTCGGCAATGGCTTCGAGCAGCGCGACCTTGCCGGGACCGATGGCGATCTGGTCGCCGCGCAGCACGCGCAGGCGGAACACGGGGGTGGCGGACATGGGGCGTGGCAACTGGGGGTGGTGTGTGGAAGAAGGCCGGGGAAGTCCGATCATAGGGCGGGGCAGGGCCGGGGCCGCGCCGCGCGGCCGTTATCATGGTCCGCTTCGCGCTCTTGTTTTTGCAACGCGCCCGCCCATCGCTCATCGCCACCATGTCCGAATTTCCCGATACGCCTGCCGAGCCCGCCGTCCGTCCCGAGGCGGTCAAGCGCCGCAAAGGCATCTACATCCTGCCCAACCTGTTCACGCTGGCGGCGCTGTTCGGCGGCTTCTACGCCGTGGTCATGGCCATGAACATGCGCTACGACCTGGCCACCATCGGCGTCTTCTGCGCCATGGTGCTCGACAGCCTCGACGGCCGCGTCGCCCGCCTGACCAACACCCAGAGCGCCTTCGGCGAGCAGATGGACTCGCTGGCCGACATGGTGTCGTTCGGCGCCGCGCCGGCGCTGATCGCCTATGAATGGGCGCTCAAGGACCTGGGCCGCTGGGGCTGGATCGCCGCCTTCGTCTACTGCGCCTGCGCGGCGCTGCGGCTGGCGCGTTTCAACGTCAACACCGGCGTGGTCGACAAGCGCTTCTTCCAGGGCCTGCCCAGCCCGGCCGCGGCGGCGTTGGTGATGGGCTTCGTCTGGTTGATGAACGAGGGCGGCATCGCCGGCACCGAGGTGGAATGGGTGGTCTTCGCCCTGACGCTGTACGCCGGTCTGACCATGGTGACCAACGTGCCGTTCTACAGCTTCAAGGACGTGCACATGAAGAAAAGCGTGCCCTTCGCCTTCATCGTGCTGATCGCCCTGGGCATCGCGGTCATCAACATCGATCCGCCCAGCGTGTTGTTCCTGCTGTTCGTGGTCTATGGCTTCAGCGGCTACGCGCTTTATGCCTGGTTCAAGTTCAAGGGCCGGCGCACCAGTCTGATCAGCATCTCCACGGACGAACCCGAGGAGCGCGGCCTGCACGAGGATTGAAGCGGACTACATTTTTTTTCATTATTAAATATGCCGCGCAAGTCTTTGATATTGCGCGGCTTTTTTTGTTTATATAAACTCCTGTCAAGACAGTGACTTCAGACTGTCCCGTGCCGGCTTCAGGGCTTGCGCAGGATGATCCAAGTCCTTGATTTGAAATGCATTCATACAGCCATCGAGGCCACGCGCCCGCTTTCTCCGCTTGATTGGAGCGCAAAAACCATGCTTCGCCGCGAACGTCTTTCGCTAATTCCCCGCTATCTGGCCACCCTCGGGCTGGTGCTGTCGCTTGGCCTGGGCGGTCTGTCCGCGGCCCAGGCCCAGGCGACTTCCACCAAAAAACCGGTGGCCGGCGCCAAGAGCAAAGCTGAGGCCAAGAAGGCGGCCAAGCCGCGTGCAGCGGCCAAATCCGCTGGCAAATCCGCGGGTAAATCCACCGCCAAGGCGGCCGGGAATACTTCCCGCAAGGCCGGGGCTGGCAAGTCCAGCCGTCCGAGCAAGGGCAGCATCGCCAAGAAGGTCGTGACCGCCGCCGTGGTGGCGCCCGCCGCCAGCCTGTCGCTGGGCCAGGCCGCCGGCCTGCACGGCACGCGCGATCCGCTGGCGCTCAAGGCCAGCGTCGCGCTGGTGGTCGACCAGGATACGCACGAGGTGCTGTTCAGCAAGAACGATCGTGCCGTGCTGCCGATTGCCTCCATCACCAAGCTGATGACCGGCCTGCTCATCAGCGAGGCGGGTTTGGACCTGACCGAGGAACTGGTCATCACGCAAGATGACGTGGACACGCTCAAGCACTCGTCCTCGCGCCTGCCCGTGGGCACGCGCCTGACGCGCGGCGAAATGCTGCAGCTCGCGCTTATGAGCAGCGAGAACCGCGCAGCCCACGCGCTCGCCCGCACGCACCCCGAGGGCTTGCACCGCTTCGTCGCCATGATGAATGCGCGCGCGGCCATGCTGGGCATGCAGGACACGCATTACGTCGAGCCGACTGGCCTGTCGAGCGACAACCGCTCCAGCGCGCGCGACCTGGCCATCCTGGTCAATGCCGCCTACCGCGATCCCATGGTCAGCGCCATGTCGGTTACGCCCGGCCACGAGATCAGCATCGGCAGCCGCACGCTGCAGTACAACAACTCGAACCGGCTGGTGCGCGGCGGCGAATGGGACATCGGCCTGCAGAAGACCGGCTACATCTCCGAGGCCGGTCATTGCCTGGTCATGCAAAGCCGCGTCGCCAATCGCAACGTCATCATGGTCTTCCTCGATTCCGGCCCCGGCCAGAGCCGGCTGGCTGACGCCCAGCGCGTGCGGCACTGGCTGGAGGCCAGCATCGACCGGCGCGATGGCCGCATGCAGTCGGCGCGCGCAAACCTCAATGACGGTTGATGACCCGTCCACGAAGACCTTGCCCGAAGACACGGCCCGCCTTGCGCGGGCCGTGTCTTTTCTGACTCACGCCACAGCGCACCGCGATGATGCGCAAGGGGGCTGCAGCAGGAGGGTGCACAGGCCTGGTGCAATTTCCCCTGCACCCAAACGGCGTGCGCAAGCCATTTGCCACGGATTGCATACAATTTTTAAGTACGAAAGAATCGGGCATTGATTTTGCTCAGACAGGACTGACGCCGAGCCGGCCCGCGCCGTGGCCGACGGCACCGGGTATCCGCCACCCTTCTGTCTGGAGCTTTCATGAAAAAACGCACCTTCGTCCAATCGGCTCTGATGCTGGCCGCCGCCGCCAGTTGGGGCGCGGCCCATGCGCAGACCACGCCGATCAAGTTCCAGCTCGACTGGCGCTTCGAAGGACCGGCCGCGCTGTTCACGCACCCGGCGGCCAAGGGTTATTTCAAGGCCGCGGGGCTGGACGTCACGGTCGACGCCGGCAATGGCTCGGGCGGCACGGTCACGCGCGTGGCCTCGGGCGCCTACGACCTGGGCTTCGCCGACCTGGCCTCGCTGATGGAGTTCCACGCCAACAACCCGGACGCACCGAACAAGCCGGTGGCCGTGATGGTGGTCTACAACAACACGCCGGCCTCGGTCATGGCGCTCAAGAAGAGCGGCATCAAGACCCCGGCCGACCTCAATGGCAAGAAGCTGGGCGCCCCGGTGTTCGACGCCGGCCGCCGCGCCTTCCCGATCTTCGCCCAGGCCAACAAAGTGGGCAACGTGAGCTGGACGGCGATGGACCCGCCGCTGCGCGAAACCATGCTGCTGCGCGGCGACGTCGATGCCATCACCGGCTTCACCTTCACCTCGCTGCTCAACCTGGAAGCGCGCGGCGCCAAGGCGCAGGACGTGGTGATCCTGCCTTACCTGGACTACGGCGTGAAGCTGTACGGCAACGTCATCATCGCCAGCCCCAAGCTGATCGCCGAGCATCCCGAAGCCATCAAGGCCTTCCTCAAGGCCTTCACCCAGGGCGCCAAGGAGGTGATCGCCAATCCGGCCGTGGCCATCGAGTCGGTCAAGGCGCGCGACGGCATCATCAACGTCCCGCTCGAAACCCGCCGCCTGCAACTGGCCATCGACACCGTCATCAACAGCGCCGATGCGCGCGCCGAGGGCTTCGGCCAGATCAATTCCAGCCGGCTGTCGCTGATGGCCTCGCAAGTCTCGGACGCCTTCGCCACCAAGACCCGCGTCGACGCCGCCAAGGTCTGGAACGGCAGCTTCCTGCCGAGCGCCGCCGAACTCGACATCCTGCCGCGCAAGTAAGCCGCCTGCCACCGCCTGACCGTCCCCCGCCCGCAATTTCTTCTCGACCCCAGCATGCAAGCAAGCGCCGACCGCCCCTTTGTCGATTTCCGCGACGTCTGGCTCGCCTACAACGAAGAGTTGCTGCGCGCCAACCACTTCGCCGTCGAAGGCATCAACCTGCAGGTCCGCGAGGGCGAATTCATCGCCATCGTCGGCCCCTCGGGTTGCGGCAAATCGACCTTCATGAAGCTCACCACCGGGCTGCGCATGCCGTCCATGGGCAAGATCTTCATCGACGGCCAGCCCGTGACCGGCCCGCTCAAGATCTCGGGCATGGCCTTCCAGTCGCCCTCGCTGCTGCCCTGGCGCACCACGGTCGACAACGTGCTGCTGCCGCTGGAGATCGTCGAGCCCTACCGCAGCAGCTTCAAGGCCCGGCGCAAGGAGTACGAGGAACGCGCCCGGCGCCTGCTGCAGAAAGTGGGCCTGGGCGGCTACGAGGACAAGTTTCCGTGGCAGCTCTCGGGCGGCATGCAGCAGCGCGCCAGCATCTGCCGCGCGCTCATCCACGAGCCCAAGATGCTGCTGCTCGACGAGCCCTTCGGCGCGCTCGACGCCTTCACGCGCGAGGAGCTGTGGTGCATCCTGCGCGACCTGTGGACCGAGCAGAAATTCAACGTCATCCTGGTCACGCACGACCTGCGCGAGTCGGTCTTCCTGGCCGACACCGTCTACGTCATGAGCAAGAGCCCGGGCCGCTTCGTGGTGCGCCGCGACATCGAGCTGCCACGTCCGCGCGAGCTGGAGGTGACCTACACCAAGGAATTCACCGACATCGTGCTGGAGCTGCGCGGCCACATCGGCGCCATCCGGCAGGGCGCGGCGCAGGGGAGTTCGCCGGTCATCAGCCAATAGAGCGTGTTATGAACTTTTTCCACGCCCGCGTTGGCACCAGAAACGGTCAATCGCAAGGCGCGGCTTGCCGCCAAGGCCGGGGCCTTGGCAAAAAACGCAACGCCGCGAGTGGCCGTTTCTGGCGCCAACCCGAAGGGCAAGCCCTGCGAAGGCCCGTCTGCGGCGTTGCAGGTCGCTTGTGGTGCAACACACCACCGCGCGTCCTGCGCCTTGCATCCGGGCCTTCGCAGGGCTTGCGCGGGCATGGAAAAAGTTCATAACACGCTCTAAGCGGCGGGCCCTGCCGGCCCGGCTGGCTGCCAGCGTCTGCCTTCGTTGCGTTCACCCCGTTCACCCTGGTCTTCTCCGCTCCCCAAGCGGCCCATTTTTTCTCCACCCGCCGTCGCGCTGCCCGCCATGAACAAAAAGTACGTCGAGATCTGGTCCCCGTGGATCCTCCTGGCCGCCACCATTGCGCTGTGGCAGATCCTCTGCTCGGCCTTCAACGTCTCGGAATTCATCTTCCCGAGCCCGCTGCGGATCTGGCAGCAGTTCGTCGAGTTCAAGTGGATCATCGCCGCCCATGCCTGGCGCACCTTCTGGGTCACCATGGCCGGCTTTGGCCTGGCCATCGTCGTCGGCGTGCTGCTGGGCTTCGTGATCGGCTCCTCGCGCCTGGCCTATGCGGCGGTCTATCCGCTCATGACCGCCTTCAACGCGCTGCCCAAGGCCGCCTTCGTGCCCATCCTGGTGGTGTGGTTCGGCATCGGCATCGGCCCGGCCATCCTGACGGCCTTCCTCATCAGCTTCTTCCCCATCATGGTCAACATCGCCACCGGCCTGGCCACGCTGGAGCCCGAGCTGGAAGACGTGCTGCGCGTGCTGGGCGCCAAGCGCTGGGACGTGCTGGTCAAGATCGGCCTGCCGCGCTCGCTGCCTTACTTCTACGGCTCGCTCAAGGTCGCCATCACGCTGGCCTTCGTCGGCACCACGGTGTCGGAGATGACCGCCGCCAACGAAGGCATCGGCTACCTGCTGATCTCGGCCGGCTCGGCCATGCAGATGGGCCTGGCCTTTGCCGGCCTGATGGTGGTGGGCGCGATGGCGATGGTGATGTACGAGCTGTTCAGCGTCCTCGAAAAGCACACCACCGGCTGGGCCCATCGCGGCACGCATGGCGAATGACGCCGCAGCCGGCCAGTACCACCGGGCCTCATCCATGACGCATCCCGGCCTCGTACCGCTGACCCCGGCGCAACGCGTGCGCGCCCTGCAAGCCGCCAACGCGGTGGCGGCGGACGCGCGGCGCCAGGGCCGCCACCCCTTCGGCGCGCTGCTGCTGGCGCCCGACGGCGAAACCGTGCTGGACACCCAGGGCAACATCGACACCGTCAACC
>JASGEH010000011.1:0-5086 GCA_047606565.1 Comamonas sp.
GCCCCGCCAGCCGTCCCACGGCCCTGGCGGCCCGGCAGCGCCAGCCAGTAGCTGCGCGCCGAGCCGCCGCCGATGGCCCGCGCCTTGCCGGCCATCGGCGGCGGCTCGGCGCGCAGCTACTGGCTGGCGCTGCCGGGCCGCAAGGGCCGTGGGACGGCTGGCGGGGCCGAGGTGCCGCAGGGCGTGTGCCTGCTGCCACGCGGTAGCGAGGAAGGCGTCGCGGTCGCGCTGGCCGGGCGCCGCTTCCTGCTGCGGCTGGGGCAGGCGGTGCGCTTCGGGCTGGCGGCCAGCAGCCGGGGGCGGCATGAGGCCGGCCAGTTGGGGCCCATCGTCGGCGAGGATTTCGTTGCGCTGCCCGAGCTGTCGGCCGTGCTGCCCGCGCCCGAGGGGCAGCCCGAGGGCGCCCGCGTCGAGGTCGCCCTGGAGGCGACGATGACCGAGGTCGGCACATTGGACGTGCGCTGCGTGGCGCTTGATGGCTCGCGCCGGTCGTGGCAATTGGCCTTCGCCGTGCGCGGTGCCGTGGCTGCGCCAGCCGAAGGCGGTGGCGAGCGTGGCGACGACGCGGCGCGTGCGGCCGGCCCGGATCACCGGGACGCCCGGGACACCCAGCAGGCCCGCCTGCCCGAGGCCCTGGCGCACATCGACGCGGTGTTCGGCGAGCGCGCCCGCACTGTCGCCGCGCGCGAGGTGCGGCAGTTGCGCCCATCGCTCGAAAAAGTGCTGGGCCCGCGCGCGGACTGGCCGCTGGGCCTGCTGCGCGCGCTCTTCGATGCCCTGCTGGCGCGCGCGCGCCGGCGCCGCCGCAGTGCCGAGCACGAGCGGGCCTGGTTCAACCTGGCGGGCTGGTGCCTGCGCCCCGGCATCGGCGCGCAGCTCGACGACTGGCGCATCGGCCAGGTCTGGGCGCTGTACGAGACGGGCCTGGCGCACCGCGACGGCGCCACCTGGACCGCGTGGTGGGTGTTCTGGCGCCGCGTGGCGGCGGGGCTGGACGAGGCGCGGCAAATGACCGTGCTCGAAGCCGTGGCCGGCGCCATGCAGAAAACCGTGCAGTTACAAACAGCCCGTGCGGGCGGCGCGGCGGCGCCCTATGGTAGTTACGACGACATGCTGCGCCTGTTCGCCGCGATGGAGGCCGTGCCCTGGCCCTACCGCCAGGAAATGGGCCAGTGGATGCTGCAGCGCTTGAAGAAGCCCGGTGAGTCGCCGCAGACCTGGTGGGCCATCGGCCGGCTGGCCGCGCGCCAGCCGCTGGCGGCCAACGCGCACCGCGTCATGCCGCCCGAGGCCGCCGACGAATTCCTGCAGGCCGCGCTGGCGCAGGACTGGCGCAAGAACGAGCTCGCGCTGTTCGCCGCCGTGCAGATCGCCCGCCTCACCGGCGACCGCGCCCGCGACCTCGCGCCCGCGCAGCGCGCGGCGGTCATCGACAAGCTGCGCGCCGCCCACGCGCCCGCCCGCTGGCTGGCGATGGTCGAGACCGTGCAGGCGCTGGACGCGGCCGACCAGCAGCGCAGCTACGGCGACAGCCTGCCGCCGGGGCTGGTGCTGATTTGAGTGGATTGATTGGATTCAGTACCGTGCCCTGTGCGCCAACGGTACATGTATCAGTGGCGCGCCTGACGGGTTGCCATGGCGCTTGATGGTGAGGGCGGTGCGTCAGTTGGTGCCCGCCTTGGGCGAACGGTGGCCGTAGAGCAAGCCGTTGGCGTTTCCAGCCGTGAGCAGCCGTTGATCCGCGATGCCCGCGACCCCGTAGCTGCGATCCGTCACCGTGTTGAGCACCTGGTTGACCAAGGCCACGACCAGCAGGCCGATCAAGCCGCCTCCACCGCTGCTTTGCTGTTCTGCGCTGGATGCCGAAGCCTGGCCTGTCCAGAGGACGGTGGAAGTCTTCAGGTCGACTAGCTTGGCCTCCAGCGTGACCACGGCTGCACTCTGGAGCACGGTGTAGACCGAGCCGTATTGCTTGATATTGAGGTAAAGCGCGGCATCCGCACCGAAGATTTCCCTGAGTTTCGGAGGGTCAACGGCATGGGCATCCGCTGCTGTGGCGAGGCCGTTTTGCTTGAAGACCTCGTCGACCACGGCGACTGGCAGCACATAGTAGCCAGATTCTGCCAACGGCATCGTGACCTGTGACAAGACGGCCGCGGGTGCATCCACTTCAGGCGACGCATTGAGGGGCGGCAGGACCACGATGGAGCGTGGCCGATGCTGCTTGTAGGCGCTGTAGTCGTAGGGTGTCGTGGTGGCGCATCCGGTCGCCAGCAGCGCAATGGCCACCACGCTGGCCAACTGGGACAGCCATTTCATGGCACGACTCCTGGGTTGTTCTGGAACGTCTTTTCGAGGAAGCTGATGAACGCTTGGGATTCGGGATACAGTGTCTTTTCATGGTCGAACTGCGGCTGGACTTCATCGCCTCGACCGGACTGGGCGTAAAGCATGCCCAGGTGTGCGTGGTAGCCCGGCGGCACGGTTTGGCCGGAAGCGCGTGTTTGCGACAGTGCTTTCTCCAAGGAGGCGATCTGGGCTTCCAGGCCTTGTTGACTGCCCTTGAGGTAGGAATAGACTTCCGACTGATAGCCGTTCCAGCTGTAAAGCGGTTGGGTTTGATTGGCGCATCCGGCCAACACGGCCAGCGTTAAGCCGGCCAGCAGCAAGGCCGGCCTCTGAGCAGGCTTTTGCATGGTCAGCCCCCAGTCTTGGAAGGAACCCAGGCGCCACTGGTGATGCCGTCCACCAGCCTGTCCACTGCTTCACGAATGGCGAGGTCCAGAACCTTGCCGTTGAGGGTGGCGTCGTAGCTGGCCGTGCCGCCGAAGCCGATCACCTCCCGGTTCGACAGGCTGTATTCGCCCGCGCCTTGCGCCGAGAACACGACTTCCGAAGTGCTGACGTTCACGACGTTGAGGTTGACCTTCGCATAGGCAATCTGCGACTTGCCGCGGCCCAGGACGCCGAACAGTTGACGATCGCCTACTTCCTTACGACCAAATTCGCTGACGTCGCCGGTGATGACGTAATCCGCGCCCTTGATGTTCTGAGTCTTGCTCTGCAGAGTGGCTTCCTGCTTCGTTTCGCTGATGTTGTCGCGATCGAGCACCTGAAAGCGGCCGGTCTGCTGCAGATGGGTGATCAGGATGGTCTTGGCCTGTCCGCCCAGGCGATCCGGGCCATTGGTGAATACGCCACGCAGGTAGCTCGAGCGATTGTCGAATTTGCCAATGGAAATGGGGCTGCGCAGCCCCTGGTAAGACGTTGCCGCCGCCGCGACCTTGGGGACATCCAGGCTGCGGGACTGCTCGGTTGCACAGCCAGCCAACACAATGCAGCAGGCCGTTGTACAGCCTGACAAGAGTTTCGATGCCATTCCTCTTCCCTCTAATCGTTTGTCGTGGAGGAAATCATATCAATCGATACGAGGAAATAGACACTCAAAACTTACATTTATTAATTTAGTGTAAAAGGTGCGACAGTCTGGGCGTGGGCGATGTGATCCGCTGCTCTGCCTGCCGCATCCCATGAAAGGAGGGTGAACAGGTTCTTACTGACCTGGCGTCTTGCCCTTGGGCCACAGCGCCCACAGCTGAAGATCCTGTTTGAGGGTGCCGGCGACGTCGCCCGCGTCCGGTCCCCAGCCGACGAAGAAGTCGGCGCGCACGGCGCCCAGGATGGCGCTGCCGGTGTCCTGCGCCATCACCAGGCGCTGCAGCGGCACGGTCGGCCCCGGGCTGGCCAGCCACACCGGGGTGCCGTAGGGAATGCTCTGGCGGTCGACGGCGATTGAGCGGCCGGGCGTCAGCTCCACGCCCTGCGCGCCGCGCGGGCCAAAAGAGGCATCGACGCCGGCGAGGATTTCCTGGCGGAAGAAAACGTAGCGCGGGTTGGTCCACAGCAGCTCGTTGACGCGCGTGGGGTTGGCCTGCAGCCAGGCGCGGATGCCGGGCCAGGTGGCGTCGGTGATGGCGCGCTGCTGCAGCAGCCAACTGCCGATGCTCTTGTAGGGCTGGCCGTTGTTGGCCGCGTAGGCTACGCGCACGATGCGCTGGCTGCCGTCGGCCTCGGTCACGCGCAGCCGGCCCGAGCCCTGGATGTGCAGCACCATGGCCTCGATCGGGTCGTTGAGGTAGGCGATCTCACGCCCGCGCAACTGCGCCTGCGCGGCGGGCAGGGTCTCGATCTGCTGGCGGGTGAACCAGGGCTTGCCGCTGGCCAGGCCGGCCGGCGGCATGTACAGCGGAATGGTGAAGTTGCCCTGGGGCTGGCGCGAGGCCGGGATGATGGGCTCGAAATAGCCGGTCAGCAGGCCGTGCGGCGGCTCGGCCTGGCCGGGCAGCGGGTCGACGCGGTAGGGCTGCCAGTAGGTCATCAGCCAGGCGCGCTGCTGCTCAGGCGTGGCGATGCTGAGGTGGCGCACGGTCTCGCACGAGGGGGCCATGGCCGGGGCAGGCTTCTCGCAGCTCTTGATCCAGGCGTTCCAGGCCTCGTGCAGCGCGTCCTCGGAGAAGCCGGGCAGCTCGGCCCAGCGCACCGGCGTCCAGCGGCTCTTGGCCTGGTTGACGGCGGGAGGCAGGGGGCTGTCGTCGGCCGGCGGCGTGCTGGGCAGCGCGGCGGGCGGCGTCGCGCCGCCGGGCTCGGCGGCCGGGTTGCGGCTGGCGCAGGCCGCCAGCATGGCGACGAGGAGGGCGATCAGGAGCAGGCGCAGGCGCGCAAGGCAAGGTGACATGGGGGCACGGCAGAAAGGCGGGACGGTGTCACGCGGAGCGGACCCGGCAGTGCATCCGGCCGGCGATCCGGATTCGGGATTGTGCGCCAATCCACGAGGGCGGTAGGCATACAGACCGTGTCATGGCCGGCAAGTTCATTCCGGCGCTTCGCCATGCCGTGCCTCAACGAAAAGCGGCGCCTGAGGCGCCGCTGGTGGGCTCGCACGGATCCCAGAGGCCGGCGTGCCGAATAAAAAAACTGTTGTGTGGCGCCCTGACGTGAAGGAGGGAGGGAGGGAGGAGGAGGAATGCACCTCAGGATTCCATCCGGGATGGCCCCGGAAGTCCACGCAACAGTATCAAAAATCTTA
>JASGEH010000012.1:0-3018 GCA_047606565.1 Comamonas sp.
GCGGCGTCCAGCCGCCGCCTGCGGCGCGAAAACCGCTGCGGCCGGCCGCCGCCGGGGCCAGCCAGCGCGCGATGGCGCTAGCGCTGCGCTCGGCCATCTCGCGCCGGTAAGTGGTCATGCCGACCGGCGCGTCGTCGCGCTCGCCGCGCAGCAGCCAGGCCGTCAGCGCGGCGGCGGGCTGGCCGTCGATCTCCAGCGCCTCGGCGCGCCCGCGCGCGGCCACCGGCACGAAGGGCACCGGGTTGCCGTGGCCGGGCCGGGCGAAGCGGAAGGCGCCGGCCGGATGGTGCTCGGCTTGGCTGAAAGCGTGGTTGACCGCGCCCACCATGGCGGCGGTCGAGCGGTGGTTGGTGCCCAGCGTGTGGTGGCGCCCCGTCGTGGCGGCGCGCGCGCGCAGGTAGGTGTGGATATCGGCGCCGCGAAACGAGTAGATGGCCTGCTTGGGGTCGCCAATCATCAGCCAGGCCACGGGCGTGGGCGTGGGTTCGGCGGGGGCGTCCTCGCCGTCCGTCGCATCCGTCAGATCAGGCGGCGGCGCGTAGATGCGCTCGAAGATGCGGTACTGCAGCGGGTCGGTGTCCTGGAACTCGTCGATCAGCGCCACCGGGAAGCGCTGGCGGATGGCCGCCGCCAGCCGTGCGCCGCCGGGCGGCGTGGCCAGCGCGTCGTCGAGCCGGACCAGCAGGTCGTCGAAGCCCAGCTCGGCGCGGCGCTGCTTGGCCTGCGCCAGCAGCCGCGCCACCTCGCGCAGCGCGTGCAGGGTCAGGCCGGGCGCCAGGTCGGGGGGCTGCTGGCGGTGAGCCTCCAGCGCGGCGAGGGCGTCCCAGACCGGGTGCTCGGGCACCGGCTTCTTGCCGTTGAGCTTGAGGCGGCCGGTGGCCAGGCGCTCGGGCCGCAGGCCCTCGGCGGCCTCGCCGGCGGCGGCCCAGTGCGCCAGCGCGGCCAGCCAGGCGTCGAAGTCGGCGTCGGTCTTTTTCTCGGGGAAGCGGACAGCGCTGAGGTCGGGCCGCAGCGCCACCAGCAGGTCGCGCAGCGCCGGGGCGTCGTCGTGCCAGATCTGCCGTGCGCGGGCTTCGAGTTGCTGTTCGTCCTGCGCCCACTGCTCGGCGCCGGCCAGCAGCACGCCGACTTCGGGCACCTCCGTCAGCGCCTGGCCTTGCGCGGTGAAGCGCGCCTCGCGCCGCGCCAGCAGCGGGCGCAGCACCTCGGCCAGCGCATCCGGGCCCTTGAAGCAGGCCAGCACGCGCGCGGCGGCCGCCGCCGGCAGGCCGTAGAAGCTGCGCCGCCAGTAGTCGCGCACGGCCTGGGCCAGCAGCTCCTGCTCGTCGCTGATGAGGGTCAGCTCGAACAGGCTGCCGCTGTCGAAGGCGTGCTCGCGCAGCATGCGGTAGCACCAGCCGTGGATGGTGGAGACGGCCGCCTCGTCCATCCATTCGGCGGCCAGCCGCAGCCGCCGCGCGCAGGCCGGCCATTGCGCCGGGGCGTAGGCACGGCGCAGGCCATCGAGCAGCGCGTCGCCGGTGTCGCCGATCGGGTCGGCGGGATCGGCAACTGGGTCGGTACCAGCCTGACCGGCCCAGTCGTCGAAGCGGCCGGCGGCCTGGGCCAGGCGGGCGCGGATGCGCTCGCGCAGCTCTTGTGTGGCGGCTTCGGTGAAGGTGACCACCAGGATCTCGGGCGGCGTCAACGGCCGCGCGAAGGCGGCCTCGCCGCCGTGGCCGAGGATCAGCCGCAGGTAGAGACTGGCGATGGTGTAGGTCTTGCCGGTGCCGGCGCTGGCCTCGATCAGGCGGCTGCCGTGCAGCGGCAGCGTCAGCGGGTCGAGCGGGCGCGGCAGGCCGGGCGGGGGCGGGTTGATGGTGGTGGTCATGCCACGTCCTCCGTCCCCGCATCGCGCTCGCCGAGCTCACCTGCCGCTCCACGCGGGCGCAGGTGCGCCAACAGCGGCCGGTACAGCCGCTCGGCCCAGGCCGCGAAGGCGCCGCCGGCCAGCAGGCCGTCGAAGTCGGGCCAGGCCCGCGCCAGCGCGGCGCTGCGGTCGCGCTCGCCTGCGGCCGCGTAGCCGCCCTCGTAGGCCTGGCGCGCGGCGCGCTCGGCTTTGCGCGCGGCGGCTTCGGCCGCGCTTTCGCCATGGCTGCCCTCGCCCTCGCTGCCTGCGCCCGCGCCGATCTGCCCCAGCCATGCCAGCGCGGTGCGGCTGGCCACGGGCAGCGGCTCGCGCAGGCCGTCAGCCCAGGCGTCCAGCAGGTCGTCGAGGTGCGCGCGTGCCACATCTTCGGGCAGCGGCGCGAGCACGACGTCGCCGGAGGCGCTGACCAGCAGCGTGCGCACCGGCGCACCGGCGGTCTGCAGCGCCAGGTGGGTGGCCCAGTGCCGCAGCAGCGCCTGCCACTTGTAGCTGGCGCCTTCATGCAGCCGCCCGCTGATGAGCTGCAGGTGAACGCCGGCGCCGGCTTGCATGCGCACGCCGGGCACGCTGTCTTCCAGCCGCAGGCCGGCGGCTTCGTGGCGCACCAGCAGCAGCCGGGACTCGGCGCCGCGCAGCGGGCGCAGGTGTTCGGCATAGCGCTGCAGCAGGGCCGCCACGGCCAGCGCGACCTCGGCGGCGGCCAGTTCGCCAAAGCCCGCCAGCGGCAACTGGCCCTGGCCGCGCAGCCGCGCCAGTTCGGCCTGCACGCGCGCGGCGATGGCCTCCGGGGTCAGCGTGGATGCGGAATCCAGCGATGCGGCTGATTCGACTGACTCGGCCGGCTCGGCCGCCACGCGCGCCTCGACCCAGCCGCGCAGGCGCTCGCACAGCGCGTCGTTGACGCGCCAGGCCGCCAGGCCGTCCAGGCCGAAGCTTTCGTCGTCGATGTCGGCGGCCATCTCGTGCTGGAAAGGCACCCGCAGCCGCTGCGCGAAAAAGGCCTGGACCGGCTGCGCCAGGAAGTCGGCCAGGGCGCGCAGGGGCTGCGGCGCCGGCTGGGCGAGCGCGGGCAGGCGCTGCGCCGGGGGCTGCGCGAGCGCGGGCGCGAC
>JASGEH010000013.1:0-21075 GCA_047606565.1 Comamonas sp.
ACCAGCAGCCCTTCGCTGTCGCGGTCGAGGCGGCCGGCGGCATAGACGCCGGGGATGTCGATGAAATCCTTGAGCGTCGCGCGGCCGGCCTCGTCGGTGAATTGGCACAGCACGTCGTAAGGCTTGTTGAACAGCACGACGCGCGCAGCTTCGCCCCGCGGCCGGGCAGGGCCACGCTTCGAAGGGGCTTGTGGATAAGTTTTGGGGCGCGGCATGCGCGCATTGTCACCTGGCCTGGCGCCAAGCGCCGTGCTTTTCAGCGGCTTTCGGGCGTCCGCAGGCAGGGGAGAGCTGCCTGCGCGCGGGGCTCTCTTTTTTGTGGATAGTTTTGTGGAAAAAAGAGGGTCGGAAAGCCTGTTGAGTGGGGCTCTGTGCCATCCCTCCACCGTTTTTCGCTTCTTTTTTCGACGATCGGACTGTTTTTTGCTGATTATTCAGGCAAGAGAAACCCGCCAAATGGCCAAGCCATGCTCGGAAGAAAATATTTCAAACCCTTGTTTTTCATCATTTTTTTTGAGTAGGCTTGAGAAATAATCAAAATGGCATGAACTTATACACAGTTTGCTCAGAAAAAACCGGAAAAAATCCCACGGCCCGGCGTCCCCAGGATGAAACGCGCTGGCATACGGCGAAAATTGCCACCTTCTGTGTATAGGTGCATCGGGGTTATCCCCAGAGTGGCAACTGAACTCAAGGAGGACGGCCACACGGGGCCGCTCAAGGTAGCGATGACGCGGGACCTTGCCGGTCGCTGATCGCCAACACCCAGGTCCATCGCATCGGGGCATTCCGCGGCGATTTATTCACAGAAATTGAGCCGGATATGTGGATAAGTTCCGGGCTGGCCGGCCCGGCGTGGCTCATCCGCCCGCAGGCGTGCGCTCGGGCGGGTTAGGCGGGTTGGGCGCGTCGGCCGTGGCCTGGTCGAGCGAGGTTTCTGCTGCCGATTCGGCCACCAGCGGCTCAACCCCCGGGCCATCCTCTTCAGCGGGCACGGGCACAGCCGAGTTGTCCATAGCCCGATCCCCAGGGTTTTCAACAGCAGCGTCCAGCGGTACGTAGCTGGACATGGCGTGGCCGAGCCGCACGGCGCCCTGCGCTTGCCAGCCGGGATTGAAATTCATGCCATGGCCATCGGGGCGGGGCATCAGCAGCACCACGGTCGAGCCGAGCATGAAGCGACCCATTTCGTCGCCTTTGCGCAGCACGATGGGGGCGCCATGGGCTTCGTAAGTCCAGCGGCGCACCTTGCGCCCGCGCGGCGGGTTGACGGTGCCATGCCACACGGTGGCCATGCTGCCGACGATGGTCGCGCCCACCAGCACCATCGCCATCGGGCCGAAGGCTGTGGAAAACTCGCAGATCACCCGCTCGTTGCGGGCAAACAGGCCGGGCACGCCGCGCGCGGTGGTCGGATTGACCGAAAACAGGGCGCCGGGCACGTAGGTCATGGCCTCGAGCTTGCCGTCGCAGGGCATGTGGACGCGGTGGTAGTCGCGCGGGCTGAGGTAGATGGTGGCGAACCAGGCGTTTTCGAAGCGCATGGCGCTGGCGCGGTTGCCGCCGAGCAGGGCCTCGATCGTGTAGTGATGCCCCTTGGCCTGAAAAATCGCGTCTTTTTCGATGGCGCCGAACTGGCTGATCGCGCCGTCGACCGGGCAAATGAAGTCCGAGCCGGCCATCTCTCGCGAACCCGGCTTGAGTTCGCGCGTGAAAAAGTCGTTGAAGGTGCGGTAGTCGCGGATGTCGCTGAAGGCGGCCTCGGACATATCCACAGCGTAGCGCTTGACGAACCAGCGGATGGCGGCTGTCGTCAGCCCGCCTCCCTCCCATCGTGCAAATCCGCCGGCCAGGGCCGTGAGGATTTTCTTGGGCAGCAGGTATTGAGGCAGAACGGCAAGACGTGGCGGCACGAAGGGGACTTTTTCGTCAAAAAAGAGGGATTTTAGCGAGCAGCCACGCCAGGCGACTGGGCTGGTGATGTGGATAACCCGAATCAGGGTTGCCTGGTAGCAGGTTGGCCAAGAGCAAGGCGGTGCAAAAAGCACGGTGTTTTCGAGTCATCCAGAGCTTGATCCGCGTGGGCGCAAAAAGTGCCGCCTGCCCTGCTGCCACGCCCGCGGACTTCGCCTGACTTCTTCCTTAAGTGTCTTATATAAGGTTAGTAGTAGTAGTAGAGCCTGGCATTTTTTGTGGATAACTCGATTTTTCTTCGGCAAATCATGGGTTTGTACCATCTGAAATGCTGTGGCCGAGACGGTATCGTGCTGTTGCGCCGAAGCGAACAAGTCGCAAGTTGCCCCCAATTTAGTGGATAAGTTGAAGTTGATCTTCATTTTGTCCACAGTGTTGTTGGTAACTTTCTTCGTTTCGATTTATTTTTCGGAGAAAAATGCGGATTACCCATGAGTTACATGGGATGTAAGCTATCAAATGTGATAGTCAATTCGTTGAAAATACGTGAGAAGGTGCCGCCTTCTGCCACGTCCTTTTGATCGCCGGTTGCCGCGTGCCCTTGTCTCGCGAGGCTGTTGGGTTCTCACCTTCTGTGAGGGGGGTTGTGGGCAAGATTGGGGGGAGTTTGTGGATATTTTTGTAGGTTGTTGATGGGGCTTGATTTATTGGGAGCCCAGGTCGTCCAGGATGGGGCAATCGGGGCGTTGATCGCCGTGGCAGCAGGCGACCAGTTGCGCCAGCGGCTGCTTCATGGCCTGCAGCGCGGCGATGCGCGCTTCCAGGCTGGCGAGGTGTTGCCGCGCAATGCGGCGCACCTCGGCGCTGGCCCGCTCGCGGTCCTGCCAGAGGGCCAGCAGGGCTGCAATGTCCGGAATCGGGAAGCCGAGGTCGCGGCAGCGCCGGATGAAGCGCAGGGTGTGGATATCCCGGCTGTCGTACTGGCGGTAGCCGGCTTCGGTGCGGCGCACGTCGCCGAGCAGGCCGAGCGCTTCGTAGTGCCGGATCATCTTGGCGCTGATGCCGGTTTGCCGCACGGCCTGTCCGATGGGGACGCGGCCGTCCGGCTTATCCACAGGCGTGGCGGTTTCGGGCCGCCGTGCCGCGCGGGTCACTCGGCGTCCTGCACCGCGTAGCCCTCATCGCGGATGGCCTGGGCCAGGGCCTGCCGCGTCTGCTGGGTGCCTGCCACTTCGACGCGCTCGGCGCTGCGCGAAACCTGCACCTGGGCTTCGGGGTCCAGCCTGTGGATGGCCTTGGCGACGGCTTTCTCGCAGTGGCCGCAGGTCATGCCCTGGACGTGGAAGATCTGACTCATGATGGATTCCTTGTGCACAGCTGTGGATAACTGATCTTGTGACTAACGACAGGGGATGGCAGGGCATTTGCGCCCCTGGTTCCAAGAGCAAACCTTAATCCTTCCCATGATGTCAAGGTCAAGTCCGCTTGGTTTTCCACATTTCTATCCCCAGATTTCCAGGGCGCCGTTGACTTTGCCGTGGTGGCAAGGTTCACACTGCAGACCATCCCTTCTGCCGTCCTTTTCTTCCGAGAGCTTGTTGCCGTGACCGCGAACGCCACCCCATCGACCGCCCACATCCCTGCTGTGCCATCGCCGCAGCCGAAGCAGCTGGATCTGTCGGTGGGCGGCATGACCTGCGCGTCCTGCGTCGGGCGCGTGGAGCGGGCGTTGCGCCGGCTGCCGGGGGTGCAGGAGGCGACGGTGAACCTGGCAACGGAGTCGGCCCGCGTGGTCTACGACGCGGGCATCCAGCCGCCGGCCGGGTCCTGGGATGCGGTGATCCGGCGCGCGGTGCGTGACGCCGGCTACGAGCCGCGCAGCGCCGGCAAGCAGCAAGCCTGGGCGCAGGTCTTGCCCTGGGCCGGCTTTCTGCCGGTGGCGGCGGGGCTGGCGTTGAGCCTGCCGCTGCTGCTGCCCATGCTGCTGGACCTCCTGAATCTGGGCGGCGGCCACGCGATGCTGCCGGCCTGGCTGCAATTCGTGCTGGCGACGCCGGTGCAGTTCGTGCTGGGCGCGCGCTTCTACCGGGCGGGCTGGCATGCCGCGCGGGCCGGCACCGGCAACATGGACCTGCTGGTGGCGGTGGGGACGACGGCGGGCTGGGTTTTGTCGACCTGGCTGTGGATAACTTCCGCGCCGGGCACCCAGCCGCACCTGTACTTCGAGGCCTCGGCCGTGGTCATCACGCTGGTGCTGCTGGGCAAGTGGCTGGAGGCGCGCGCCAAGCACCAGGCCAGCGCCGCCATCCGCGCCCTGCACGCGCTGCGGCCCGAGACGGCGCACTGGCTGGGCGAGGATGGCGAGGTCGACCTGCCTATCGCCGAGATCATGGTGGGCGACCGGGTGGTGGTGCGCCCAGGCGAGCGGCTGCCGGTGGACGGCACCTTGCTCGAAGGCGAAACGCAGGTCGACGAGTCGATGCTGACGGGCGAGCCGGTGCCGGTGGTCAAGGCCGCGGGCGCGGCGCTGACGGGGGGCGCGATCAATGGCGAGGGCCGCATCGTGATGCGGGTCGGCGCCGTCGGCACCGAGACCGTGCTGGCGCGCATCATCCGGCTGGTGGAGGACGCGCAGGCGGCCAAGGCGCCGATCCAGCGGCTGGTCGACCGGGTCTCGGCGGTGTTCGTGCCGGTGGTGCTGGTGCTGGCGGCACTGACGCTGCTGGGCTGGTGGTGGGCCGGGCAGGGCGCGCCCGGGGCGCTGGAAAACGCGGTGGTGCATGCGGTGGCGGTGCTGGTGATCGCCTGTCCCTGCGCGCTCGGGCTGGCGACGCCGGCGGCGGTGATGGCGGGCACCGGCGTGGCGGCGCGCCACGGCATCCTCATCAAGGACGCGCAGGCGCTGGAACTGGCGCAGCGCGTCGATACGGTGCTGTTCGACAAGACCGGCACGCTCACCGTCGGCCGGCCGCGCCTGCTGGCTTTCGAGGTGGGCGAGGACAGTGTGCAGGACGCGCATAACGAGCACGACGCGCTGCTGGCGGCCGCCGCCGGCCTGCAGGCCGGCAGCGAGCACCCGCTGGCGCGCGCGGTGGTGGCCGCGGCCCAGGGCCTGGCGCTGCCGGCGCCCGAAGCCGTGCGCGCTGTGCCCGGCCGGGGTATCGAAGGCCGCATCGCCGATCGGCACTACCAACTGGGCAGCCTGCGCTGGATGGCCGAGCTGGGCGTGGACCTGGCGCCCTGGGCCGAGCGGGCGCGCGTGTTGCAGGCGCAGGGCGCCAGCATGTCGATGCTGGCCGCGAGCGAGCCCGGCGGCCAGGCCGTGGGACGGGCGTTGCTGGCGTTTGGCGACGAGCCCAAGCCGGGCGCCCGGGCCATGCTGGCGCAGTTGCGCCAGCGCGGGCTGGCGACGGTGATGGTCTCGGGCGACAACCTCGGCGCGGCGCGCGCCATGGCGCAGCGCCTGGGCCTGCGGCCGGAGCAGGGCGAGGTGGTGGCCGAGGTGCTGCCGGCTGACAAGGCCGCGCAGGTGGCCCGCTTGCGCGCGGGCGGCCATGTGGTCGCCATGGTGGGCGACGGCGTCAACGACGGGCCCGCGCTGGCCGCCGCCGACGTGGGCATCGCCATGGGCGACGGCAGCGACGTGGCCATGCACGCCGCCGGCATCACGCTGATGCGCGGCGATCCGGGGCTGGTGGTGGCGGCGCTCGACATCTCGCGCCGCACGGTGGCCAAGATCCGGCAGAACCTGTTCTGGGCCTTCGTCTACAACGTGCTGGGCATCCCGCTGGCGATGCTGGGCCATTTGAGCCCGGTGGTGGCCGGAGCCGCGATGGCGCTGTCCAGCGTGAGCGTGATGGCCAATGCCCTGCTGCTGCGGCGCTGGCGCATGCCAGGGGACTGATTCCACCGCTTTCTATGCACAACCCTGTCCACAGGGCCGGACAGGTTGTCCCGGATTGCGGTGCTTTTGCCCACAAAGATATCCACAGAATGGCCGGTTCAACTGGGTTGACCGCCGCGCTTGATCCATTTCCTTGATTTTCAAGGGATTTTCCGTGGATTTCCGGCGCGGGGCCGACCCTGGGGCGGGCAAAAAAACAGGTGGGGCTGGCATGGCGGGCGCCACCGCTGCGGGTTATCCCAGCCGGGTGGCTGGCGCTGCTGCAGGAATCAGCGCCACGCACCATCAGGAGCTTGGCAGGACCAGCGGCTTGTAGTGGTGGGGCAGCCTCATCAGGACCAGATCCTTGCGCCGCACCGGGATGGTGGGGTAGCGGCTGCCTTCGGCCGAGCGGGTGTCGATCGCCAGGCAGGCCAGGCCCTCGGCCTCCCACACCACGGCTTCCTGGCGCGGGAAAAGAAAGCTGTCGGGCCCGAAGACGCCGCTGTAGCCGCCTGCGGGCGCGGTGCCCGCGCCGTTGGCGAAGGCCAGGAACACGTTGTTCTCGCCCGCGCGGGTGCGGTAGAGGTGCCAGTGCAGGGGATCGCTGCCGGTGGGGATGGGGTAGTTCTGCGCGACTGTGCTGCCGCCGTGGGCACCATGGAAGCCGGCGGGCGTGGCGGCCGGGCAGGCGATCACGTCGCAGCCCTGCAGGGCCAGCACGCGGCCGGCTTCCGGGAAGGTGGCATCGTGCCCGATCAGCACGCCCAGCCGGCCGATCGGCAGGTCGAACGTCGCCCACCGGGTACCGGCGCGGGCCCAGCGCCGGTCGGCTTCGGTCAGGTGCAGCTTGCGGCTGCTGCCGACCACGCCGGCCGGGCCCAGCAGCACGGCCGCGTTGTAGAGGCCGTCGCCGGCCCGCTCGGCCAGCCCGGCCAGCAGATACAGGCCGTGCTTCATGGCCAGGCGCAGCAGCCGCTGCACGCTGGCGCCGTCCGCCGGCTCGGCACGGTCCTGCGGCGCATTCAGGCCGCTGATGGCCAGTTCCGGAAAGACCACCAGCTCGGCGCCATGCGCGGTCCTGGCCTGCAGGGCCAGCCGCTCGATGGCGGCGAGGTTGGCCTGCACATCGTCGCCTGGCGTGAACTGCGCGGCGCCGATGACCGAGGCCTTGCCGGGCGGCAGCGGTCGGTGGCCGTAGAGCGCGAAGAAGTCGGTCGGGTTCCAGAGGAAGGTGTTGGTCATCAGCGCCGCATACAGCTCGGGGCGGCGTTGCGTGAAGACCGGTTCGCCCAGAACGTGGCGGGCCCGGCTGCGCGCCGGGTCGATGGTGGCCTGGCAGATGCCGTCGCCGTTGTCGACCACGGCGGCGATGCGGCCGTCGGGCGCGATGATGCAGCTGCCGCCGCTGAACTGCACCGTGCGCTCCAGCCCCCAGCGGTTGGCCTCGATCACGTAGCAGCTGTTTTCCATGGCGCGGCTGATCCAGTAGGGCGCGGGGGTGCGTTCGGCCAGCCAGTTGCTGATGTGGCAGATCACGTCGGCGCCGGCCAGCGCGGCCAGCCGCGCGGTTTCGACGTAGTGGATGTCCATGCAGATCAGCAGGGCGATGCGGCCCAGTGGGGTCTCGAACACCGCGTGACCGAGGTCGCCTGGCGCGGCCCACTTGGGTTCGGCGATGTAGGAATGGGTCTTGCGGTGGGTGCCGACCACGCCCGTGGGGCCGATCAGCGCGGCGCTGTTGTAGAGCAGGCCGCTGGCCGGGTCGACTTCGGGCAGGCCGACGACGATGTGGCAGCCGTGGCGTTCGGCCAGGGCCTGGAAGCGCTGGGTGGTGGGGCCGGGGATGGGCTCGGCCATGGGGGCGGCTTCCTCGCGGTCGTGCCAGCAGTAGCCGGTGGTGCCCATCTCGGGGGTGACGATCAGGCGCGCGCCGGCCTGTGCGGCCTGCTCCACCAGCCGCAGCAGCGACTGGATGTTGCGCTCCTTCTCGTACAGGGTGGGCTCGAACTGGATGGCGGCGGCTTCGAAGGCGGCTGGGATGTGGTCGGTCATGGCAGGTTTTCCGGGATGAAGGTCAGATCGTGAGATAGCGGTCGACGACGTCCTGCGTCAGCGTGGCGATCGGGCCCTGTGCCTTGACCGTGCCTTTTTCGAGCATGGCGAAGTCGCTGGCGCACTGGCGGGCGAAGGCCAGGTTCTGCTCGACCAGCACCAGGGTCAGGCCGAGTTCGCGGTTCAGGCGCACGATGGCGCGCTCGATCTGCTCGACGATGGAGGGCTGGATGCCCTCGTTGGGCTCGTCGAGCAGCATCACGCGCGGGGCCGAGGCCAGTGCCCGCGCGATGGCCAGTTGCTGCTGCTGGCCGCCCGAGAGCACGCCGCCGGGGCGATCGAGGTTGGCCATGAGGTAGGGGAACAGCTCGCCCACGATCTCGGGGATGCGCAGCGCGCGCGGCCGCGCCGCGAAGCCGCCCATCTCGATGTTCTGGCGCACCGTGAAGTCCGGGATGATGCCGCGCCCCTGCGGCACGTAGGCCAGGCCGCGCTGCGCGCGCAGGTGGGTGGGCAGGTGCTCGATGGCTTGGCCGTCGAACGTGATGCGGCCTTCGCTGCGCACCTCCAGGCCCATCAGGGTCTTGAGCAGCGTGGTCTTGCCCATGCCGTTGCGCCCGAGCACGGCGGTGATGCCCCCGCGTGGCACCGACAGGCGCATGCCGTGCAGCGCATGGCTGCGGTCGTAGTAGCTGTGGACGCCGTCGAGCTCTAGCATGATGCGCTGATTCCATGGCTGCCCAGGTAGGCCTCGCGCACCCGGGGGTTGTTCTCGATCGCGGCGATGTCGCCTTCGGCCAGCACCTGGCCCAGGTGCAGCACGGTGATGCGCTGGGCGATGGCGCGCACGAAGGCCATGTCGTGCTCGACCACCACCAGCGTGTGGCGGCCGCGCAGCGACTGCAGGATTTCGGCGGTGCGCTCGGTTTCGGCCTGCGTCATGCCGGCCGTGGGTTCATCGAGCAGCAGCACCTTGGGCTTTTGCGCGATCAGCATGCCCAGCTCCAGCCATTGCGTCTGGCCGTGGCTGAGGTAGGCGGCGGTCTGGTCCTGCACCGGCCGCAGCCGTGTGAGCGCGAGGATCTCGTCGGCATGGGCCTGCGCCTCGGCGCTGAATCTCGGCCGCAGGGTGTGCAGGATGGAGGGCGTGGTGCAGCCAGCCACCAGCAGGTTCTGCCGCACCGTCAGTTCCCGGAACACGCTCGGGATCTGGAACTTGCGGCCGATGCCGGCGCGCACGATGCGCCAGTCGGCCCAGCCGGTGATTTCGGTGTCGTACAGGTGGATGCGTCCGGTGCTGGCGCGGGTCTTGCCCGAGACCAGGTCCATCAGCGTGGTCTTGCCGGCGCCATTGGCACCCAGCAGCACGCGCAGCTCGCCCTCGGCGATCACGGTGGAGACGTTGTCCACGGCCTTGAAGCCGCCGAAGCTCACGCCCAGGCCGTCCAGGGTCAGTGCATGGCGCAAGGGGGTCATGCGTCCTCCCGCAGTGTCATGGGGGGCATGGCCGGTGCGCGCCGCGCGGCCAGCCGGGCGATGCGCTCGTGGACCCAGCCCGCCAGGCCGCGCGGGAGGTAGAGCACGACCAGCACGAACACCAATCCGACGACCGCCTTCCACGACTCGACCAGCGCCGGGGTTTCGCTGGCGGTGGCCTCGAGCAGGTTGATCAGGATGGCGCCCACGCAGGCGCCCAGCAGCGAACCGCGCCCGCCGACGGCGGCCCAGATCACCATGGCGATGGAAAACGCCAGGTCCATGAAGGTGGGCGAGGCGAACTCCGCCACCACCACGTACAGCATGCCGGCCAGCGCCGCGAGCAGGGCCGAGAGCACGAAGAAGAAGGTCTGGTAGCTCGCCACGTCCAGCCCCAGGTAGCGTGCGCGGCCCGGGTTCTCGCCGATCGCCTTGAGGATCAGGCCGGCCTGCGTGGCCACCAGCCAGCGCGTGCCCACCAGCGCCAGCGCCAGCGCGATGGCGACGAGGTAGTAGGTGGCGGCGCTGTAGGGGTCGAATTCGTAGCCTGCGATGATCAGCCAGCCCAGGTCGGTGAGGCCGTTGAAGCCATTGGTCAGCGGCTGTGCGTCGACCAGCAGCAGCCGCGCCAGCAGCACCAGCGCGAGCGTGATGATGGAGACGAACACCCCCACCAGGCGCTTGCGAAATACCACCGCGGCGAGCACGAAGCTCACCAGCGCGGGCAGCGCCAGCCCCATCGCCAGCCCGAACCCCTGGCTCTGGAACGGTAGCCACAGGAAGGAGCCCTTGTTGATGCAGCACAGCGCCACCGTCGCCCCCGGCTCGGCGTTGGCGAGCATGAAGTCGGGCACCGGCCCCGCCGCGCCCTGCTGCGTGCCCGTGGGGCTGGCGAGCTTGAGCGACATCGCCAGCATGTAGGCACCCAGCCCGAAGAACAGGCCCTGGCCGAGGTTGAGGATGCCGCCATAGCCCCAGGCCAGCGCGATGCTCAGGCCCAGCATGCCGTAGACCAGGTACTTGGCCAGGCGGTTGAGCCAGAAGGCGTCGAGCGCCAGCGGCGCCAGCAGCGTCAGCGCGATGAAGGCCGCGTAGGCCAGCACCGTCGCGCGCGTCTTGAATGTTGCGGATGCCGCCATGCTCAGCGCCCCTTGAAGGAAAACAGCCCGTTCGGGCGCATCAGCACGATGGCGATCACCAGCGCGAACACCACGGCGCGCGCCACGATGTCGTTGGCCAGCGCCGCCACCAGGCCGTTGACCTCGCCGAGCAGCCCGGCCGACAGCACCGCGCCCAGCAGGCTGCCGACGCCGCCGGCGACCACCACCAGGAAGCCGTCGACCACGATGGCGGTGCCCATGTCGGGCGAGATGGTCTTGAAGCCCGCCACCATCACCCCCGCCACGCCAGCCAGGCCGCAGCCGAAGGCGAAGGTCAGCGCGTTGACGCGCCGCACGTCGATGCCGCAGGCCGCCGCCATGCCGGGGTTGCGGATGATGGCGCGCACCTGCATGCCGATGGCCGTGCGGTACATCAGCCACGCGGTCAGCAGCGTCAGCGCCAGCGTGACACCGACGATGAAGGCGCGGTAGCTGTTGATGGACAGCGTGCCGATCGTCCAGGCGCCCTGCAGAAAGGCCGGGACGGCCACGTTCTGCAGCCCGGGGCCGAGGCCGTCGATGTGGATGCCCAGGAAGGACAGCCCGAACTCCAGCCGCACCGCCTGCTGCAGCAAGATGGCGATGCCCCAGGTCGCCAGCAGCGTATCGGCCAGGCGGCCGTAGAGCTTGCGGACCACCAGGCGCTCGATCAGCAGGCCGGCCAGCGCGGCCGACACGAAGGCCAGCGGCAGGGCCGCCAGCAGGCCCAGGCCCAGCCAGGTCTGCAGCAGCACGGTGGTGTAGGCGCCGATCATCACCATCTCGCCATGCGCCATGTTGATGACGCCCATGGCGCCGTAGGTGATGGCCAGCCCGAGGGCGACCAGCAGCAGGATGGAGGCGATGCTCAGCCCCACCAGAATGGCATCGAGCATGCCGGCCTCAGAGCTTGCTGCTGTCGAGGCCCTGGCGCCGGCAAAACAGATTGCTCGCGGTCTCGCCGTAGGCCGCGTAGGGCAGCGGCTGCACGGCTTGCGGCGCGGTCGAGACGACCTTGCTCTGGCCGTCGGCCTGCCACTGGCCGATGCGCGGCGTCAGCCAGGTGTGCAGGTTTTCCGGCTCGATGCGCACCTGGCCGCCCGGCGCGGCGTAGGTCTGGCCGCCGATGTGCTCGCGGATCGCATCGGTGGTGAGCGACTGGCCGGCCTCGACCGACTGCTTCCACAAAAAGACCTGGAAATAGGCCGCTTCGAGCGAGTGGTAGCTCACTGCCTTGGGGTCTTGCACGAAGGCGCGCCAGCGCTCGATGAAGGCGTGGTTGGCTGGCGTGTCCAGCGACATGAAATAGGGCACGGAGGTGTAGCTGCCGGCCGCGTATTCGGCGCCCATGGCGGCGATCTCGATCTCGCCGGTCACGGTGGCGCAGATCGGCACGGCGGCCTGCGACAGGCCCTGGTTGCGGTACTCGCGGTAGAAGGCGATGAGCGAATCGCCCACCACGTTGGAGAGCACCACGTCGGCGCCCGAGGCCTTGATTTTCTGCACCATGCTGGCCCACTCGGAGTGGCCGAGTTCGAGGTACTCGTCGGCCACCCAGGTGGCGCCGGCCTGCTCGATGAGCTTCTTGCTGACCTTGGCCATCTCGCGCGGGTAGACGTAGTTGGAGCCGACGATGAAGAACTTCTTCTTGCCCAGCGTGTTCACGATCCAGGGGATGTAGTGGTCGAGCTGCTGGTTGGCCACGGCGCCGGTGTAGACCACGTTCTTCGAACACTCGTAGCCTTCATAGTGGGTCTGGTAGAACAGCATCGCGTTGCGCCGCTCGAACACCGGCAGCACGGCCTTGCGGCTGGCCGAGGTGTGGCAGCCGAAGACGGTGGTGATGCGGTCGCGCAGGATGAGCTTGGAAGCCTTCTCGTTGAACACCTTGGGGTCGGAGGCGCCGTCCTCGACGACCACCTGCACCGGCCGGCCGAGCACGCCGCCGGCCGCGTTGATCTCGGCGACGGCCATCTGCACGGCATTGGCCAGCATCTTCTCGACGATGGACAGGCCGCCTGTCTGCGAATAGAGCGCGCCGACGCAGATCGGATCGGCGGCCCGCGCGGCGGGCACCAGCACGGGGGTGGCGAGCGTGGCGCAGGCGCCCAGGCTGGCCTGGAGGAAGTGGCGGCGGGAGGAAGGCATGGCAGGTTTCCTTTCATGCGCAGTGCGACGCGGCCGGCGGGCAGCCGCCAGACGTGCAGTCGCTGGGCGCGGGTTGATGAAATCGATCGAAGAACCGGTAGCAGCAAAACCCCCGACTGCACTGTCGGCGCCAACAAAAAAGCCCCATGCCGCCATGCGTGGCGGGATGAGGCTTCATTGCCGGGGGATCGTGGGACGGGCACTGTCCGCAGATCCGATCCGGACATGGCCTGGGCGGTCGCGGTGATCGCAGGGGATGGCCGGATCGTCCGCCTGGCGCGTGGCATCTGGAGCAGATGCCGAGCGTTGGCGTGACGCGATTGTTTATACCGACTTTTCAGTCGAGCTTCAACAGTTTTTCCATGTTCTGCTTGGCCTCGATTCGCGGGTCCGCCGTGGCGGGCAGTGTCTGCGGCACTTCCACGTTGCCGATGCGCAGGTGGCCGCCGAGGGCATAGCCCAGCACGAACGCGGCTGCAGGAACGAGCGCGAGCAGAGCCGACAACGCGACGCCGCCGCCGGTGATCATGGTGAAGTGCGAGAGCACGAGCCACAAGGAGAGCGAGAGGCCGATGATGGCCGCGAGGGGTGCGACCACGGCACGCCCGACGATGGTCCGGCGCACGGCGTGGTTGCGGGCGAAGAATGCGAGCACGGCGACCGAGGTGGCGAGCATCAGCAGCACCATGCCGACCGTCGCCACGCCCGCCATCGAACCGAAGACGCCGACGAGCGGTTCGACGTTGAATGCGGCGAACAGCCCGACGATGATCGCGGCCGTGACGGTTTGCGCGAGCGAAGAAGCGGAGGGGGAGGCATGAACGGGATGCACGCGGCCCAGCCGGGCCGGCAGCACGCCTTTGTTCGCCAGGGTGAATTGGTAGCGGGCGACGATGTTGTGGAACGACAGGACGCAGGCGAACAGGCTGGTGGCCAGCAGCACCTGCACGATGTTCTGGAACGCGGTGCCGAGGTAGCGGCCGGTGAGGTCGACCAGCAGGTTCGCTTTGCCGTCGAGCGTGGCCTGGGCGAGCGCGACGATGCCTTGGGCGCCCGCGCCGGTGACCAGCGCCCAGCACGAGACGGCGTAGAAGACGCCGATGATGCTGACGGCGAGATAGGTGGCGAGCGGGATGGTCCGTGCGGGGTCGCGGGCCTCGTCGCGGAACACGGCGGTGGCCTCGAAGCCGATGAATCCCGTGAGTGCGAACAGGACGGCGACGGCGATGCCGGGGTCGAACACATGGGCGGGCGCGAAACTTTCCCAGACGACGCCCTCGGCGCCACCGCTCATGAAGATCACGGCATCGAGGACGACGACGATGGCGATTTCGGCGATGAGCGCGATGCCGAGCACTTTCGAGGACAGCTCGATGTGGCGATAGCCGAGCACGGCGACCGCGGCGAGCGCGAGGAAGGCGTAGACGCTCCAGTGCAGGCTGGGCCCGCCGAAGAAGACGACGAAGTCGCCGAAGGCCCAGCCCAGATAGCCATAGACGGCGACCTGGATGGCGGTGTAGGCAACCAGTGCGAGGAAGGCCACGGCCAGTCCCGCGCGAGCGCCCAGCCCGGCTGTCGCGTAGGAGAAGAAGGCGCCCGCTTCGCGCACGTACGGCGTCATCGTCACGAAGCCGATGGCGAAGACGAGCAGCACGAGCGCCGCGATGAGAAAGCCGAGAGGTGCTCCGGCGCCGTTGCCCGAGCCGACGGCGATGGGCACGTTGCCGCCGATCACGGTGAGTGGGGCAGCCGCGGCGATCACCATGAAAACGATCGATCCGGTGCCGAGCCGGCCTTGCAGCCGGGCGGGGGAGGGTGTGTGTGTCATGCCGATGCTTTCTTCTGAATGGGATGGGTGATGACCGCAAGTTCCGGTCGCCGGTCATGGAGGTAGGGGTTCTGGCGCCTGGCGGCGCGCACGGCCTGCGCGTCGATGGTGGCGATCAACAGTGCTTCGCTGGCCGGATCGGCGCAGGCGAGCACGGTGCCGTCGGGGCCGACGATGCTGCTGCGCCCGACGTAGCGCAGGACGCCTTCCGTGCCGACACGGTTGGCATAGGCGATGGCGGTCTGGTTTTCCCATGCGCGCACGCGGATGAGGTGTTCGGCGACGAAGGCATAGGGTTCCATCTGCGCGGTCGGCACGATGAGCAGTTCCGCGCCCGCCAGGGTCAGCGCGCGCACTGTCTCCGGGAACTCCACGTCATAGCAGATGAGAAATCCGAGCATGACGCCGTGGAACTCGATGACCGGTCCGAGCGTGGAACCGGCGGTGAACAGCGCACGGTCCAGTTCGCCGAACAGGTGCGTCTTGTCGTAGCGGGCCAGCGTCGTGCCGCTGTCGTCCACGAGCAAGACGGCGTTGGAGATGCCTGCGCCCATGGGGAGTGCGGTGCCGACGGCGAGGGCGATGCCGGCCTCGCGCGCGAGTTGCTGCACCTGGTTCTCAAGCTTCCCGCTGACCAGTGGCGCGAGCCGGTCGCCGATGTTGTAGCCGGTCAGGAACATTTCTGGCGTGATCAGCAGTTCGGCGCCTGCGGCCTTCGCCTGATGCGCCGCGCGGGCCATGCGCGCGATGTTCGCCTCGACGTTGGCTTCGGCCCCGGCGGCTTGCAGAACGGCGATCGTCAATGATGGCTGTGAAGGATTCATCGTGACGGCTTCAGGCTGTGACGACGAGTGTGTCCACGACGCGGCCGGCGTGGTCCGCAGGCCGGGGGCGTTCAGGTTCCAGGCTGGCCTGAAAGGCGTGGCGGCAGGAGGAGGGCATGTCCGTTTCCTTTCCATGCGCACGCGGCCGCGCCGGCGGCGATGGAGCCGGCCATGCGGTCGCTGGGCGCGGGTTGATGAATCGAGTCGAACCGTTTGCGTAACCCCCGACCGCACTGTCGGCACCAACAAAAAAGCCCCATGCCGCCAGATGTGGCGGGATGAGGCTTCATTGCCGGGGGATCGTGGGACGGGCACTGTCCGCAGATCCGATCCGGACATGGCCTGGGCGGTCGCGGTGATCGCAGGGGATGGCCGGATCGTCCGCCTGGCGCGCTGCATCTGGAACAAATGCAATGCGTTGGCGTGACGCGATTGTTTATATCGGCTTTTCAGTCGAGCTTCAACAGTTTTTCCATGTTGATGATGGAGTTGGCGATTTCGTTCATGGACACGCGCCGCGCCATGGCCTGGGCCCGGATGGCGTCGTAGGCGCCTTGTTCGTCGATGTCGCGGGCGGCCATCAGGATGGCCTTGGCGCGGCTGATGGTCTGGTCGCTGACGATCTTGCGGCGCAGCTTGCGGTTTTCCTTGCACAGGGCCTGCGCGTCGGCCCAGGTCTTGCGGGCGATCGCCAGGCTGGCCAGCAGCCCGGAGGCCCGGATGGGCTTTTGCACCGAGGCCAGCGCGCCCATGTCGAGCATCACCTGCAGCGTGCCCGGGTCTTCGTAGCTCTGGATCGCGATGACGGTGGGGCGCGGCTGTGGCAGGGCCTGCAGCAATTTGCGGCAGCCTGGGCGGAAGTGGTCGTCGATCAGCACGAACACCACGTCGGCGTTGGCCGGCAGGGCCTCGGGCAGCGGCCAGGCGAAGCTGGCCATGCAGCCGATGCGGCGCAGGTGGGCCTGCAGCGCGCTGCCTTCCTCGTCGGGCGGATGCACGATCACGACCTTGAGTTCGCGCAGTTCCTTGAGCACGGTCATCGACATGGCATTACCTCGGGTGCTCTATCGCGGCGCGAGCGGTTCGAGCCGGCTGGCCAGCATGTAAGGGTCGGGCTTGATGCGCACACCCGGGTCTTCGACGACTTGCAGGACGCCGTGGGCGTCGGCCCGGCCGACGCGTGGCCACAGGTAGGTGTGGTGGTTCTCGGCATCGATGCGCACGCGGCCCTGGGGCGCGTCGAACTCGTGTTCGTGCAGATGCTTGAGCAGCGGGGCGATGCGGTCGCTGCCGGCGCGCTCGAGCGTCTGCGCATACAGGAAGACCTGGAAATAGGCGGCCTCGGCGCAGGCCGTCAGCGGCAGGTCGGGGCCGTGGCGCTGCCGCCAGGCCGCCACGAAACGGCGGTTGGCCTCGGTCTGCACCGAGGCGAAGTAGGGCGCGGCCGTGATGGCGCCCTCGGCGATGCCGGGGGCCATCTGCGCCAGCTCGGCCTCGGTGGTGGACTGGCTGGCGATGGGATGCGTGGTGGGATCGAAGCCGGCGTGCTTGTAGGCCTCGTAGAAGCGCGCGATGCCGTCGCCCACCACGGTCGAGTAGATCAGGTCGGGCTGGGCCTTGCGGATGCGCTGGAGCACCTTGCCGAAGTCGATGTCGGCCACGCGCAGCGGGATGTACATCTCGTCGAGGACCTTGCCGCCGGCCTGCACGAACAAGTCGGCGATGATGCGGTTGGACTCGTAGGGATAGACGTAGTCCGAGCCGATCAGGAAGATGCGCTTGCCGTAGTGCCGCAGCAGGTAGGCGACCAATTGCACCGAGTTCTGGTTGGGCGCCGCGCCGGTGTAGATGCAGTGCGGCGAGTATTCGAAGCCTTCGTAGAGCGTCGGGTAGAACAGCAGCGAGCGGTGCGCCTCGACCACCGGCAGCATGGCCTTGCGGGTGCTCGACATGTAGCCGCCGAAGATGACCGAGACCTGCTCGTGCTCGAGCAGCTGCTCGGCCAAGCGCCGGTATTCGCGCGGCGTGGAGGCCGGATCGTGGCAGACGGCCTCGATGGGCCGGCCCAGCACGCCGCCCGCCTCGTTGATCTGCGCGATCGCCAGCAGGGTGGCGGCGCGCTGGGTCCGTTCGACGGCGGCGGTCACGCCCGTGGCGGAAAACAGAACGCCGACGCGCCAGGAAGATGTGCTCGATGTCGCCATGTGTGCCTGCCAAAAACAAAGGCTCCCGCCCGGCCGGCAAAGGCTGGGCGGGAGCCTCACTGCTCCGAAGTCCTGGTGCAGCCGTCGGCGCTGGGCCAAGGCTGCGACAACCATCTTAGCGCAAGCGTCGCGCGCCGCGTGCGGGTATCCCCGATGAAGGCCGGCGCGCCGTGCGTGTCTAATCCACAAGAAAATGACTGATGGGTCACCAATCGTCAAAGATTTGGTGATGTGGTGTTGGCGTGCGCGGCAGGCTGTGCGCGGGGCATTCAGGACATTCAGGAGACCGGCAGATGAATCGCATCATCGGAATGGCATTTCGCCGTCGGCTGGCGGGCGCGGCCGTGGCCGTCGTGGCGGGCGTGCTGGCGGGGCTGGGCAGTCCGGCGTTCGCGGCCGACTCTGCTGAATCCGCTAAATCCGCCGCGCCGCCGGGCGATGCCGATGCCGATGCCGCCGCCGCGCAGGCCTCCGCCGCGCGCGCGCAGGCGCTGGACGCGGTTTACGGCTACAAGGGCTGGAACGTGCCCTTCCCGTCCTATGCCGACACGCTGACCCAGGACGACGGCCACTGGCGCAGCCGGCTCGCCGAGCAGGGGCTGGGTTTCCAGATGCAGATCTCGCCGATCTTCCAGGCCAACGTGCTGGACACGCCGCGCAAGGTGCCGTCGTCGGGCTACCTGCCGTGCGGGGCCAACAGCCTCAAATACAACTGCGCGGGCGGGCGTTCGTACTTCGGGCAGCGGCCGGACGCCTATTTCTCGGGCGTGGCCTTCCTGACCTACGACATGAGCCGCCACGGCGTGCCCGACGGGCAGATCGCCGTCGGCGCGCATTTCGGGCTGACGACCGACCCCAACTTCTCGCCCAACGCGTTGCGCATCCAGAACCTGTCGTGGTACCAGACGCTGCTCGACAAGAAAGTCGAAATCAAGCTGGGCTATTTCCCCACCATGCCCGAGTTCGCCGGCACCACGGTGGGTGGCCTGGTGACCAGCCCGTTCGGCCCGACCGCCTCGGTGCCGGTGGTGCTGGGCATGTCGAGCAACAACACCGGCACGCCCAATTTCCGCGCCACCTGGCGCGTTACCGACAGCTTCTATGCCCAGACCGGCATCCAGCGCAGCCTGCCGGTCAACGGGCCCACCGGCAATCCGATCTATGACGAGGTGCGCGCCAACCGCAGTGGCATCGCGTTCTCCTCGTCGGTGCCGGGCACGCGCGTGCTCTACAGCAACGAGCTGGGCTACAAGCGCCCGGCCGCGCCGGGGCGCGCCTTCACCTGGCTGCGCGCCGGCGCGCTCTACAACTCGTCGGACTTCGCCGACTTCAGCCGCGCGCTGCAGCAGTCGGGCGCCACCCGGCGCGGCTCGCACGGCTTCTACGCGCTGGCCGACTACCAGTTGACGCAGCCGGCGTCCGAGTCGCCTTACACCGCCTACCGCGGCATGTACGTGGGCACGTCGTTCATGTACGGCGACCCCAGGACGTCCGCCTTCACCCGCTACTACGAGGCGCGCGCCTACTGGTACGGCCCGTTCGCCGCGCGGCCGACCGACTTCCTGTCGGTGGTCTACAGCCACAACCAGGCCAGCCGGCACGCGCGCCGCGTCATCGACGCCTACAGCGCCTACACCAACCTGTCGGCCATCGACGCGACCAACAGCATCACCGCGTCCTATACGGCGCGCCTGCGCCCGGGGCTGTATTCGACCTTCGGGCTGGGCTACACCGACAAGCCCAGCCTGCAGCGCTTCAAGGGCGAGGGCAGCTCGCTCAACCTGCTGCTGAGCCTTTATCTGATCATCTGAAGCACGCCATCCCAAGGAGACATGCCATGGCCAAACGCTGGAAGAACCGACCGACGGACTCGACCTGGGGCGACTGGGGCGAGGACGACGAGCTGGGCCGCATCAACCTCATCACGCCGCAGAAGGTGCTCGAAGGCGTGCGCGAGATCCAGACCGGCGAGACCTTCTGCCTGAGCCTGCCGCTGGACTACCCCGGCGGTTCGTCGCTCAACCAGCGGCGCTACCCGCCCATCATCCGGCCCACCGAAGACCTGCAGCACAACCCCGACACCTTCTACAACGTGATCGCGCGCGAGCAGCTGCACCCGAGCTTCATCGACATCTGGTCGGACGACGTGGTGACGCTGTGGCCGCAGTACTCCACGCAGTGGGACGCGCTGATGCACGGCGGCGCCGAGTTCGACGCCGATGGCGACGGCGTGCCCGAGCCGCTCTACTACAACGGCTTTCGCGCCTTCGAGGACATCGTCGGCCCCAAGGACGACGCCAAGGGCGACGGCAGCGGCAGCAAGGCCTTCGCGCGCCGGCTCGGCCTGGAGCACATGGCCGCGCACGGCGTGCAGGGCCGCGCGGTGCTGATCGACGTGGCCCACCACCTGGGCCACACCGAGGAGTGGACGCCGGTGGGCTGGAAGACCCTGCGCGACATCATCGAGGCCGACCGCGTGGAGATCCGGCCCGGCGACATGGTGCTCATCCACACCGGCTTCGCCACCAAGATCCTGTCGTGGGGCAAGGAGCCCGACGCCTCGCGCATCCAGGCCATGTACCCCTACCTCGATGGCGAGGACGAGGACCTGCTGCGCTGGATCGTCGACTCGAAGATGGCGGCGCTGATCACCGACAACTACGCCGTCGAAGGCTGGTGCTCGCACCACGACGAGCCGCACACGCTGCTGCCCATCCACCACCTGTGCCTGTTCAAGCTGGGCCTGCCGCTGGGCGAGCTGTGGTACCTCAACGACCTGGCGGCCTGGCTGCGCGCGCACCAGCGCACCAGCTTTTTGCTGACCGCGCCGCCGCTGCGGCTGCCGGGCACGGCCGGCTCGCCGCTCACGCCCATCGCCACGGTCTGATGCGGGAGGGCCACCCATGAGCAGCACCTACCGATTCGACGGCCGCGTCGCCGTCGTCACCGGCGCCGGCCGCGGCATCGGCCGCGCCTACGCGCGCCTGCTGGCCGAGCGCGGCGCCCGCGTGGTCGTCAACGACCTCGGCGGCACAGCCGACGGCTCCGGCGCCGACGACCACCCGGCGCGCCGCACTGCCGACGAGATCAACGCCGCCGGCGGCACGGCCGTGGCTGATCTGCACGACGTCTCGACGCCCGAAGGCGGCCAGGCCATCGTGGACGCGGCCCTCGAACACTTCGGCCGCATCGACATCGTCATCAACAACGCCGGCACGGTGCGCTACGCGGCCTTCCCGGACATCACGCTCGACAACCTGCAGCACCACATCGCCGTCCACCTCTACGGCGCCTTCAATACCACCCAGGCCGCCTGGCCGCACTTCGCGCGGCAGGGCTACGGGCGCATCGTGCTGACCGGCTCGGCCGGCATGTTCGGCATGGACAACAACCTGTCCTACGCCGCCGCCAAGGCCGCGATGATCGGCTTTGCCAACAGCGCGGCGCTGACGGGCGCGGCCCACGGCATCAAGATCAACACCATCGCCCCCAACGCCCTGACGCGCCTCGGCGGCGCCGACGAGTCCGCGCCCGAGGCCGAGACGCCCGTGCCCGGCCAGATCTTCCTGCCCAGCGCGCTGGTGGCGCCGCTGGCGGCCTACCT
>JASGEH010000014.1:0-32942 GCA_047606565.1 Comamonas sp.
GTCGGTATGAGTTGCTGCAAGGCATGGCAACGCGCGAGAAATTGACGCTCCGACAGGTGCTTGAGCGTGTCGCCAGTGCAGCGGGACACCGGGTCGTCGTCGGCAATCCCCAGCAGGTGGCAGATCAGTTGCTCGAATGGTTCGATGCCGGGCTGATCGACGGCTACGCCATCATGTGGCCCCATCTGCCCGCTGCCCTGGAAGACTTTGTCGAACTGGTCGTTCCAGAGTTGCAGCGGCGTGGGGCTTACCGGACCTCCTATTCTGGTGGCACTCTGAGGGCACTCCTCGAACTGCCCGCCGTTGCAGCGCTGACGTGATGGTCTGAGCCAACAAAACTGCAGGGCTGATCGTTGCTTCCATCAAGGCCATGGCGGCGGTGGCGCAGGGCATGACTGCAGTGTGAGCAGGAGCTGGTTTTACCGTGCAGGCGTGTTGGGACCAGATGTTGGGATGGTCGCAGGCGTCGCCGCAGCCGGAGCGGCGGGCGTAGCGCCATCGCCGCCGGAGGTGCTGCTGGCGCCCTGGGCGGCGGCTTCCAGGCCCGGTCGGGTGCTGGGGGGTAGCGGTGGCGGCAGCGGGCCGCGCGGGGCCGGCAGGTGCGCGGCGATGACGTTTTTCCAGATGTCGTAGCCCGCGCGGTTCATGTGCAACTGGTCTTGCAGGAACAGTTCGGGGCGTGGCTTGCCCTGGCCGTCGAGCATGGGGTGGTAGATGTCGACGTAGTCGGTGTTGGGCCGGGTTTCCAGGAAGCGCTGGATGAGGGCGTTGGTCAGCGCGATCTTGGCCGAAAGGTTGGCGCGCGACGGGCTGGGCTTGATCGAGATGTAGGTGATGCGGGTCTGAGGCAGTTCCTTGCGCACGGCCTCGAAGAAGGCCGTGAAGTCCGCCAGTACGCGCTCCGGCCCGCGTCCCATGGCCAGGTCGTTGTCGCCGGCGTAGATCAGCAGCAGGCGCGGCCGGTAGGGGAAGACCAGGCGATCGACGAAATAGGCGTTGTCGGCCATGGTCGAGCCGCCGAAGCCGCGGTTGATGACGTGCTCGATGTACGGGAAATCAGCCTTGAGCGTGCTCCACAGCCGCACCGTGGAGCTGCCCACGAACAGCACGCCGTCCTGCGGCGGCGGCTTGGCGCGGTCGGCCTCGGCGAACTGGGCCATGGTGGTCATCCACTGCACATAGGCCTGCGGCACCGGCTTGACCACCGGCACGGCGGGGTTGTCCGGCACCACCGTGCGGGCCGGCGCCCGGGGCGCGACGGTGGGGGCAGCGGTGCCCGAGGGGGCCGGGTTGTCGGGCGAGCGGGCTTCCTCGGCCGGGGCCGTCGCGGCCACGGCCGCTGGCCGCGGTGTGGCGGGTGCGGCCGGTGGGGCGGCGGCGTCTTGCGCGCGCACGGCCGCGCAGGTCAGCAGGCTGGCGCACAGCGCGGCGGAAAGCCGTAGGGCGCTGCGGTGCCGGAAGGGCCGGGAAGCGAGGGGCATGGGGAGATCGACGCCGGGTTTCTTCAAGAGGGGAGTCAGGCGGCCAGCCGCTCGCGGTGCCGCGCGATCTGCGCGCGCACCTGCGCCGGGGCGGTGCCGCCGAGCACGTTGCGTGCTTCCAGCGAGCCGCGCAGCGTCAGCACCGCGTGGACGTCGGCGTCGATGGCCGGGTGGAAGCGCTGCAGCACCGCCAGCGGCAGCTCGGAGAGGTCCACGCCTTCGCCGATGGCGGTCTTGACGGCGTGCGCCACCACCTCGTGCGCATCGCGGAAGGGCAGGCCCTTCTTGACCAGGTAGTCGGCCAGGTCGGTCGCCGTGGCGTAGCCCTTGAGGGCGGCGCGTTCCATCGCTTCGGGCCGGACGGTGATGCCGCCGGCCATCTCGGCGAAGATGCGCAGCGTGTCCTTGAGCGTGTCGACGGTGTCGAACAGCGGCTCCTTGTCTTCCTGGTTGTCCTTGTTGTAGGCCAGGGGCTGGCCCTTCATCAGCGTGATCAGGCCCATCAGGTGGCCGACCACGCGGCCGCTCTTGCCGCGCGCCAGCTCGGGCACGTCGGGGTTCTTCTTCTGCGGCATGATGGACGAGCCGGTGGTGAAGCGGTCGGCGATCTGGATGAAGCCGAAGTTCTGGCTCATCCACAGGATCAGTTCTTCCGAGAAGCGGCTGATGTGGACCATGGCGAGCGCGGCGGCGGCGCTGAACTCGATGGCGAAGTCGCGGTCGCTGACGGCGTCCAGGCTGTTCTGGCAGACCTGCGGGCGGCCCTGCTCGTCGACCATACCCAGCGTGCGCGCCACGCGCTCGCGGTCGAGCGGGTAGCTGGTGCCGGCCAGCGCGGCGGCGCCCAGCGGCAGGCGGTTGACGCGGCGGCGCACGTCGGCGAAGCGCTCGGCGTCGCGCGCGAACATTTCCACGTAGGCCAGCATGTGGTGGCCGAAGCTCACCGGCTGCGCCACCTGCAGGTGGGTGAAGCCGGGCAGGATGACCTCGGCGTGCTGCTCGGCGATCGTCACCAGCGCCTTCTGCAAATCGGTCAGCAGGCCGGCGATCAGGTCGATCTCGTCGCGCAGCCACAGCCGCACGTCGGTGGCGATCTGGTCGTTGCGGCTGCGGCCGGTGTGCAGGCGCTTGCCGGCGTCACCCACCAGTTGCGTCAGGCGGGCCTCGATGTTGAGGTGAACGTCCTCCAGCGCCAGCTTCCACTCGAAAGCGCCGGACTCGATCTCCTGGCTGATGCGGCCCAGCCCGTCCTGGATGGCGGCCAGGTCGGCCGCGCCGATGATGCCTTGCGCGGCCAGCATGTCGGCATGCGCCAGGCTGCCGGCGATGTCGGCCTTCCACAGCCGCTGGTCGAAGAACACGCTCGAGGTGTAGCGCATCACGAGGTCGCTCATGGGCTCGGAAAACAGCGCGGACCACGCTTCGGATTTTTTGTCGAGTTGATTGGAAGACATGGCAAGCCAGTAATATGCGTCGAGGGAGGTCGCGGACAGGCATCGGGACGACACGCATGCCGCGCGGGGAGAAACACGCAGATGGATGGGAAGACGGGGATTTTATCGGCCTCGGCCGCGCGGCCGTGGGCGGGCGAGCCGCCGCGGCTCGACCTGTGCCATACCGGCGTCGTTCTGCGGCTGGTGCTAGCGGCCGAAGCGCTGGTGGCCGCCGCGACCCTGCTGCAGATGCCGCCCGGCGCCGGCGGGCCGTGGCTGGCCGGCGAATGGCTGCCGCGCTGGGGCGTGGCCAGCGCGGTGATTCTGCCGGTGCTGCTGCTGTGGCTGTTGGTGGGCTGTGCGCTGACCACGCACGGCCACGATTTCGCGCGGCGCCACTGGCGGCTGTGGTCGGCGGCGACCGGCGCCGTGGCCGGGGTGCTGGCGGCTGCCGGCCTGCAGGCCGTGGTGGCGCAAGCCGGGCTGGCGACCGGACCTGGGCTGCTGGCGTATGCCGCCGCCGCGCTGCTGGGTGGCGGCGCGGCCCTGGCGGTGGTCTGGGCCTTGCTGCTGCGCGCGCAGGCCGGTGCACCGATGCGTGCGTTGGCCCAGGCCGCCGAATTGCAGGCGCGTATCCAACCGCATTTCCTGTTCAACACCCTCAACAGCGCCATCGCCCTGACGCGCGAGCAGCCCCAGCGCGCCGAGCAGGTGCTGGAAGACCTGTCCGAGCTGCTGCGCGCCGCGTTGGCCGATACCCGCGAGAGCGCCACGCTGGCGAGCGAACTGGCGCTGGCGCGGCGCTACCTGGCGCTCGAACAGGTGCGCTTTGCCGAGCGCATGGCGGTGACTTGGACGGTCGATGCGCAGGCCCTGTCGGCGCGCGTGCCGCCGCTGCTGCTGCAGCCGCTGGTCGAGAACGCGGTGCGCCATGGCGTCGAGTGCAGCGCCGCGCCGGTGGCCATCGACATCGCCGTGCGGCGGCAGGCCGGGCAGGTCTGCGTGGTCATCGCCAACACGCTACCCGTGCCGGACCTGGGCCGGTCCGTGCGTCGCCGCGCTGGGCGGGGCATGGCGCTGGACAACGTGCGGGCGCGGCTGGCCCTGCTGCATGACATGGAGGGCAGGCTGGAGGTGCGCTGCCAGCCGGAGGCGGACGGCGGGCCCGGGCGCTTCGTGGTCACGCTGCGGCTGCCGCCCGGACCGGGACGAGGCGCGGCGAGCCGCCTGGGCGCACGCAGGGAGATGGCGTGAGCACCGTGCCGGACCAGAGGCCGGCCCTGTTCCTGGCCGAAACGGCGACAACCGGCGCGCCGGCCTGGCGCGCGCTGGTGGTTGACGACGAGCCGCTGGCGCGGCTGCGGCTGCGGCAACTGTTGGTGGAGCTGGCTGCGCCGCTGGGCTGCTGCGCGGTGCTGGAGGCTGGCAGCGCCGCCGAGGCGCTGGCCTGGCCCGCTCGGCTGGCCGCCGAGGCGGGGCCGGGTCCGGTGCCGCCGCTGGCCCTGGTGTTCATCGACATCCAGATGCTGGGCCTCGACGGTCTGCAACTGGCGGCGGCCTGGCCGCTGGCCTCGCACCGGGTGTTCGTCAGCGCCCATGCGCAGCATGCGCTGCAGGCTTTCGAGCTGGGGGCGCTGGACTATCTGGCCAAGCCGGTCAGCCGCGAGCGCCTGGCCCGGACTGTGGCGCGTGCGCTGGCGACGCCGCCCGGTGCGACGGCCGCCACGGCGTGCGCCACCAGGCCCGCGCTGCAGGTGCCGCAGGCGCTGCAGGTCGACGACCGCGGCGGCAGCCGGCCGATCGCGCTGGACGAGGTGGTCTACGTGCGTGCCGAACTCAAGTACCTGACGGTGCGCACCGAACAGCGCAACTGGCTCATGAGCGCGTCGCTGCAGGACCTGGCGCAGCGTTTCCCGCAGCATTTCGTGCGCGTGCACCGCAATGCGCTGGTCTCGGTGCCACGCTTGCGCGCGCTGCGCGCCGTGCCGGGGGCGGGCGGCCTGCTCAGCCTGCGCGGCGTGGACGAATCGCTGGCCGTCTCGCGCCGCCAACTGCCCGTGGTGCGCGAGAAGCTGGCGCGCCTGCAGGCCGCCGGCGCTTGAATTTCTACTTCCAGGACTGCGTGGCCACGTCGTTGACGAAGATCGGCTGGTCCTTCCACAGCCCCTGAACCCGGGCGTTGGCGACCGTGGCCCATTGCGGCGTGAACAGGTAGGCGTTGACCGCGTCGGTGGCCAGCAGGCGCTGGGCGTCGCCGTAGAGCCGGTTGCGCTCGGCCTCGGTGGGGGCGGTGTTGATGCGCGCGATGATGTCGCGGTAGGCGGCCGATTCGTAGCCGAAGTAGTAGCCCGGCTCGGCCGACTTGGCGAGGTCGAAGGGCTCGACGTGCGAGACGATGCTCAGGTCGTAGTTGTGGTTCTTGTAGACGCCGTCGAGCCACTGCGCCCATTCGATGTTCTCGATGCGGGCCTGGATGCCGACCTGCGCGAGCTGCGCGGCGATGATCTCGCCGCTGCGCCGCGCATAGGGCGGCGGCGGCAGCTTGAGGCTGAGCTGCAGCGGCAGCTTGACGCCGGCTTGCCGCAGCAGGTCGCGGGCCTTGGCGGGGTCGTAGGGGTTGATGCCGGTCACGTCCACATAGCCCGGCGCGCCCGGCGCGTAGTGGGCACCGATGGGTGTGCCCAGGCCATCGACCGCGCCAGCGATGACGGCCTGGCGGTCGATGGCTGCGGCGATCGCGCGGCGCACGCGCACGTCGTTGAGCGGCGGGCGCTGGTTGTTGATGGCCAGCAGGGTCTTGGCGCGCGAGTTACCGATCAGCACCTGGAAGCGCGGGTCGTTGCGGAAGGGCGCCAGGCTCTGCGCCTGCAGGCCGCGCGGGAAGGAGTCGACGTCGCCGGCCAGCAGCGCGGCCACGCTGGCGGCCTGGTCGCTGATGAAGCGGAAGGTGACGCGCGCGATCTTCACGCCGGCGGCGTTGCGGTAGCCGTCCCACTTGGCCAGCGTGAGCGAGGCGCCCCGGGCCCAGTTGGCGAAGGTATAGGGCCCGGTGCCCACCGGCCGCACGCCGTTGGTGGCGGCGCTCTTGGGCTCGACGATGATGGCCGTGCCCTGGCCCAGCAGCAGCGGCAGGTCGGGGTTGGGCTGGCGCAGCGCCAGCACCACGGTGGCGGCGTCGGGCGTGTCGATGCGCTCGATGTTGGCGAAGATGGCCTTGTCCTTGTTGACCGAATCGGGCGCGGCGGCGCGCTCGAACGAGAACTTGACGGCCTGCGCGTTGAAGGGCTCGCCGTTGTGGAAGGTCACGCCCTGGCGCAGCTTGAAGGTGTAGGTCTTCTGGTCGGGCGAGACCGTCCAGCTTTCGGCCAGCAGCGGTTCGGCCCGGCCCGCTTCGGTGAACTTGGTGAGGGTTTCGTAGATGCTGTAGAGCGTCACCTCCGAGACCGCCGCGGACGCGCCGGTCGTGGGGTCCAGCCCCGGCGGCTCCAGGGTGACGCCGACGGTCAGGCTGGCATTGCTGCCGCCACCGGACTGGGCGTGGGCGGGCAGGCTGGTGGCGGCCAGTACGGCGGCGGCCGTGCCCAGCAGGACGGTGCGGCGCAGGACGGAACGGCAAGACAGGCTCATCGGATCTCCTCGGATGGGGGTGCGGGGCATGGGGCCCGCCGAAGTGGCGGATTGCCGGGCAATATAGGCGAAAACCAGACAGACTGCCCGGGCGATTTCAGCGGCGCCGCGCCAGCCGGGGATCGAGCAGGTCGCGCAGGCCGTCGCCCAGCAGGTTCAGGCCCAGCACCGCCAGCGCGATCGCCAGACCCGGGTAGATTGCCAGCCGGGGCGCCTGGAACATCAGCGTCTGCGCCTCGGCCAGCATGCGGCCCCAGGAGACGTGCGGCGGCTGCGTGCCCAGGCCCAGGTAGGACAGCGCGGCCTCGGCCAGGATGGCGATGGCGAACTCCACCGTAGCCTGCACCACGATGGCCGGGGCGATGTTGGGCAGCACGTGCTCGAAGGCGATGCGCGCGCCGCCCTTGCCGCAACTGCGCGCGGCCAGCACGAACTCGCGCGTCCACACGCTGCGCGCCGTCGCCCGCGTCAGCCGCGCGAAGATCGGGACGTTGGCGATGCCGATGGCGACGATGGCGTTGCCGATGCCCGCGCCCAGCGCGGCCGTCAGCATGATGGCCAGCAAGATGGCCGGGAAGGCCAGCGTGAAGTCGGCCGCGCGCATCACCAGCGTGTCGACCCAGCCGCCGCGCGCGGCCGCCAGCATGCCCAGCAGTACGCCGCCGGCCACGCCAATGCCCACGGCGATGAGGCCGACCAGAATGGAGTTGCGCGCGCCGGCCATGATTTGCGAGAGCACGTCGCGGCCGAGGTTGTCGGTGCCCAGCCAGTGGCCGCCGCCGGGCGGCTGCAGCCGCGCGGGAATGTCGATGGCGCCGGGCGGCCAGGGCGTCCACAGCCACGACAGGCCAGCGCTGGCCAGCAGCAGCGCGGTCAGCGCCAGGCCCAGCGCGAAGCTGCGGTGGCGCAGCGCGCGCGTCCAGAAGCCGCGTCGTGGCGTTGGCGGGGCGGGCGTTGGCAGGGCCGGGAGGGGCGGATGGGTCGTCATGGTGGGGACGGGCGGGGTATGGGGGCGGCCTAGCGCCCGACGTGGCGCAGGCGTGGATCGATGAGGATGTAAAGCAGGTCGATGGCGAAGTTGACGGCGATCACCAGCGCGGTCAGCAGCATCACGCCGTTGCGCACCACCACCAGGTCGCGGTTGGCGATGGATTGGAACAGCAGGCGGCCGATGCCGGGCAGGTAGAACACGTTCTCGACCACGATGGTGCCGGCCAGCAGGCTGGCGAATTGCCAGCCCATCACGGTCAGGATCGGCACCAGCGCGTTGCGCAGCACGTGGCGCCACAGGATGGCACGCTCGCCCAGGCCCTTGGCGCGGGCGGTGCGCACGTAGTCCTCGTGCAGCACCTCCAGCACGGCCGAGCGGGTGTTGCGCGCCAGGATGGCGGCCTGCACCACGGCCAGCGACAGCGCCGGCAGGATCAGCGCCTTGAAGGCGGGCCACACGCCGTTGCCCCAGCCCGGGAAGCCGCCGGCGGCGAACCAGCGCAACTGCACGGCGAACAGCAGGATCAGCAGGATGGCGAACCAGAAGTTGGGGATGGCGATGCCCAATTGGCTCAGCGTCATCACGCCGACGTCGCCCAGCCGGTTGTGGCGGGTGGCCGCGTACAGGCCGGCGGCCAGGGCCGCCACGCTGGTCGCCAGCATGGCCAGCAGGGCCAGCGGCAGCGTCAGCACCATCCGTTCGCCGATCAGCCCGGCCACGGGCGTGCCGTAGACGGCGCTGGTGCCCATGTCGCCCCGCGCCAGTCCGGCCAGCCAGTCCAGGTAGCGCCACGCGGCCGGGCGGTCGAGGCCGAGCTGGCGTTCGAGCGCGGCCACCGCCTCGGCCGGGGCGTCCGGGCCCATCATCATCTGCGCGGCATTGCCCGGCAGCACTTCGAGCGCCAGAAAGATCAGCAGCGAAGCCGCCAGCAGCGTGGCCAGCAGGGTCAGGGTACGGTGGATCAGTTGAGCGCGCATGGGCCGATAAAGACGCGGGAGGAGGCGCCGCGCCAGGACGCGCGGCGAGCGGCCATTGTGCATGGCCGGGCGGCCCGTGTCGCGGTGCCGCGTGCCGGGCCGCTGCCGCGGCGTCCGACAGGCTGGCAGGGGCAAGCGCGGCGCCGTGGCGGGCGGCGCGGGATAATGGCCCCCATGTTCCGCGTCTTCATGTCCCGCAGCCCCTGCCCGGAGGTCGTCCCATGGCCTTGATGATTACCGACGAATGCATCAACTGCGACGTCTGCGAGCCCGAGTGCCCGAACGAGGCGATCTACATGGGCGAGATGATCTACGAGATCCACCCGGACAAATGCACCGAGTGCGTGGGCCATTTCGACGAGCCGCAGTGCGTGCAGGTCTGCCCGGTCGAGTGCATCCCGGTCCACCCCGAGCACGTCGAGGACCGCGAGACGCTCTACCAGAAGTACCTGCGGCTGCAGTCCGCCGCGGCCTGAGAACAGGTTCTGAGCCGCGGGGCGCAGGCCGCCGTGGCGGCCCGGCGCGCAAGGCGCCCAAAAGCTCAGGCGTTCAGGCCAGCCGGCCGTGGCAGGCCTTGTACTTCTTGCCGCTGCCGCAGGGGCAGGGGTCGTTGCGGCCGACGCGCGGCAGGTCGGCGGCGGCCGGGCTGCCGTCGTCGGGCGGGATGATGGACTGCACGCCGTCGCCGCCCTCGGCGGGGGCCGTGTAGGTGAGGTTGGTGAGCTGGCTGCCGCGTTCCTCGATGTCGGCGGCGGCGCCTTCGAGTTGCTGCTCGGACTGCACGCGCACGTTCATCAACACCTTGGTGGCGCTGTTGCGCACGGCGTCGAGCATCAGGCCGAACAGCTCGAAGGCTTCGCGCTTGTATTCCTGCTTGGGCTGCTTCTGGGCGTAGCCGCGCAGGTGGATACCCTGGCGCAGGTGGTCGAGCGCCGAGAGGTGCTCGCGCCAGTGGTTGTCGATGGTCTGCAGCAGCACGGCCCGCTCAAAGGGCATGAACTGCGCGGCGCCGACTTGCTCGACCTTGGCCTCGAAGGCCGCGTTGGCCACCGCCAGCACGCGCTCGAGCACGTCTTCGTCGGTGACGGCGCTGGCCTGCTCGACTTCCTGCGACAGCGGCAGCGTGATCTGCCATTCGTCGAGCAGCGCCTTCTCCAGGCCGGGCAGGTTCCATTGCTCCTCGACCGATTGGGCTGGCACGTACTGGCGCACCAGGTCGGTCACCGCGCCTTCGCGCAGCGCGTCGATCTGGCCTTGCAGGTTGGCGGCGTCGAGGATGTCGTTGCGCTGCTGGTAGATCACCTTGCGCTGGTCGTTGGAGACGTCGTCGTATTCCAGCAACTGCTTGCGGATGTCGAAGTTGCGCGCCTCGACCTTGCGCTGCGCGCCTTCGATGCTGCGCGTGACCATGCCGGCCTCGATGGCCTCGCCTTCGGGCATCTTGAGGCGGTCCATGATGGCGCGCACGCGGTCACCCGCGAAGATGCGCATCAGCGGGTCGTCCAGGCTCAGGAAGAAGCGCGAGGAGCCCGGGTCGCCCTGGCGGCCGGAGCGCCCGCGCAGCTGGTTGTCGATGCGGCGCGACTCGTGCCGCTCGGTGGCGACGATGCGCAGGCCGCCCAGGGCCTGCACCTCGTCGTGCTCCTGCTGCCAGGCGGCGCGCAGCGCGGCGATCTGGCCGGCCTTGGCCGCGTCGTCGAGCGACTCGTCGGCCTGGATGGCCGCCACGTCCTTCTCGATGTTGCCGCCCAGCACGATGTCGGTGCCGCGCCCGGCCATGTTGGTGGCGATGGTGATGGCCTTCTTGCGTCCGGCCTGGGCGATGATGTCGGCCTCGCGGTCGTGCTGCTTGGCGTTGAGCACCTGGTGCGGCAGCTGGGCCTGGGTGAGCAGGGCCGAGATCAGCTCCGAGTTCTCGATCGAGCTGGTGCCCACCAGCACCGGCTGCTCGCGCTCGTAGCAGTCGCGGATGTCGGCGATGGCGGCGTCGTACTTCTCCTTGGCGGTCTTGTAGACGCGGTCGAGCTGGTCGATGCGCTTGCTCGGGCGGTGCGGCGGGATGACCACGGTCTCAAGGCCGTAGATGCTCTGGAACTCGAAGGCCTCGGTGTCGGCCGTGCCGGTCATGCCCGAGAGCTTGCTGTAGAGGCGGAAGTAGTTCTGGAAAGTGATCGAGGCCAGCGTCTGGTTCTCGGGCTGGATGTGCACGCCTTCCTTGGCTTCCACCGCCTGGTGCAGGCCCTCGCTCCAGCGGCGGCCGGCCATCAGGCGGCCGGTGAATTCGTCGACGATCACGATCTCGCCGCCGTTGGCGCCGGCCTGCACCACGTAGTGCTGGTCGCGGTGGTAGATGTGGTGAGCGCGCAGGGCCGCGTTGATGTGGTGCATCAGCAGGATGTTGGAGGGGTCGTACAGCGACGCGCCCTCGGCCAGCAGGCCGGCCTGGCTGAGCAGTTCCTCGGCCTTTTCGTGGCCGTCCTCGGTCAGGAAGACCTGGTGCGACTTTTCGTCGACGGTGAAGTCGCCGGCCTCGATCACGCCCTCGCCGGTGCGCGGGTCTTCCTCGCCGATCTGCTTCTTGAGCTGCGGCACGATCTGGTTGATCGCCAGGTAGAGCGGGGTGTGGTCCTCGGCCTGGCCGCTGATGATGAGCGGCGTGCGCGCCTCGTCGATCAGGATCGAGTCGACCTCGTCGACGATGGCGAAGTTCAGCCCGCGCTGCACACGCTCGGCCGGGTCGTAGACCATGTTGTCGCGCAGGTAGTCGAAGCCGTATTCGTTGTTGGTGCCGTAGGTGATGTCGCTGGCGTAGGCCTGCTGCTTGGCCTCGCGCGGCATGAAGGGCAGATTGATGCCCACCGTCAGGCCCAGAAAGCCGTAGAGGCGGCCCATCCACTGGGCGTCGCGGTTGGCCAGGTAGTCGTTGACCGTGACCACGTGCACGCCCTTGCCGGACAGCGCGTTGAGGTAGACCGGCAGCGTCGAGGTCAGCGTCTTGCCCTCGCCGGTGCGCATCTCGGCGACCTTGCCGGAATGCAGCGCGATGCCGCCGAGCAGTTGCACGTCGAAGTGGCGCATCTTCATGACGCGCTTGGAGCCCTCGCGCACCACGGCGAAGGCGTCGGGCAGGATGTCGTCGAGGCTGGCGCCTTGCGCCACGCGGTCCTTGAACTCCTGCGTCTTGGCGCGCAAGGCGTCGTCGCTCAGCGATTCGTAGCTCGATTCCAGGGCGTTGATGCGTTCGACGGTCTTGCGGTAGCTCTTGAGCAGGCGATCGTTTCGGCTACCGAACAGGCGGGTCAGAAAGTTATTGGCCATGAAAATCATGCCCCTTCGGCGCCCGCTGACGCGGCTCGCCAGGGCGACGTCCTTCTACTGAGTTCTCGATGCGAATGGCGCCCGCCGCGGCTCTGGCGGCCCTGCGCGGCCCGGTTCCAGCCATGGGATGGCGGCGGAAACCGGCAGGCGCGAAGGTTGCGGGCGAATCGGACATTCTACCCACAGGGCATGCAGGCCGCGCCCGGCGATAATGCGGGCAACACCCCCAGTCTTTCCCCATGCACCGCAGCCACCACCCCCTGTCCATCCAGCAGGCCATGAGCCACGCGCCCGGGCTGGCCCGGCTGGCCGAGCTGGCCCAGGCCTCCAGCGGGCGGCTGCGGCTGATCGAGCCGCTCATCCCGCCCATGCTGCGCCCGCACGTGCAGGCCGGGCCGCTGGACGGCGAGGCCTGGTGCCTGCTGGTCAGCAGCAACGCCGTCGCGGCCAAGCTGCGCCAGTTGTTGCCGGCCTTCGAGGCCCACCTGCGCAGCAAGGGCTGGCCCTGCTCGGCCATCCGCCTGCGCGTGCGGCTGCCCGGGCGCGGCTGAGGGGCTGAAAAACCAAGAAACCGAGAAACCGAGAGGCTGAGAATTAGGCACAAAAAAACCGCCCGAAGGCGGTTGTCTTGTTTTTGCTGGCAGCGCACCCGGTTCAAACAGCGGGGCGGACGTCCGCCCCGTGCGGGTTTTTGCCTGGAGGGAAGCCTCAGGCGGCGGCTTGGGCCAAGGCCTTGACCTTGGCAGCCAGGCGGCTCTTGTCGCGAGCGGCCTTGTTCTTGTGGAAGATGCCCTTGTCGGCGATGCTGTCGATGACGCTCTGGGCCTTGGCGAACAGTTCGGTCGCCTTGGTCTTGTCGCCGGCCACGACGGCCTTCTCGACGTTCTTCACGAAGGTGCGGTACTTGGAACGCAGCGAGGTGTTGGCGGCGTTGAGCTTGACGTCCTGGCGTGCGCGTTTGCGGCCGGATGCCAGGCGGGGGTTCTTTTTCTTGGGCTTGGTTGCCATGTTCTTGATCCTTTAAGGGTTTGAGGATGATGCCAGCAAAACCCGGCATTCTACCACCGTGGCGCCGAATGGCCCAGGGCCTGGCACGAGGCGCGTGCAGTCTGGCTACACTCAGCGCCCGTGAGCCTCTTCAAATCCGCATCCACCGTCTCGCTGTTCACCCTGCTGTCGCGCATCACGGGCCTGGCCCGCGAGCTGCTGATGGCCTCGGCGTTCGGCGCCAGCGCGCTGACCGACGCCTTCAACGTCGCCTTCCGCATTCCCAACCTGTTCCGGCGCCTGTTCGCCGAGGGCGCGTTCAGCCAGGCCTTCGTGCCGGTGCTGGCGGCCAGCCGGGCCACCGGCACCGAGGCGCAGACGCGCCACCTGATTGACCAGGTGGCCACGGTGCTGGCCTGGGTGCTGGTCGGCGTCAGCGTGCTGGGCATCCTGGCGTCGCCGCTGATGGTGTGGCTGCTGGCCAGCGGCCTGCGGCAGACCGCGCACGGCTACGACGCGGCGGTGTTGATGACGCGGCTGATGTTTCCCTACATCGCCTGCATGTCGCTGGTGGCGCTGGCCGCGGCGGTGCTCAACACCTGGCGGCATTTCGTGGTGCCGGCGGCCACGCCGGTGCTGCTCAACGTGTGCATGATCGCGGCGGCCTGGCTGGGTGCGCCGCTGTTCGCGCGCTGGGGGATCGAGCCGATCTACGCGATGGCCGCCGGCGTCATGTTGGGCGGCGTGCTGCAACTGGCGGTCCAGGTGCCGGCCCTGCGCCGCCTGGGCCTGCTGCCGCGGCTGGGCCTGAGCCCGGGGCGGCTGCGCGCGGCCTGGCGCGACGCGGCCACGCAGCACGTGCTCAAGCTCATGCTGCCGGCCTTGCTGGGGGTGAGCGTGGCGCAGATCTCGCTCATCATCAACACCCAGATCGCCTCCTACCTGGGCCCGGGCAGCGTGAGCTGGCTGTCCTATGCCGACCGGCTGATGGAGTTCCCGACCGCCATGCTGGGCGTGGCGCTGGGCGTGGTGCTGATGCCGCAGCTCTCGGCCGCGCGTGCCAGCGGCGACGACGCGCAGTATTCGGGCATGCTCGACTGGGGCCTGCGGCTGGTGGTGTTGCTGGCCGTGCCGTGCGCGGTCGGGCTGCTGGCCTTCGCCCAGCCGCTGGTGGCGGTGCTCTACCACTATGGCGCCTTCGCCGATCGCGACGTGGGGCAGGTGGCGCTGGCGCTGTCGGGCTATGGCGTGGGGCTGCTGGGCCTGGTGGCGATCAAGGTGCTGGCGCCGGGCTTCTACGCCAACCAGGACATCCGCACGCCGGTGCGCATCGCCGTCGCGGTGCTGGCCTTGACGCAGCTCTTCAACGTGCTGCTGGTGCCCCGGCTGGGCCACGCCGGGTTGGCGCTGTCGATCGGGCTGGGCGCGATGGTCAACGCGGGCTGCTTGCTGGTGGGCCTGCTGCGCCGGAGCCTGTACCAGCCACGGCCGGGCTGGGCGCCGTTCACCCTGCGCATCGTGGTCGCCAACGTGGCGCTGGCCGCGGCCCTGGTGTGGGCGGCGGGCGCGGTAGACTGGGTGGCGTGGCGCGCCCAGCCCTGGAGCCGCGTGGGCTTGCTGGGCGCCATACTGGCGGTGGCGGCCTGCGGGTATTTCGTGGTGCTGGCGGCTACCGGATTGAAGCTGCGACAACTATTCAGGAGATGAGCCGCCCCATGAACTCCCTGTATCTCTCGGCGCCGTCCCCGCTGGAGTATTTCTCGACACTGGTGCAGGCCGACGATGCCTTGCCGCTGCTCGAAGCGGCCATCGCGATCGCGCAGGACGAGTACCCGGAGCTCGACATCCAGCAGGTGCTGGGCGACGTCGATCAGCTGCTCGCGCGCCTGAAGCGCCGGCTGGCGCCGGATGCCAGCCCGGTCCAGCGGCTGCGCCTGCTCAACCAGTTCTTTTTCCGCGAGCTGGGCTTCGGTGGCAACGTCAACCACTACTACGATCCCGACAACAGCTACATCAACGTGGTGCTGCGCACGCGTCGCGGCATTCCGGTCACGCTGGCGCTGATCTGGCTAGAACTGGCCCAGGGCCTGGGGCTGCCGGCCTCGGGGGTGTCGTTTCCCGGGCATTTCATGGTCAAGGTCAGTCTCGCCAAGGGGCAGGTCGTGATCGATCCCTTCACCGGCCAGTCGCTCAGCCGAGAGGAACTGGCCGAGCGCCTGCTGCCGGTGCGGCGCGGCCAGCCGGTCGCTGGCAGCGAGGGCGAGGGCGAGGCCGAACTGCCGCTCGCGCTGTTCCTGCGCAGCGCGGCGCCGCGCGATGTGCTGATGCGCATGCTGGGCAACCTCAAGGAAATCCACCAGGCGCAACGCGACTGGCACCGGCTGGTGGCGGTGCTTGACCGCATGCTGGTGCTGAAGCCCGAGCACTGGCCCGGCTACCGCGACCGCGGCCTGGCCCGGGCCGAACTGGGCCACCTGGACCTGGCACTGGCTGACCTGGAGGCCTACATGGCCCACGCGCCGCACGCCGAGGACGGCGAAGCGGTCGCCATCCGGCTGCAATCGCTGCGCCAGGGCTTGTAAAGATTTTTGGCTCCGGAGCCCGCCGGGCTGGAACCTGTTCGGGCCCGCCGCACTCCAACCCTGGCAGTCGCGTGATTTCCACGCCAACAGTCCAGGGGATGTTCCCCCGGGGAATTTCAATGGAGCCGACCATGAAAATGTCTCGACACCTCACGCTGGCGCTGGCCGCCGCGCTTTTGGCGGGCAGTGGCGCCACCCTGGCGCAGTCCTACGATTCCGATCGCCCGGGCTTCGACCGGCGCGACCATGACGAGCGGCGCTACCACGACGACCGGCGCGGCCCGTCCCGGACGGAGTATCGCGGCTCGCCGCGCCACGACGGCTATCGCGAGACGCCGCGCTATGTCTATCGGGATGTTCCACCGCCACGCTACGTCTATCGCGACGACGGCTACCCCGGCCCCCGCTTCTACGCCGGCGGCCGCCTGCCGCGCGACTACCGCAGCCACTATTACGTGGTGGACCGCTGGCGCGATTACCCGCGCCTGTCGCCGCCGCCGCGCGGCTACCACTGGGTGCAGTCGGGCACGGACTTCGCGCTGGTGGCGATTGCCACGGGGGTGATCGCCTCGGTCATCCTCAACAGCCAGTGAGCAAGCGGCCGTCCCGGCCGCCCCAGCCGCCGGATCAGCTCAGCACGACCGAGCTCAAGCGCCGGCGGTAGGTCGCCACCGTCGGGTCCTGCGGCGGGATCTGGCCTTCGGCCACCTTCACCGGCGCGGGCTCGATGATCTCCAGCACCGAGATATAGGTCTTGCGCGCGGCCTCGTCGTTCCAACTGCGGTCGCGCATCAGGATTTCGAGCAGTTCGTCCATCGCCTGCGTCCACTGCTGCTGCGCGATGAAGGTCTGCGCCAGCGCGAAGCGCGCCTCGAAGTCGCGCCGGTTGGCGGCGATGCGCGCCTGCAGCGTCGCGGCGTCCTGCGCCTGGCCGGTGGTGTTGGCCGCGTAGTCGCGCGCGTCGATCCAGGCCTGGATGGCGGCGAAGCGGCGGTCCAGCGCCACCTTGGGCAGCACGGGCGCGAACGCCACCTTGGCGTCGTCGTCGCGGCCGAGCTGCAGCAGCAGCTTGAGGTAGTCGAAGCGCGCCGTGTCGTTGGCCGGGTCGGTCGCCACGGCCTGCTGCAGGCGCTCCAGTGCTGACTCGGTATCGCCCTCGGCCAGGGCCTCCTGCGCGATCTGCTCGTCTTCCAGCGCCGCAGCCTCTTCCTCGGAGGCGACGTGCTTGTCGAGGAACTCGCGTACCTGCGCGGCCGGCAGCGCGCCGACGAAGCCGTCGATGGGCTGGCCGTCCTTGAACAGCACGCAAAACGGAATGCTGCGCACGCCGAACATCTGGCTGAGTTGCTGCGAGATCTGCGGCACCTTGTCGGCGTCGAGCTTGGCCAGGAGGAAGCGACCGGCGTATTCGGCCTCGAGCTGTTCGAGCACCGGGCCCAATTGCTTGCACGGGCCGCACCATTCGGCCCAGATGTCGAGCAGGACCGGCGTGTGTGCCGAGGCTTCGATCAGTTCGGCCTGGAAGTTGTCTAGGGTGATGTCTATCATGTTCGGGTCCTGCGGGTTGGGCTGCGGGCGCGGCGGGCGGGCCGGTCAGGCCGGTATTGTGCCGCTGGCGGTCATGAAGGCCGCCAGGCCTGGTCGTCATAATTGAGGGCAGCCCTTAAAATTCCAACATGAACCACCCCCAAATTGGCGTCGTCATGGGTTCCAGCAGCGACTGGGACACCCTGCAGCACGCCGTCCAGATCCTCGAACAGTTCGGCATCGCCCACGAAGCGCGGGTCGTCTCCGCCCACCGCATGCCCGACGACATGTTCCGCTACGCCGAACAGGCCGCCGACCGGGGCCTGCAGGCCATCATCGCGGGCGCGGGCGGCGCGGCCCACCTGCCCGGCATGCTGGCGGCCAAGACCGTGGTGCCGGTGCTCGGCGTTCCGGTGGCCAGCCGCCACCTGCAGGGCGTCGACTCGCTGCACTCCATCGTGCAGATGCCCAAGGGCATTCCGGTGGCCACCTTCGCCATCGGCGCGGCCGGCGCGGCCAACGCGGCGCTGTTCGCCGTGGCGCTGCTGGCCAGCCACGACGCCGATCTGCGCGCCCGGCTGCAGGCCTTCCGCGAGCAGCAGACCGAAGTCGCGCGCGCCATGACGCTGCCCCCGACTGCCTGACCTCCTGACCTTCCGACTGCCATGAGCCAGTTCCCCCTCCTTCCCGGCGCCACCCTCGGCGTGATGGGCGGCGGCCAGTTGGGCCGCATGTTCGTGCACGAGGCCCAGCGCATGGGCTACCGCACCGTGGTGCTCGAACCCGATGCCGCCAGCCCGGCCGGCCTGGTCAGCCACGAGCACATCCGCGCCGCCTACGACGACGCCGCGGCGCTGGATCGACTGGCGGCGCAGAGCGCGGCCATCACCACCGAATTCGAGAACGTGCCGGCGCCGGCCCTGCAGGCGCTCGCGCGTAGCGTGCCGGTCGCCCCGGCCGCCGAGGCGGTCGCCATCGCCCAGGACCGGGCGCTGGAGAAAGCCCATTTCGTGCGCTGCGGTGTGCCCTGCGCCCCGCACGCGGTGATCGAATCGGCGGCCCAGCTCGACGCCGTGGCCGACGATTTGCTGCCCGGCATTCTGAAGACCGCGCGCCTGGGCTACGACGGCAAGGGCCAGGTGCGCGTGGCCACGCGCGAGGCCTTGCGCGCCGCCTGGGCGCAGCTCGGCGGCGTGCCCTGCGTGTTGGAGAAGATGCTGCCGCTGGCCGCCGAGTGCTCGGTGGTCGTCGCGCGCGGCGCCGACGGGCAGGCGGTCAACCTGCCGGTGCAGCGCAATCTGCACCGCGACGGCATCCTGGCGGTGACCGAAGTGCCCGCGCGCGACCTGCCGCCGGCGCTGGCGGGCCAGGCCGTCGCCGCGGCGCGTGCGATCGCCGAGGGCATCGGCTATGTGGGCGTGCTGTGCGTGGAGTTCTTCGTGCTGGCCGACGGCAGCCTGGTGGTCAACGAGATGGCGCCGCGCCCGCACAACAGCGGCCACTACAGCCAGGATGCCTGCGACGTCTCGCAGTTCGAGCTGCAGGTGCGCACGCTCGCCGGCCTGCCGTTGGTGCAGCCGCGCCAGCACAGCCCGGCCATCATGCTCAACCTGCTGGGCGACCTGTGGTTCCGAGGCGGCGAGGACGGCGCGCGCGAGCCCGACTGGTCCGCCGTGCTGGCGCTGCCGGGCACCCACCTGCACCTCTACGGCAAGACCGAGGCGCGCGCGGGCCGCAAGATGGGCCACCTCAACATCACCGGCGCGGATGCCGCGCAGGTGCGCGGGACGGCGCTCCAGGCCGCCGCCATCCTGGGCATCGCGCCTTTCTGATGCGCGAGTCCGCCATGCTGCGCACCCAGGAAGGCCGCCCGTGATCCGCCCCGGAAGCGACCCCGAGGCCATCGCGCTGGCGGCCCGCGCGCTGGCCGCCGGCGAGCTGATCGGCCTGCCGACCGAAACCGTCTACGGTCTGGCCGCCGACGCCAGCAGCGACGCGGCGGTGGCCAAGGTCTACGCCGCCAAGAAGCGTCCGGCCGACCACCCGCTGATCGTCCACGTGACCGATGCCGCGCGCGTGCCCGAATTCGCACGCGAAGTGCCGGACTTCGCCCAACGCCTGATCGACGCCTTCTGGCCCGGTCCGCTGACGCTGATCCTGCCGCGCCGCCCGGACGTGGCGGCGGCGGCGGCTGGCGGGCAGGACTCCATCGGGCTGCGCTGCCCGGCGCACCCGGTGGCGCAGGCCATTCTGGCGGCCGCCTGGCGCGACGGCGTGCATGGCGTGGCCGCGCCCAGCGCCAACCGCTTCGGCCGCGTCAGCCCCACCACCGCCCAGCACGTGACGGACGAGCTGGGTGCCCGCCTGCTGGTGATCGACGGTGGCGCCTGCGACGTGGGCATCGAATCGACCATCGTCGATTGCACGCGCGGCCTGCCCGTGCTGCTGCGCCCGGGTGTGCTCGACCGTGCCGCGCTCGATGCCGCTGCCGGCGTTGCCCTGCACGACCGCGACGACCCGCAACTGAAACAGGCCGCGCCGCGCGCCTCGGGCACGCTGGCCTCGCACTACGCGCCTTCGGCGCGCGTCACGCTGATGGACGCGGACGAACTGGCCGGCGCCCTGGCCAGCCTGGCCGAGCAGGTCGTGCGGATGCCGGGACAGCCGCTGCCCGCCCTCTACGCGCGCGCGCCGCTGCATCGGCCCGAGGGCTGCGCGGGCCTGGTCATTCGACGCATGCCCGATGGCGCCGAGGCCGTGGCGCACGAACTGTTTGCGGTGCTGCGCGAACTCGATGCGCTGAACGTCGCCGGCATCTGGATCGAACGCCCGCCGGCCGATGCCGCCTGGGACGGCGTGCGCGATCGCCTGCAGCGCGCGGCGGCCTGAATCCACCGTCGTACGGCCCGGGGACTCGCCGCTGGCCACTCCCACTCGCCATTCCCCATTCGGGACCATCCTCGCCAGAAAAAAAGCCCGATGCGGGATGCATCGGGCTCGTCTTGCTGCGCGCGGCCCTGGTATCAGGGCTTGGGCGTGGTGGGGAAGGGCCAGGCGGCCTGCGGGTTCAGCGTGGTTTCCGCGGCGGGAGCGGCCGCGGGCTTCTTGGCGACTGCTTTCTTGGGTGCGGCGGGCTTCTTGGCGGGGGCCGGGGCCGGCTTGGCCGTGGCCTTGGGGGCGGCCGTGGTCTTGGGCGCGGCGGCTTTCTTGGCGACCGGTGCGGCAGCCTTTTTCGGGGCAACCTTGGTGGCCGCGACCTTCGGCGTCACGGCCTTGGTGGCGGGAGCGGCGGTTTTCTTGGCCGGTGCAGTGGCCTTCTTGGCAGGGGCTGCGGCCTTCTTGGCGGGAGCCTTGGTGGCGACGGCCTTCTTGGCGGGTGCAGTCACTTTCTTGGCCGCAGGCGCCTTCTTGGCGGGAGCGGCGGCCTTCTTCGCAGGAGCCGCCGCCTTCTTCGCAGGGGCTGCTGCCTTCTTGGCAGGGGCCTTGGTGGCGACAGCCTTCTTGGCGGGCGCGGCGGCCTTCTTGGCAGGGGCTGCAGCCTTCTTGGTGGTGGTGGCCTTGGCGGCCGTGGTCTTGCTGGTCGCCGTGGCCTTGGTGGCGGGGGCGACAGCCTTCTTGGCTGTGGTCGCCTTGGCGGTCACAGTTTTCTTGGTGGGCTCGGCCACCGTCTTGGTGGCGCTCTTCTTGGCGGATGTCGCCTTGGTCGTCGCGGTCTTGCCGGCCGCAGTCTTCTTTGCAGTTGCCATTTTTTTCTCCTTGATCAAGTTTCACGAAACGTCGCGAGCCGGCTGGGCGCTGGCCGCCAACGATTCACCGGCTGGCGCCACGGCTGCCAGAGGCATGCGTGCGGCCAGGCGCCATCGGGTGAATGGGGGATGCGGCGACGGCCGGGTGTCTGGGCGTCGCGGCAGGGAAGGGACATCATCGGATGGACGGCGGTGCGTCGCTGGCGAGCGGCCGCATCGTGCGGCGGCTGGGTGGCGTGCGCGGCGATGCCGGCGATCGATTGGTGAGGAAGGTGGAGGGCCTGATGCATTACGCGGCCAGCAAGAAAAGGCTGCCGGCAGGGCGCGGACTCGTGCGACGCGGTGCGGCACGGACGGTGCGCGGATGCGGGGCGATGAGTGGCGTCGCAGGGATCAAGGGCATGGGGCTGGAGATCGGCATGGGGCATGGGTCATGCCTTGCTCAGATTATGAGAGTGGCTTGGTAAATTGAAAAGTCCCGGCTGGGCCGATGGCTGTTGTGGATACACGTCGCCGCTGATTTCAGGGGTCGATTTGCAAGCCCGCGCTGTGCGTGAGCGCCTGCAGCCGCGGCCAGTCGAAGCCGGGGCCGGGGTCGCGCTTGCGGCCGGGCGCGATGTTCGAGTGGCTGGTGACGTGGCGCAGTGGGTAGCGCTGACGCAGGGCCAGGCAGAGCCAGCCGAGCGCGTCGTATTGCGGGGCCTCGAAATCCAGGCCCTCCAGGCCTTCGAGTTCGACGCCGATGGCGTAGTCGTTGCAGTTGGCGCGGCCCCGGTAGGCCGATGCGCCGGCATGCCAGGCGCGGCGGTCGGCATCGACGAATTGCCAGATCGCACCATTGCGGCGAATGAAGAAGTGCGCCGAGACTTCGATGCCGCGGATACCTTCGTAGTAGGGGTGCGCGTGCCAGGGCAGCGTATTGGTGAACAGTTGGCGCACCGCATCGCCGCCGTATTCGCCGGGGGGCAGGCTGATCGAATGCACAACCAGCAAGTCGATGGCGGTGTCCGGCGGGCGCGGGCCATGGTTGGGCGAGTGCTCGTGCAGGCAGGGCCAGAGCCAGCCGCCGTGCCAGACGGGGTGCGGCGATGGGCCAGACGGCGAGGGGACGGGCGTGGTGCTGGCGCGAGGCATGCGGTCTGGGTGGCGCGGTGAGGGCGAGTCGGGCGGTGGCAAGGAGAAGGGCGAGGAGCCGGCAGCGCCTTCAGCCCGGGAAGGTGGGCAGCGGCGTCAGGCGCAGGTTGTCGACCGGGTGGTCGGCGACGTGGCCGCTGTCCTGGGCTTCGATGGCGGCAATCGCCTGCAGCGTCAGGTTGTCGGGTTCCTGGCCGGGCACCTCGATGTTGAGCCGGGCGATGCGGTAGCGGATCTGGCGCAGGCTCAGGCCCAGCCGGGCGGCGGTGGCGGTGCGGTTGAATTGATGCGCTTCGAGCGCGCGGCGGATGATCTCCGCCTCGTAGGCATCGAGGTGGGCCTGCAGGTCGTGCGGGATGGCGGTGTGCGTGGCCGTGCTGCCTGCCGCGATGGGCTCGGCGCTGTGTCGCATGGCGTCAGTCGCACCGGACAGGGGCGTGGGGCTGGTCCGCGGCGAGCGGTCCGGCCACGCCGCGGGCTCGCGCCGTGCGGACGGCGCGGGCCAGGATGCATCGCCTGCGGCCGTGTCATCGAGCCCGCGCGGCATGTCGGGCACGAGCGAGGTGGACAGGCGGTGGCCGTCGCTCAAGGCGATGGCGCGGTGCAGCAGGTTTTCCAGTTCGCGCACGTTGCCGCGCAGCGGCTGGGCCATGAGCTGGGCGAGCAGATCGTCGCCCAGGGCGGGCGTGGGCAGGCCGCTGTCTTGCGCGATGCGCGCCAGCAGCGATTGGCACAGCAGCGGAATGTCCTCGCGGCGTTCGCGCAGCGCGGGCAGGGCGATGTCGATGACGTTGAGCCGGTAGAACAGATCGCGCCGGAACAGGCCTGCGCTGACGCCGGTGGCGAGGTCCTTGTGGGTGGCGCTGACGATGCGCACGTCGACCGTGAATTCCTGTGTCGAGCCGAGCGGCCGGACCACGCGTTCCTGGATGGCGCGCAGCAGCTTGGCCTGCATGGGCAGTGGCAGGTCGCCGATTTCGTCGAGGAAGAGGGTGCCGCCATGCGCGGCCTGGAAGAAGCCGTCGCGGTCGTGCGTGGCGCCGGTGAAGGCGCCCTTGCGCGAGCCGAAGAACTCGGCCTCGAGCAGGTTCTCCGGAATGGCGCTGCAGTTGACGGCGACGAAAGGGCCTTCGGCGCGATGGCTGCAGGTGTGCACGGCGCGGGCGGCGAGCTCCTTGCCCGTACCCGATTCGCCCTGGATCAACACCGGCGCCATGCTGCGTGCGACGCGCTGGATGCGCGCGCGCACGGCCTGCATGGACGCCGACTCGCCCGCCAGCCGGTGCAGGGCGGCCGCCGCCGTGTCGGGCACGCCATGCGCACTGGCGCGGGCCACGGACGGCGTGCCGTCGCGCTCCTGCTGAATGGCCGAAGCCACGCTGCGCCGCAACTGCGACAGGTCGATGGGCTTGGTCAGGTAGTCGAAGGCGCCGGCTTTGAGGGCGCTGACGGCACTCTCGGCCGAGCCGTCGGCGGTGATGATGAGGCAGCGCTCGCGCCGCCCGGGTGCCTGCACGGCCTCCAGCAGCGCCAGGCCGGTGCCATCGGGCAGGCTCATGTCGGCGATGATCGCGTCGTAGGGCTGCTGCTGCAGGCACAGCAAGCCGGTGGCCACGTCGTCGGCGGTATCAACCTGGTGGCCTTCGCGCAGCAAGGTCAGCTCATAGAGCGTACGGAGGTCCGGTTCGTCCTCGACGACCAGGATGCGTGCGGCGACTGACGAAATCATCCACCGATTATGGCGCTAATCGGGGGCCGTAAACCAAGGCGTCAACGGCCGCCTGTAGGCTGGGCGGAAGGGCCGCCGGCGCTCGCTTCCTCGAAGTGTGGCTGGCCACAGTAATGCGTGCCGTGGGCGCTCAGCGCATCCTGCCGGGGCAGGTGCAGGCCGCAGACCGCGCAGCGCACCATAGGCTGGGGCGCGGCCAGCCTGCGCCGGCCGGGCGTGGCGGACGCACGGCGGGGATTCTTGTGGGCGGCGCGGCCTTGGCCGTCATCGGAATGGCGCGAGCGCCAGAGCCAGGCGGCGAACAGCGCCACCAGCAGCAGGACCAGGAGTTTCATGGACGGACCGTCAACACGTTCTTAAAAGGGCAAGGTCTTGTGCAGCACGACTTCGAGCACGAAGCGCGAGCCCACGTAGGCCAGCAGCAGCAGGGCGGCGCCCAGGTAGAGCACGCGCACGGCGGTGCGGCCGCGCCAGCCGAAGCGGCGCCGCCCGGTCAGCAGGGTGGCGAAGGCCAGCCAGGCCAACACCGAGAACACGGTCTTGTGTTCCCACTTCCAGTAGCTCCAGCGGCTGCCCAGGCTTTCGCCGAACAGCCAGCCAGCCGCCAGCGTGGCCGTGAGCAGCACGAAGCCAGCCTGCACGAAACGGAAGGTCAGCCGCTCCAGGGTCAGCAGCGGCAGGCCGTCGGCGGGCTGCAGCGCGTGGCGCATGTGCTGCTCGGCGCGCTGCAGCAGCCAGGCGTGCACCACGGCGGCGGCGAACAGGCCGTAGGAGGCGATGCCCAGCGCCCAGTGCAGCGGAAGCCAGGGCGATTCGTCGATGCGCGTGGGCGTGCCGGGCACGAGCACGGCCAGCAGCACCGCCGCCGCCGCGAAGGCGGCCAGCGTCCAGCGCGTGCGCAGCTGCGGGTAGAAGCGGCTTTCCACGCCGTAGACCGTCAGCACCAGCCAGGCCGTCATCGACAGCGCGGGTGCGAAGCCGAAGCGGGGCGGCTGGTTCAGCACGGCCGCCAGCAGCGCCGCCGCGTGCAGCAGCCAGGCCGCCAGCAGCCAGCCCCGCTGTGCTGCAGCGCCCAGCCGGGACGCCGCCAGGGCTGGGACGGCATAGGCGACCGCAGCGCCGAGGCTGAGCCACAGGCAGGGGGCGGAGACAGGCTCTAGAATCATGCTCACAGTTTATGCCCGTTCGGGCCGGCTCGCCGGCACCGGCGGCGGGCCTGTCCGGGGCCTGCGGCCCACGCGTCTGGCCGGCGTCCGCTCTTCGCCGCCTCTGTCTCTCCCGTCCCCGTCTTTCCTCCTTCTCCTCTTCATCCCATGGCTTCAGCCCTTTCGGAAAAACTCTCGCGCGTCGTCAAGCAGATGCGTGGCCAGTCGCGCATCACCGAGTCCAACGTGCAGGACATGCTGCGCGAGGTGCGCATGGCGCTGCTCGAAGCCGACGTGGCGCTGCCCGTGGTGCGCGACTTCATCGCCCGCGTCAAGGACAAGGCGCTGGGCCAGGATGTGGTCGGCTCGCTGTCGCCCGGCCAGGCGCTGGTCGGCGTGGTCAACAAGGAACTCGCGGCCACCATGGGCGAGGGCGTGGCCGACATCAACCTCAACGCCCAGCCGCCGGCGGTGATCCTGATGGCCGGCCTGCAGGGCGCGGGCAAGACCACCACCACGGCCAAGCTCGCGCGCCACCTGATGGGCAAGCGCAAGAAGAAGGTGCTGACCGTCTCGGGCGACGTCTACCGGCCCGCCGCCATCGAGCAGCTCAAGACCGTGACCGCGCAGGCCGGTGCCGAGTGGTTCCCCAGCACGCCCGACCAAAAGCCGGTGGAGATCGCGCGCGCCGCGCTCGACTACGCGAAGAAGCACTTCTTCGACGTGCTGCTGGTCGATACCGCCGGCCGGCTGGCGATCGACGAGGCGCTGATGGCCGAGATCCAGCAACTGCACGCCGTGCTCAATCCGGTCGAGACGCTGTTCGTGGTCGATGCCATGCAGGGGCAGGACGCCATCAACACCGCCCGCGCGTTCAAGGAAGCGCTGCCGCTGACCGGCATCGTGCTGACCAAGCTCGACGGCGACTCGCGCGGCGGCGCGGCGCTGTCGGTGCGGCAGGTGACCGGCGCGCCGATCAAGTTCGCCGGCGTCTCCGAAAAGCTCGACGGCCTGGAGGTGTTCGACGCCGAGCGCCACGCCGGCCGCATCCTGGGCATGGGCGACATCGTGGCGCTGGTCGAGCAGGTCTCGCAGGGCGTGGACCTGGCCGCGGCCCAGAAGCTGGCGGCCAAGGTCAAGAGCGGCGACGGCTTCGACCTCAACGACTTCCTTCTGCAGATCCAGCAGATGAAGGGCATGGGCGGCCTCTCCAGCCTGATGGACAAGCTGCCCGCGCAGTTCGCGGCCAAGGCCTCGGACGCCGATCTCTCGCGCGCCGAGAAGGACATCAAGCGCAAGGAAGGCATCATCCAGAGCATGACGCCGCAGGAACGCCGCAAGCCCGATCTCATCAAGGCCAGCCGCAAGCGCCGCATCGCCGCCGGCGCGGGGGTGCAGGTTCAGGACGTCAACCGCATGCTCAAGGAATTCGACCAGATGCAGGGCATGATGAAGAAGATGAAGGGCGGCGGCCTCATGAAGATGATGAAGCGCATGGGCGGCATGAAGGGCATGGGCGGCGGCGGATTTCCGGGCATGCCCAAGTTCTGATGCCGGTCCGTGCCGGCCGCCCTCACCAGCACGGCGCGTCGGCCCCCGGCGGCACGGACGGCCGGGCGTAGCCGGCTGGCGTTGCGCTCAACTGCATGCTGGGGCGCACCGCGCGCAGCAGGCCGAAGCCCGAGGGTTCGCTGACCAGCCACGGGGCCAGGTCCGGCGCGGTGGCATTCAAGCCGCCCGCGATGCGGCCCAGACCGCGCAGCCAGTGCCCGGTCTGCGCCAGCGACACCTGCACGTGCCAGCTTCCGCCCTCGCGCTGCTGGCGCCACAGCGCGGCAGCCGCGCCGTAGGCCATCAGGTAGCCGCTGGCCTGGTCGAGGATCTGCATTGGCAGCGCGCGCGGCTCGCCGTCGCCGGCGGCTTCGCCCTCCGCCTGGTTGAAGCCCATGGCGGTCTGCACCAGCGAATCGAAGCCGCGCCGGCTGGCCCAGGGCCCCTGCGGACCGTAGGCAGTGAGCGAGACGACCACCAGCCCGGGCCGGCGCGCGGCCAGCGCCTCGGGCGCGTAGCCCAGGGCGGCGAGGCCGCCGGGCCGGTAGCCCTGGGAGAAGACATGGGCGTCCTCGACCAGCCGCCACAGCGTCTGGCGGCCGGCTTCGGTGCGCAGGTCGACATGCGCCGACCGCTTGCCACGGCTGGTTTCGGCGATGGCCGCAATGTTGGGCAGGTGGGGCGAGTTGACCAGCATCACGTCGGCGCCGAGCGCGGCCAGCGCCCGCCCGCCGACCGGGCCGGCCAAGATGCGGGTGAGATCGAGCACGCGCAGGCCATCGAGCGGCCGGGCGCCCGCGGCCAGGGCCGGCAGGGGTCGCGGCGGGGCGTCGCCGATCCGGGTGATCGTCAGCAGGGGCTGCGCGGCCACGGCCTGGCCCTGCGGTGTCGCGTCCCACTCGGCGAAGCTGCGCCGTGCCGTGGCCACCAATCCGCGCTCGGCGCTGGCCTGCTCGAAATCCAGGGCTTTCCAGCCCAGCAAGGCCCGCTGCGCGTCCGCGCGCGTGGCCGAGGCGGGGTCGAGCCCCAGCAGGCGCAGCGCGCCGTCGCGGTGATGGCGGAAATTGGTGTGCAGGCGCACGTGGCCGTCGGCGCAGCGGTACAGGCCCGCGTAAGCGTCCCAAAGCTGGGGCTCTCGTCCATCGAGCGTGAACCAGCCCGTGCATTCGGCGGCCGCATGCGCCAGCTCCACGGCGACGCGTTGGCGCTCGGCACCCCGCGCGCAAGCCAGCTCGCATGCGGCAAGCGCGGCGGCCGCGATGCTGGTTTGCGCGGCGGTGCCGACGGCGAACGATGAGGGAAACACGGGATCGAGGCCCGAGAGATCGACTTCGTTCAGCATTTGCGGCGGCAGTCCGCCCAGACGCCACAGCGCACGCAGCGCCTCATGGGGATGCATCGCCAACTCCTTGGAAAAACCGCGGCCTGAACGCGGGCCACGGCGAGAGAGTATGCGACACAGGACGGACGCGCGCAGGCCCTGCGCGGCGGGCTTGCTGCGTCAGCCCGCGACCCTGTACTTGCTGATGTCGATGGCCGTCTTGGCGGTCGCCTGCGGCCGTTCGGGCAGGTGCAGGCGGGTGGTGGCGGGCGGCGTTTCGGCGACCAATTGGCCGCGCCGCCAGACCTTGAGCCGGGTGGCGCGCAGGCGCAGCGCCTCGACCGGGTCGCGCGCCTGCAGCAGCACGAAGCTGGCTTCCTTGCCGGGCGCGATGCCGAAGTGGTCGAGTCCCAGGATGGCCGCCGGGTGCGTGGTCACCGCGTCGAAGCACTGGCGCATGGCCTGCGGGCTGGTCATCTGCGCCACGTGCAGGCCCATGTGGGCCACGTCCAGCATGTCGCCACTGCCCAGGCTGTACCAGGGGTCCATGGCGCAGTCCTGGCCGAAGGCCACGGTCAGGCCGGCGGCCATCAGTTCGGGCACGCGCGTCATGCCGCGCCGCTTTGGGTAGCTGTCGTGGCGGCCCTGCAGGGTGATGTTGATGAGCGGGTTGGCGATGACGTTGAGCCGGGCCTCGGCCATCAGCGCGATCAGCTTGGAGACGTAGTAGTTGTCCATCGAGTGCATGGACGTCAGGTGCGAGCCGGTGACGCGGCCGTGCAGGCCCAGGCGCTGGGTCTCGAAGGCCAGCGTCTCGACGTGGCGCGAGTGCGGGTCGTCGGACTCGTCGCAGTGCATGTCCACCGGCAGGCCGCGCTCGGCGGCCAGTTCGCACAGCAGGCGCACGCTGTCGGCGCCTTGCGCCATGGTGCGCTCGAAGTGGGGGATGCCGCCGACCACGTCCACGCCCAGGTCGAGCGCGCGCTGGAGGTTGTCGAGACCGCCGGGCGTGCGCAGCACGCCGTCCTGCGGGAAGGCGACGAGCTGCAGGTCGAGGTAGGGCGCGACGCGGCGCTTGACCTCCAGCAGCGCCTCGACGGGCAGCAAGCTGGCGCTGCTGGTGTCGACGTGGCTGCGAATCGCCAGCAGGCCGTTGGCCACGGCCCAGTCGCAATAGGCCAGGGCGCGCTCGATCAGCGCGTCGGCCGTGAGCTGCGGCTTGAGTTCGCCCCACAGCGCGATGCCTTCGAGCAGCGTGCCGCTGGCGTTGATGCGCGGTAGGCCGTAGCTGAGCGTGGCGTCCAGGTGGAAATGGGCATCGACGAAGGGCGGGCTGAGCAACTGGCCCTGGGCGTCGAGCGTCTGCGCGGCGGGGGCTTGCAGGTGGGGGGCGACTTCGGTGATGCGGCCGTCTTGCACGCCGACGGCCATGTCGGTGCGGCCATCGGGCAGGGTGGCGTGGGTGATGAGCAGGTCGAGCATGGGCGTGATTCTGGTGGATGCGGGGGCTGCGTTCATCCAAACAAGCAAGAAAGACACCCGGCGCGGCGCGATTACCATCGCGCGATGACCGATGCCGCCCTTGTCCCCCCAGAAGAAATCCCTGAAGACGCACCCGTCCTGCTGCTCCACGCTAGCCGCTTCGGCCAGAGCGTGGCGATTGCCGAGGCCATGGCGGCGCGGCTGGAGGCCTCGGGCTGGCGATGCCGCCTGGCGCGGGTGCAGGACGCCCTGGCGCGGGACCTGTCGGGGCATCGTGCGGTGGTGCTGGTGGCGTCGATCCGCTACGGGCATTTCGACCCGGCCGTGCTGGCGTTTGTCGCGCGGCACGCGGCGGCGCTGTCGCAGGCGGTGGGGGTGTTCGTGTCGGTCAACCTGACGGCGCGCAAGCCCGGCAAGCGCACCCCGCAGACCAATGTCTACACGCGCAAATTCCTGCAGGCGGCTGCGGCCAAGGGCTGGCAGCCGGACTTCTGCGAGGTGGTGGCCGGCGCCCTGCGCTACCCGCGCTACAACGGCTTCGACCGCCGCATGATCCAGCTCATCATGCGGCTGACCGGCGGCGAGACCGACACCCGGTGCGAGGTCGAGTACACCGACTGGGCGCAGGTCGAGGCGCTGGCCGGCCGCATTGCCGAGCGGTTGCGGGACGGGGTGGGTTGAGCGTGTCGACGGCGCACTTCTTCCATGAAAATGTCCGATGTCAAGTTTTTTGTCGCAAGCAAGGCAGGAAAATAACCTCTTCGTGACAACGGGTTAGGCCCGACCTCTCCCTTTGCTTCGCTCTGGCCTCTAATGCACTAGGTGCGACATAGGTGCGTTGCGAATAAGAACACTGGAGCAAGACCGCGGGGTCTGGCGGGATTGGGGCAAGCTCACTAGTCGATGGAAAGCATGGAAGTCTGCGAAATAGCATTCACGACGTGCTCCATGACAAGTCGCACTGGCTGCAAGCGGCGAAGATCTCGGTGAACAACCAGCCAGATGTCTCGCGCGAAAGCATCGCCGTCGTGCTCCAGCCGTACTAGGTCGGAATCCGCGTCTCCAATGAAGCGAGGCAGTCCCGCCACCCCTGCTCCAGTGCGGGCTGCAGCCAGATGGCTGCTGATGTCGCTTAACTCGCAAACCACGGGCCTGCTCCCTGCGATTTCCAGCAGCCATCTTTGCTGGGGCATATCAGCAAGAGACTCATCATAGGCAATGAAAGTCCAGTTTGCCGATGCTACCGAAGCAGCATAGTCTGGGCTCGCATACAGAGCAAACGGCATGCGACCGATGCGGCGTATCACGTTGCTGGATTCCTTCGGACGAACCAGTCGCAAAGCAAGGTCCGCCTCACGTCGACTCAACGACACCTGTTGAAGCTGTGCAAGTACTGCAAGTTGAATATTTGGATGAGTGGCACGCAAGTCCGCCAAGTGGCGAGCCAGGAAGTGCGTCGCCAGGACGGGCGGCGCACTCAAGGTCACTTTTGCATCTAACGATGCTTGATGGGCACGGGCATGGCGCGCAATGCCAAAAGCAGCCGTCTCCATGCGTTGCGCCAACGCCAAAAGCTGCGTGCCGCGCTCTGTCAGCCGGCAGGCGCGAGGCAGCCGATCGACCAGTTGCATCTGCAATTCGGTTTCCAGCGCGGCCAGGCGGCGGCTGACGGTTGCATGATCGACACGCAATGTCCGTGCTGCGCCGGACAGCGTCCCCTCCCTGGCGACCGCCATGAAGTAGCGCAAGTTTTCCCAGTCGAACATCGGTGTATTTTCTCCAGTTTAAGTTGCAGTTTTATGGAATTTACGCACGGATTCATACTGCCTAGCATGACGTCAGATCAATACTCTTTGGATTCGCGTCATGTCTTCTCGCCCTCACTCGTCCCTTGGCACGTTGCTGGCTTCGGCCACGGGATTCGCTGTCGTCCTGCTTGATGTCAGTGTTGTCAATGTCGCACTGGAGGCGCTGCGCCAGGAGTTTTCGACGGACATCGCCGGGTTGCAGTGGGTGGTCAATGCCTACACGCTGGCATTCGCCGCATTACTGCTGACGAGCGGCGCACTGGGGGATCGCATTGGCGCGCGACGCATGTTCCTGTGCGGCTTTGCGGTGTTCACTCTTTCATCGCTGCTGTGTGGCGTGGCGAACAGCCTGGAGTTCCTGATCGCAGCCCGCCTCGTGCAAGGCATTGGTGCCGCACTACTGGTGCCCAATTCGCTTTCCATGCTGCAAAAGGCGTTTCAACCTGTTGAAGTGCGCAGCCGAGCGGTGGGCTGGTGGGGCGCGGTAGGCGCGCTTTCGCTCGCCGCTGGGCCGGTGTTGGGCGGCATACTGGTCACACACTTTGGCTGGCGCTCTATCTTCCTGATGAATCTGCCTATTGGCACCATCGGCATTCTCCTGACTTTGCGCCACGTGGCACGCGATGGGTCTGGCCATCGACGCAGCCTGGATTGGCCCGGTCAAGCGGCCGCTGCATTGGCGCTTGCGGCGCTCACTGCCAGCTTGATCGAAGCGGGTACGCGCGGATGGAGCGATGCGTGGGTGCAGATGGGCCTGCTGACCTTCATACTGGCGCTTGGAAGCTTTCTCTGGATCGAATTGCACACGAAAGCGCCGATGCTTCCACTGACACTATTCCGTGTGCCGATGTTCACGGTTTCATCCGTGTCTGGCTTGGTCGTGAACTTTGCGTACTACGGCCTAGTGTTCGTGCTGAGTCTTTTTTTCCAGATCCAGCAGCAGCTTTCTCCCCAGCAGGCGGGATTTGCTTTTCTGCCCATGACCATTGTCTTGATCGGCGCAAACATCGTGGCAGGCCGGCTCATTACCCACTTGGGAGCACGCCGGCTGATGGTGCTCGGATTAGGGCTAGCGGCTGTGGGCTACTCTTTGATGCTGCTGGCCAGCCTTGATGGTCGCTACGTTCTCTTGGTCGTGCCAATGCTGATGGCGGGCGGCGGTATCGCGTTGACGATCCCGACCATGACAAACGCCACGCTGTCGTCCGTGGATGCATCCCGTGCTGGCATTGCTTCTGGTGTGCTCAATTCGGCCAGACAGATTGGTGGGATGCTGGGCGTGGCCGTATTCGGTTATTTGGTGCGGGATACGGCCCCCCAGGCATTCATTCACGGTATGTACGTGGCGATGGGGTTGGCGGTAGTTTGTCTGGTATTGGGGGCGTTGCTCTGCCTGGCAGGCATGCCCAAAGTCAGGCGACAGGAATAGGCTGTGACTGCTGATGGAGTTTCGACACCTGCGCTGCTTTCTTGCGGTCGCCGAAGAACTTCACTTCGCCCACGCAGGGCTTTGTTGCATACATGGTCCCCGCCGGCGCGCCCGCAGACTGGCGGCGTGACAGAAGCGAAGACCAGGAAGCGGACCAATTACGGCGGAGGTCGCTACTGAGTTATGCGTCACCACTGAAAGCCAGCTCGCTGAGCCGGCTTTTTTTCGCCTGCTCCGCTGTGAGTCCCTTCAAGGGATCCCTCGTTTGAGCATGGCACTGAGAAATGGCTCCTCGGTCCATCGCTGGCGCGATGTTCTGCTCACCCAAGGTGACGCTTTCTCATCTTGGGGCGGCCTGGCGATGAAAAAAGGCTGGCACCTTGCGGTACCAGCCTGGGAAGGCCACACGACCTGGAGGAAGTCGGATGCGTGTGGCGAGGTTGCAGGGGGCGAGGCCGGTCAGGCGGCCAGCGGCAGCGCTTGCGGGGCCGGCTTGGGCTGGGCCAGGCGGGCGGCGTGCTGCCAGGCGCGGCGCAGGACCACCGGTGAGCGCGATTCCTCGGGAATCAGCATGAAGTTGCGGGCCTGCAGGGCGGCGCCCAGCTTGGTCTGGCTGGTCAGCACGGCCAGCGGGATGGCCAGCATCATCGGCAGGGCCACCGGCAGCAGCCACA
>JASGEH010000015.1:0-8030 GCA_047606565.1 Comamonas sp.
TCGGTGACGGGATCGCCCGTCACGGCCGCAGCCGCCTGAGCGGATCGACGCTCCCCCTCAGGCTGGACGTGTCTAGGCTTGCGGGATTAGGGATGTCGGGCAAGGGCGGGGTTTATTGATCGCTTACTCAATTTCTAATTGAACTCGCAAAATCATCACGCCAAAGCATCAAATCGCCCCCTCAACCGAATACTCGGTCTCCTTTCCATCGCAGCCCCCAAGTCATCGGCACATGAATTTTGACATGAAAAATAGTTGGAAACCCGCCGTCTTTGCCGGATGCCTACTAGGAGCAACCCTGGGACTCATCGAAGGCTTCTCCCTTTTCATCATACCCATTTCCAGCGAAACATCGATTGCACGCAATCACTTAACAACCCTCTACGCCGCGCATCTCTTATTCAGTGCCATCTTCTCACCACTTCTAGGCCAGGCAATCAACAAAATACCACCAAAAGGAGCAATTGCGACATCATTCACCCTTATATCCCTTGCCTTCCTTTTATGCTCAAAAGCAAGCAACATTTACCACCTATACATCGCCTACACAGGCATTCTCGCCCCCGCATTCTCGCTATCCGTACTTACAGCGCATCACATTATTAATGCCCACTATACATCAAAAACCCGAGGCCGCGCATTTAGCATTGTGTACAGCTGCCTCGGTAGCATTGGCTTCATTCTATTGTCACTACAAGGAAGCATGATTGACACATTCGGATGGAGGAACACCTATACCTTATCAAGCCTTCTATCGATATCCTTGATCCCTCTACTCATCAAGGCATCCTCTATCATTCGATATCATATAAACCACATCAAAGAAACAACTTCCACTCACCATTCACCGCCCTCCAAAATCATCCGCCCTCCACTCAAAGTATGGTTTATATGCTTAGCTGCATTTATAGCAAGTGCCGCCGATTTTCTATCCTTCCAGAACCTAGCACCACTATTGATTTCAAATGGCTCATCAACCTCATTAGCAGGATTCTCTCTCGGCATCATGGCTCTGGGATTCACAGCAGGACAAGTTATTTCAGGACCAATTTCCGACAAGTACACAAGAGAATTTTCATCCACTGTGGCCACCATTCTATCCACCCTCAGCATCTGCATACTCATTGGAGAATTCCCCTCCCTCACCACTCCTGCTTGCTTTTTCCTTGGATTTGGCATTGGTGGCATCATCAGCAGTAGAGTTGCAGCAGGAGGAGATGTATCGGAGGGGAACCAATTAGGAAGTAATCTAGGAGTCATACAGTTTTTCAGCGCCATGGGAGCATCATTTGGCGTCTGGGTCGGAGGCTTCGTTTTCGGCATTAAAAACAATTACTCCAGTGTTTTCATAATCACCGCCATTTTTTCGGTCGCGTGGCTTATCCCATTATGGCTAGCCGCTCCAAGAAGACTTCAAAAGAGTCGCAGGATTTTTGATTCAGAATTCGAGAACAATTAACCTCGAAGCACCATGGAAATTAACCCCAAAAATAAAGGCCTACAATGCAAGCTGCCATCCAACCCATTCAATTGGAAGACCCGAGATTCTTAGAAATTCTTCAGAAATCCGATGATTATCTGCAAAGCCTATATCCACCTGAGAGCAACCACCTAGAAACACCTCTGACTTTGCACCAAGCAGGCGCCATCTGCCTAGGTCTATACATCAATAACGAACTAGCAAGTTGCGGGTGCGTAAAGGTTCTAACCAACGACAACATCTATGGCGAAGTCAAAAGAGTATTCACTCTGGAGAAACATCGCGGGAAGGGGTTCGCCAAAGAAGTGATAAAAGCGCTGGAATATCAGCTGCGTGCCAGAACCATCTCCTTGGTTCGGCTCGAAACCGGCATCTGGCAACCTGCTGCTCTCGCAATGTACGCCGCGCTTGGCTACCGCAACCGGCCACCTTTCGGTGACTATTCCGAAGACCCTTTGAGCGTGTTCATGGAAAAAGCGCTGTAGCCACGCCACCCACGCCTCACTGCACCCGAAAATTCCTGAACGCCTTCAGCACGCCAAGTAAACCGGCTCGTCCAAGCTGGCGCTGCAACCGCTTCATGATGAACGAGTCCGAATCGCAGCGAGCGTCAAATCGTGGCTCACGGATGCTCATAGACCCGCTCGGGTCTACGGAATGGAAGCCTATTTCATTTCTCTTGCATGTTCGCGGCCTTGACGATCTCGCCCAGGCGCTTGCGCTCTTCGGTGACGAAGCGCTGGAAGTCGGCGCGCGTGCCGCCCACGGGCTCGATGCCCAGGTCATTGAGTTTCTTGACCGTGGCCGGGGCCTTCATCGCGGCATCGACGGCGGCGGCCACGCGGTCCATGATCTCGGGCGGCGTTCCGCGCGGCGCATGGATGCCCGCCCAGTGGGCGATCATCACGTCGGGAAAGCCCTGCTCGATGGCTGTCGGCAGTTGCGGATAGACCGCGAGGCGCTTGGACCAGGTGGTGGCCAGGCCCTTGAACTTGCCGTCGGCCATCATGTGCGGCAGCGCGATGATGCTGGCCTCGGACGTGCCCTGCACCTGCCCGCCCATCACGGCCGTGGTGCTTTCGGAGCCGCTCTTGTAGGGGATGGGCTGGAGCTTGGCGCCGTACTTGACGTTGAGCATCTCGGCGACGAAGTGCGGCGTGCTGCCCGTGCCGGCGGTGGCGAAGTTGAAGCCCTCGCCCTTCCTGGACGCTTCGACGAACTCGCGCAGGTTGCTGTACGGCGCGGCGTGCGGCACCACGATCACCGAGGGCGCCAGGCCGATCATCGCCACCGGCACCAGATCATCGTCCTTGAACGGCAGGGACTTCTTGATCATGCTGTTGGAGATGACACCCGCCGCGCTGATGAGGAAGGTGTGGCCGTCGGGCTGGCTTTTGGCCACGATGTCCGCGCCGACCGATCCGCCCGCGCCCGGGCGGTTCTCCACGATGATGGTCTGGCCGAGCGTCTGGCCCGCCCCTTCGGCCGCCGCGCGCGCCATCAGGTCGTTGGCGCCGCCCGCCGAAAACGGGACGATGAAACGGATCGGCTTGGCGGGCCAGGGCTGCTGCGCCCGGGCGGCGGGCGAGGCCGCGGCGCCGATGGCTGCCGCGCCCAGGGTCAGCAGCAGGCGACGGCGGATCGCCGTTTGGCGTGTGTTCATGTTGTCTCCTTTGTTCATGTTGTCTCCTTGAAGGGCAGACCAGTCGGGTGCATCGCAACATGCCGCGCGGCACGCGCACCCCGCCTTGCATGAGGATACGCGCGCTGCGGCCCATCAGCGCCGGAGTCTGGCGCCTCAGGATTTTTTGTCGCCGGGCCAACCCAAGACAGATGGAGCGGTCCGTCAGACAGCAATACGCCGATACCGTTTGACTCCCATCAAGACAAGGGCCCAGATCGTGAGCAAGAACGCCATCGACAGCAAAGCGAACTGGGGGCTGGTCCATCGGCTGATGGCGCCCGCGACAGTGTTTCCCACCGGGGTCATGCCGCCAAAACAGAGGATGTAAAGACTGCTGACTCGACCCCGATACGCGGGCGCAACCCGTTGCTGCAGGTAAGAGTTGGCGAGGGAGAAAAACAAGATGTTCGCCGCGCCCAATCCCACCATGGACAACACCAAAAGGTTGAACCATGGAAGCAACGCCAGCCCCAGGAGACATGCTGCCGTCAGAAATGGCAACACGGCCATGGAAGACCACTCCCGCCCCTTCAACCCCGAGCCAGCCACATACAGTGCGGCCATCAACCCACCGGACCCGAGACCGGACAGCATGACACCATATCCGCCCGCCAAGACCCCAAACTTGGAACTCAGCAAGGGTGGCAACAAGACTGAGAAATTAAAGGCAAAAATCCCCATTCCCGCCACCAGCACCAACGTCACCCCTATATTAACTTCCGTTCTGGCATAAAAAATCCCGTCCATCATGGCCGAGATGATGCTGCCCACCGTCTTTCCGGTCAATGAATTCGGCACACGCGGCATCCCATACAGCAGCCAAATCATCAGAGGCAAAGAACTCATGGCATTGAGGCTGATCGCCACATCGATTCCATAAGCAGCGATCACGATGCCCGCGACCGCTGGCCCCACGATTCGAGAGAAATTAAAGATGATGAACCCGATCGAGGTCGCACTATGAATATCCTCCTTCTTCACCAGATCGACCACCAGGGCCGAACGTACCGAAGCATCCAACGCCGTTGCCACGCCAGACAGCAGAGCCACCAGCAACACCCATGGATAAGAAACGAATTCAAGATGCACGGAAAGCGCCAATAGCAGCGAAGTGACGGCTATCGTGCCTTGTGTCAAAAGCATCAACCACCGCCGTTCCAACCGATCGGTGAGCGCTCCCGCAAACAGTGAAAAGAATGTGGTCGGCAAGGCTTGAGCCGCTCCGACCCAGCCGACCAGCAGAGGATCACCAGTCAGCTTGTACACCAGCCAAGGGATGCTGATCGTCTGCCCCCAAGCGCCGATCGCTGAAATCAATTGGGCGAAAAAATATCTTCGATAATTCAAATGCCGCAGCGCCGGATACTGTAAATATATAATTTGCATCAAAATATAATAACCCACATGGAATTATCTCACCCACCTTTCTGAGGCAAAAGCACAATAAAATCATTTGCATAGATCACCCCCATCCTCAAGGCATACTTACAATTCAGATAAAGTACCTCATGAAACGAAGCCGGCCATCAAGCCGCAAGATGCTTGATCGATCGGCCTTCCCCAGAAGGCCAGCGATTTGAGGGCAGCGTCGGTTGGACCCATGCGGACCTCACGACCCACACGCACCGCCGCCCACCTGACAATTCCTTGCAGAATCCAGCGCTGCCACGGAAACCAGCCTGACCGCGCTTTGGCATGATCGGGCCATGCTTCTTTCCCGTTTCCCCTGCCCCGCGCCGGCCGGGCTGGTGCTGGTAGCCGTGCTGCTGGCCAGCTGCGGCACCAGCGTCGCGCCGCAGCGCCAAGTCCAGGGCGACCCGTTCAGCGAGTCGCAACTGGTGCAGACCGGCATGAACCGCTTCGCCAACATCACCATGCGCGACAACCTCGCCAGCCTGGCGCTGCTGCTCGACAAGCTCTACCTGCGCAACCCCGGCATGTGGCGCGCCGCCGGCGCCGCCAGCCCCGAGGCCGCGCGCGAGGGCGTGATGCGGGCCATCCAGGGCGGCGCGCCCTTTCCCAGCTTTCCGGGCGTCCCTGGCGGCAGCGTGCCCCAGCGCGGCGTGGAGGCCATCCGCCTGGCCTTCGCGCCGGTGTACGACGGCGACCGCGCCGGCCTGCTGGTCTATGGCCTGGGCACCATGCTGGTCCAGGCCTACGACGGGCGCGTGGCGCTGAACATCATCAACGGACTGGATGCGCAGAAGGTGGCCAATGCGGCCCACAACGTCACCGTGGCGGCCTGGCTGCTGAGCAGCCGCCAGGACGCGCGGGGCCGGCCGCTGCTGCTGGCCGACGACATCACGCCCGAGGCGCGCAACCTGTCCTTCGCGCGCGAGTTCGGCAAGATCATCGGCCGCCTCGACACCCTGGCCGCCGTCGCCGACGAGAAGATCCGCCGCAGCGTGATCGACTACGCCCAGGGCCTGGTGGCCGGGCCCTTGCTGCAGTTCCTGCCGGTGGATGCGGTGGCGGGGGCGGTGCCTTAGCCTGCGAACCTGTTCAGGGCTGCTGCTTGATGTGGACGCCGCCCAGGTTGAGCGGCACGGGCCGGGTGAGGGTTTCGGGCCGCAGGATGTCGTCGAGCTGCTCGCGCGTCAGGAGCTGGCGCGCCAGCACGATGTCGTAGACGCTGCCGCCGCTCGCATGGGCCTCCTGCGCGACCGAGGTCGCGTTGGCGTAGCCGATGTAGGGGTTGAGCGCGGTGACGATGCCGATGGAGTTGGCCACGGTCGAGCGCAAATAGGCCTCGTTGGCGGTGATGCCGCTGACGCAGTGGTCGGCCAACGTGATGCAGCCGTTGCGCAGGTGGCTCACGCTCTTGAACAGGCTGTGCGCGATGATCGGCTCGAAGGCGTTGAGCTGCAACTGGCCCGCCTCGGCCGCCAGCGTCACGGTGATGTCGTTGCCGATCACCTCGTAGGCGATCTGGTTGACCACCTCGGGGATGACCGGGTTGACCTTGCCCGGCATGATGCTGGAGCCGGCCTGGCGCGCCGGCAGGTTGATCTCGCCCAGGCCCGCGCGCGGGCCGCTCGACAGCAGCCGCAGGTCGTTGCAGGTCTTGGAGAGCTTGCTGGCCACGCGCTTGAGCACGCCGGACAGCTGCACGAAGGCGCCGCAGTCCTGCGTGGCCTCGATGAGGTTGGGCGCGGTCAGCAGCGGGATGCCGGTGCTCTCGCGCAGGTAGCGCAGCACCAGCGGCGCGTAGTCCGGGTGCGCGGTGATGCCGGTGCCGATCGCGGTGGCGCCCATGTTGATTTCGCAGATGAGCTGCTGCGCTTCGAGCAGGCGCAGCTCGTCCTCGCCCAGCATCACGGCGTAGGTGCTGAACTCCTGGCCGAGCGTCATCGGCACGGCGTCCTGCAGTTGGGTCCGCCCCATCTTGAGCACGCCCGCGAAGGCCTCGGCCTTGGCCTCGAAGGCCTGGCGCAGATAGCCCATGGCCTCCACCAGGCCGCGAATGCCGTGCCAGGTCGCGATCTTCAGCGCCGTCGGATAGACGTCGTTGGTGCTCTGGCCGATGTTAACGTGCTCGTTCGGGTGCAGGTACTGGAATTCGCCCTTGGCGTGGCCCAGCAGCTCCAGCGCCCGGTTGGCGATCACCTCGTTGGCGTTCATGTTGGTGGAGGTGCCGGCGCCGCCCTGGATCACGTCGACGACGAAGTGCTCGTGCAGCCGGCCGGCCAGCAGCTCGTCGCAGGCCCCGACGATCGCATCGCGCCGTTCGGCCGAGAGCAGCCCGAGGTCGTGGTTGGCCTGGGCCGCGGCCTTCTTGATGCAGGCCAGCGCGTGGATCAGCTCGGGATAGATGGAGATCGGCGTGCCGGTGATGGGGAAGTTCTCCACGGCGCGCAGGGTGTGGACGCCGTAGTAGGCCGCGTCCGGAATCTCCCGGTCGCCCAGCAGGTCGTGCTCGATGCGGAAACGGTTGGTCATGGTGTTGCTCCTGGAAAAGAGACCTTGCGGCGGATGGCGATGGAAGCGATCCCTCGGGCGGACGAAGACGGGCCGCCCGGAGGATGCGCTGGCGCGGCGGGCTCAGCCGCCGGCCACGGGCGTGCCGGCCCCCTGCGCCAGGGCTTCATCCATCAGGCGTTCGCGCTCGGCCGCCTGGTCGACCGGCAGCAGCTCGCCCTCCCACTTGGCGACCACCGCCGTGGCGATCGAGTTGCCCACGGCGTTGGTCGCGGAGCGGCCCATGTCCAGAAAGGTGTCGATGCCCAGGATCAGCAGCAGGCCGGCCTCGGGGATGTCGAAGTGGTTCAGCGTGGCCGCGATCACCACCAGCGAGGCGCGCGGCACGCCGGCCATGCCCTTGGAGGTGAGCATCAGGATCAGCAGCATGGTGATCTGGGTGCCCAGCGACAGCGCGATGCCGTAGGCCTGCGCGATGAACAGCGTGGCGAAGGTGCAGTACATCATCGAGCCGTCGAGGTTGAAGGAATAGCCCATGGGCATCACGAAGCTCGAGATCTTGCGCTTGACGCCGAAGCGGTCCAGCGCGTCCAGGATCTTGGGGTAGGCGGCTTCGGAGCTGGCGGTGGCGAAGGAGATCATGAAGGGCTCGCGGATGAGCTTGAGCAGGCGGCCGATGCGCGGGCCCAGGAACAGGAAGCCCACCGCGATCAGCACGCACCACAGCACGAAGAGCGCGATGTAGAACTCGCCCATGAAGACGGCGAACTTGAGCAGCACGCCCAGCCCGTTCGTGGCCACGGTGGCGGCCATGGCAGCCATCACGGCCACGGGGGCGAGCTTCATCACGTAGCCGGTGATCTTGAGCATGACGTGCGAGAGCTGCTCGATGGCGTCGAACAGCACCTTGCCGGTGTTGCCCAGCGCGGCCAGGCCGATGCCGAAGAA
>JASGEH010000016.1:0-2930 GCA_047606565.1 Comamonas sp.
CAGCAGATTTGGCTGTCTGTTTTTCGGCACGAAAGCCCTGTTGCCAACGCGCACATGAGGACGCGGGCAGGTGTAGGATGGTCCCACGCTCACTGCGCAACGCGCTGTTCTCTGCCGTGGCCGATGGTGTCATCGGCGCAGGCGGGGCAGCCTGCTGGCACCGGCCGGCCGCCACGGCGCCGACCGGACCTTGTTCGTCATGGTAGTACGCGGAAGGTCTTTCTATGGATGTCATCGGAAACTTCGCAGCCCGTTATGAACGTACTCGCGAAGAGGTTTTGTCCCTTCAGGAGTATCTCGACCTGTGCAAGCGCGAGCCCATGGCCTATGCCTCGGCCGCCGAGCGCATGCTCGAAGCCATTGGCCAGCCCGAGCTGCTCGACACACGCAACGATCCCCGGCTGTCGCGCCTGTTCGCCAACAAGGTCATCAAGATCTACCCGGCGTTCCGGGAGTTCTACGGCATGGAAGAGGCGATCGAACAGGTCGTCTCCTACTTCCGCCACGCCGCGCAGGGGCTGGAGGAAAAGAAGCAGATCCTCTACCTGCTCGGCCCCGTGGGCGGCGGCAAGAGCTCGATCGCCGAGCGGCTCAAGCAGTTGATCGAGAAGGTGCCCTTCTATGCCATCCAGGGCTCGCCGGTGAACGAGTCGCCGCTGGGGCTGTTCGACGTCAACGAGGACGGGCCGATCCTCGAAAAGGAATACGGCATCCCGCGTCGCTACCTCAACCGCATCCTGTCGCCGTGGGCCGTCAAGCGGCTGGAAGAATACGGCGGCGACATCCGCAAGTTCAAGGTGGTCCGGCGCTACCCATCGGTGCTGCGCCAGGTCGCCGTGGCCAAGACCGAGCCGGGCGACGAGAACAACCAGGACATCTCCAGCCTGGTCGGCAAGGTCGACATCCGCAAGCTCGAAAGCTATGCGCAGGACGACCCGGACGCCTACAGCTACTCCGGCGGCCTGTGCCTGGCCAACCAGGGGCTGCTCGAATTCGTGGAAATGTTCAAGGCGCCGATCAAGGTGCTGCACCCGCTGCTGACGGCCACGCAGGAGGGCAACTTCAAGGGCACCGAGGGCTTCGGCGCGATTCCCTTCGACGGCGTGGTGCTGGCGCACAGCAACGAAAGCGAGTGGAAGGCCTTCCGCAACAACAAGAACAACGAGGCCTTCCTCGACCGGATCTACATCGTCAAGGTGCCCTACTGCCTGCGCGTGATCGAGGAAGTGAAGATCTACGAGAAGCTGGTGCGCAACTCCTCGCTGGCGGCTGCGCCGTGCGCGCCGGGCACGCTGCGGATGATGGCGCAGTTCTCGGTGCTCACGCGGCTGAAGGAGCCCGAGAACTCCAGCATCTTCAGCAAGCTGCAGGTCTACGACGGCGAAAGCCTCAAGGACACCGACCCCAAGGCCCGCTCGCTGCAGGAGTACCGCGACTACGCCGGGGTGGACGAGGGCATGAGCGGCGTGTCCACGCGCTTCGCCTTCAAGATCATCTCCAAGGTCTTCAACTTTGATTCGGCCGAGGTCGCGGCCAACCCGGTCCACCTGATGTACGTGCTGGAGCAGCAGATCGAGCGCGAGCAATTCCCCGCCGAGGTCGAGCAGAAGTACATTGGCTACATCAAGGAGCTGCTGGCGCCGCGCTATGCCGAGTTCATCGGCAAGGAGATCCAGACGGCCTACCTGGAGAGCTATTCCGAGTACGGCCAGAACATCTTCGACCGCTACGTCACCTACGCCGACTACTGGATCCAGGACCAGGAGTACCGCGACGTCGACACCGGCGAGATCTTCGACCGCGCTTCGCTCAACGCCGAGCTGGAGAAGATCGAGAAGCCCGCGGGCATCAGCAACCCCAAGGACTTCCGCAACGAGATTGTCAACTTCGTGCTGCGCGCGCGCGCCAACAACGCGGGCAAGAATCCGCTGTGGACCAGCTACGAGAAGCTGCGCACGGTGATCGAGAAGAAGATGTTCTCCAACACCGAGGAACTCCTGCCCGTCATCAGCTTCAATGCCAAGAGCAGCGCCGACGAGCAGAAGAAACACGAGGACTTCGTCACGCGCATGGTCGAGAAGGGCTACACGGCCAAGCAGGTGCGCCTGCTGTGCGAGTGGTACCTGCGCGTGCGCAAGAGCTCCTGAAGGCGAGGGCACGACGCCGCCGGATGCAGGCATGCGCCGCATCCGGCCCCGTCGCCCTGGAACCGGCCGCGCGGCGCGGCCGCGACCCCACCGTTTAGCCGGGCCCGTTCTTTTTCTCGGGGCCGAACTGGTTTGGAGGCTGTCACTTGGCCGTATTGCAACAAATCATCGACCGCCGGCTGTCGGGCAAGAACAAGTCGGTCGGCAACCGCGAACGCTTCCTGCGCCGCTACAAGAGCCAGGTGCAGGAGGCCGTGCGCCGCGCCGTCAGCGGCCGGGGCATCCGCGACCTGGGCGATGGCGAGGACGTGACGCTGCCGCGCCGCGACGTCTCCGAGCCCGCCTTCGGCCACGCCGCCGGTGGCCAGCGCGAGATGGTGCACCCGGGCAACCGCGAATTCGTGCGCGGCGACCGCATCGAGCGCCCCAGCGGCGGCGGCGCGGGCGGGGCCGGCAGCGGCCAGGCCAGCGACAGCGGCGAGGGCGAGGACGATTTCGTCTTCCGCCTGACCCGCGAGGAGTTCATGCAGGTCTTCTTCGAGGACCTGGCGCTGCCCAACCTGGTGCGCACGCAACTGGCCGAGGTGCCCGAGTGGCGCAGCCAGCGCGCCGGCATCAGCAGCGAGGGCACGCCCAGCAACCTGCACGTGGTGCGCTCCATGCGCGGCGCGCTGGCCCGCCGCATCGCCCTGGGCGGCGAGGACCGCCGCGCGCTGCGCGCGCTCGAGCGCGAGCTGGAGGCGCTGCGCCAGCCCGTCGCCGCCGGCGACACGGCGGCGCACC
>JASGEH010000017.1:0-12470 GCA_047606565.1 Comamonas sp.
CTTCATCGTCATCAGAACACCGACGCGTCGCTGAACGAGTCCGGCCGGTGCGACCAGGCCCCGGCCTGCAAGTGGGCACGGATGCGGCCCACCGCCTGGGTGCGCAACTGGCACACCCGCCCCTCGCTGATCGCCATGACGGCCGCCACTTCCTTGATGTTGAGTTCCTCCTGGTAGATCAGGGACAGCAGCAGGCGCTCGCGCTCGGGCAGGCGGTCGATCGCCTGCAGCAGCGCTCCGCGCAGATCCTGCAGCAGCACGCCTTCGAGCGGATCACCCGCGCCAGCCGAGCCATCGCCCAGCGCCCCCGCGTGGCCGCCGGCCTCCTCCGACAGGTCCTCGGCATAGTAGAGCTGGATGCCATGCGCATCCCGCAACAGGTCGTGGTAGTCGTCGAGGCTCACACCCATCTGGCTGGCCACCTCCTGCTCGCTGGCGACGCGCCCGAGGCTGTGCTCGGCGGCCTGCACCGCGTCGGCGATGCGGCGGCACTTGTCGCGCAGGCTGCGCGGCAGCCAGTCGGCGCGGCGCAGTTCATCGAGCATGGCCCCGCGCACGCGCTGGGTGGCATAGGTCTCGAATTGCGCCTGCGGCATGCGGCGGTAGCGGCGAATGGCGTCGAGCAGCCCGATGTTGCCGGCCTGGATCAGGTCGTCGAGCTCCACCGATGCCGGCAGCCGGGCGACCATTTGCAGCGCCACGCGGCGGACCAGATCGGCATGGCGCTCGACCAGTTCGGATTCGCTTGCCACGGTCACACCGGCATGCTGGCGATTTCCTGATAGGCCGCCACCAGCCGGTTGCGCACCTGCACCGTCATCTGGAAGGCCAGACTGGCCTTCTGCAGGTCGACCATGACGTTGTTGAGCGAAATGCCCGGCTCGCCCATCTCATAGGCCTGGGCCTGCTGATAGGACGACTGCTGCATGGAGGACACCTTGCTCAGAGAACGTTCGAGCTCGGCCGCGAAACTGACGCCGCCGGCCGGCGGCGAAACCGCCCGCGCGGTGCTGCCCGCCGATTCAAGGCCGGCAGCCTGAGCGGCCTCGCGCATACGCGAGAGAAGTTGTTCGACGCCGGAGAGCTGGGAAATGGACATACAAGAAGGACGATGCAGTGTGACCCGGACCCGCCAGCGCTGGTGCGCCTCGCACCCTGCGCCACGGGCGGCTCGCAAACCCGCATTTCAGCGAGTCGAGGCCCGATTCTATGGACGCGGAACACCGGCCGAAAGCCGCGACAAGCCCCGAAAACCCGCTCATTTCAGCGCTTAGGCCCACACCCCCCACGGCAATAATGAAACGCTGTCATCAGAGGTTTCTTCGTGCCGCAACGCGTCGTCTTCCCGCTACTCCAGGCATTGCCTGAATCCCACCAGCATCGTCCCGCCCTCAGGGAGCGGGCTGCATGACGGCCGTGGCCCAGCAGCCGCCATTGAAGTTCTGGCCGCCCCGGCTGGACAGTCTGGCTCGGCTGCCCAAGAGCGCCCTGGTCGCGGCCGTCGCGCTGCTGATCGCGCTGGTGGCCGTCTCCCTCCTTTGGAGCCGGGGACCCGAGTATCGCGTCCTGTTCGCCAATCTCGAAGAGGCCGACGGTGGCGCCATCGTCGCCGCGCTGGGCCAGATGAACATCCCCTACCAGTTCTCCGAAGGCGGCGGCGCCCTGCTGGTGCCGGCCGACAAGGTCCACGAAACCCGCTTGGCGCTGGCCACGCGCGGGCTGCCCAAGGGCGGCGCGGTCGGCTTCGAGCTGATGGACAACGCCCGCTTCGGCGCCAGCCAGTTCGCCGAGCAAGTCACCTACCAGCGCGGTCTCGAAGGCGAGCTGGCGCGCTCCATCGAGGCCCTGCAGGCCGTGCAGCGCGCCCGTGTCCACCTGGCCTTGCCACGTCAGTCGCTGTTCGTGCGCGAGCGCCAGAAGCCCAGCGCCTCGGTGCTGCTCAACCTGCATCCGGGCCGCTCGCTCGGCGACTCGCAGGTCGCCGCCATCGCCTGGCTGGTTTCCTCCAGCGTGCCCGACCTGGCGGCCGAGGACATCTCCATCGTCGACCAGAACGGCCGCCTGCTGTCGGCCGGCGGCAGCGGCGCGCTCGGCCTCGACGGCGACCAGCAGCGCCGCCTGCGCGAGATCGAGCAGCGCGCGGTCGAACGCATCCTCAGCCTGGTCAGCCCGATCGTGGGCAGCGGCAACGTGCAGGCCCAGGTCAGCGCCGACCTCGACTTCGCCCAGCGCGAGGAAACCTCCGAGGTCTACCGCCCCAACCAGGCGCCCGACCAGGCCGCCATCCGCAGCCGCCAGACCAGCGCCAGCAGCCAGACCGGGCAACTGGCAGCCACCGGCGTGCCCGGCGCGCTGACCAACCAGCCGCCGGCGCAGCCGACCGCCCCCATCGTGCAGCCCCCGGCCAATGCCGCCCCAGGTCAGCAGGCCCAGCAGGGACAACAGGCCCAGGCGCAGGCGCAGACCCAAGCTCAAGCCCCAGGCCAGTCGCGCCACGACGACACCGTCAACTACGAACTCGACCGCACCATCAGCCACGTCCGCCTGCCCACCGGCACCGTGCGCCGGCTGTCCGTGGCGGTGCTGCTGAACTACCGTGCCGACGCATCGGGCGCGCCGCAGCCGCTGCCGGCCGAGGACATCGCCAAGATCGAGAAGCTGGTGCGCGAAGCCGTCGGCTACAGCGAGGCGCGTGGCGACACCCTGAGCGTAGCCAACAGCCCGTTCGCCGAGACGCCCGTGGAGACCGTGCCGCTGTGGCGCGACCCGGCCTCCATCGACCTGGCCAAGAGCCTGCTGCAATACCTGGCGATCGGCTTGATCGTGCTGCTGGCCTGGCGGCTGGTGGCCCGGCCCATCCTGAGGCAGCGCGCCGCTGAGCGCGAGGCCGCCATCCAGGCCGCCGAGTCCGCCAGCACCGCCCAGCAGGACCATGCCGAGCGGGCGTTGCGCGAAGCGCAGCGCACACAGGAAAAACGCACCTACGAAAACAACCTGGCGACCGCCCGCGAACTCGCGCAGAAGGACCCGCGCGCCGTGGCCATGATTGTCAGATCCTGGATGAGCGATGGCAACGACACCCACTAAACCGGCCACCGACCGGGCCCCGAGCGGCCTGCAGAAAAGCGCCATCCTCATGATGTCGCTGGGCGAGGACGGCGCCGCCGAGGTCTTCCGCCACCTCACCCCCAACGAGGTCCAGGCGCTTGGCCAGGCCATGGCCAATCTCAAGCAAGTCACCGCCCAGGACGTGGCCGACGTGCTCGGCAGCTTCCGCGAGGAAGCCGACCAGTTCCTGGCCGTCACGCTGGGCTCCGACGACTACGTGCGCTCGGTCCTGACCAAGGCCCTGGGCGCCGAGCGCGCGGCCAGCCTGATCGATGACATCCTGGAAGCCAGCGACTCGGGCAGCGGCATCGACGCGCTCAACTGGATGGAAGCGCCGGTGGTTGCCGAACTCATCGGCAACGAGCACCCGCAGATCATCGCCACCATTCTGGTCCACCTCGAGCGCGACCGCTCGGCCGCCGTCCTCAACGCCTTGCCCACGCGCCTGCGCTCGGACGTGCTGCTGCGCATCGCCACCTTCGGCGGCGTGCAGCCGGTGGCGCTGGCCGAGCTGACCGAGACCCTCAACGGCATCCTCAGCGGCCAGGGCGCCAAGCGCAGCAAGATGGGCGGCGTGCGCACCGCCGCCGAGATCCTCAACATGATGAACTCGGCCGACGAGGACGCCGTCCTCGCCAACCTGCGCGAACGCGACAGCGACCTGACCCAGCGCATCGTCGACGAGATGTTCGTCTTCGAAAACCTGCTGGAGATCGACGACCGCGGCATCCAGACCCTGCTCAAGGAAGTCAGCAACGACTCCCTGGTCATCGCGCTCAAGGGCGTGCCGCAGGAGCTGCGCGACAAATTCCTGCGCAACATGTCCTCGCGCGCCGCCGAGATGCTGCGCGACGACATCGAGACCCAGGGCCCGGTGCGCATGTCCAAGGTCGAGGCCGAGCAAAAGGCCATCCTCGCCATCGCGCGCCGCCTGGCCGACAGCGGCCAGATCACGCTCGACAGCCCGGGCGGCGACGAGTATGTCTGAGGCCGACACCCTCTCCTCCCCGGCGCCCTCGGCGGCCCCGGCGGCCCCGGCGCTGTCTGGCGCCTGGCGGCGCTGGCAGGCGTCCACGCTGCAGCCTTCGGCCCCACCCGGGCCGGAGACGGCACAGTCGACGGCACCGTCCCCGTCCGCCCAGCCCGAGGAGGTCGATCCGCGCATCGTCTTCAATCAGTGGAAGCAGCAGGCCGAGCAGGAAGGCCACGCCGCCGGCCTGCGCCGCGGCCTCGAAGAAGGACGCCAGCAAGGCCATGCGGCCGGTTACGCCGCCGGCCTGGCCGAGGCCCAGGCGCAGTTGCAGGCCCAGCTCGGCGACGAAAAGGTGCGTCTGGCCGATCTGCTGCGCCACAGCGCCCAGGCCATCGAGCAACTGCACGCCGAGCTGGGCCAGGCGACCATCGCGCTGGCCCTGGACATCGCGCGCGACCTGGTGCGCACCCAGTTGGCCGTGCGCCCGGAAACCCTGCTGCCGCTGGTCGGCGAGGTGCTGCGCGCCGACACCGGCAGCGGCCCGCTGCGCATGTGGCTCAACCCCGACGATCTGGATCTCGTGCAACTGCGCCTCGGCACCGAACTCGCCGACAGCGCCTGCCGGCTGATCCCCGATGCCACCCTCGCGCGCGGGGGCTGCCGCGTGCAAAGCGCCTACGGCGACGTCGACGCCACGCTGCAGGCCCGCTGGCAGCAAGCCAGCGGCGCGCTGGGCCATCTGTCGGACTGGGAGACACCATGACTGCCGTCACCGCCCGCTGGAAAGCCCAGCTCGAAGCCGCCCGCGGCCGCAGCGCGGTCACCCCGGCCTGGATCACCTCGGGCCGCATCACCCGCGCCACCGGCCTGGTGCTGGAGGCCACCGGCCTGGGGCTGCCCGTGGGCTCGCCCTGCCTGATCGAATGCGGCCCCGGCCCGGCCCGCATCGAGGCCGAGACCGTGGGCTTCGACGGCCGCACGCTCTACCTCATGCCGCTGCAGGACATCACCGGCATCATGCCGGGCGCGCGCGTCTATGCCCAGGGCAGCCTGCTGCGGCCGCAGATTCCTCTACCGCAGTCGCTCTCGCAGGCGCCGATGGGGGCCATGCGGCCGTCCGGACGGCAGTTGCCGGTCGGTCCCGCCCTGCTCGGCCGCGTGCTCGACGGCGCCGGCAACCCGCTCGACGAACTCGGCCCGCTCGACGCCCATGTCGCGCGCGCGCCGCTCAACACCCCGCCCATCAACCCGCTCGCGCGCGCCCCCATCGACCGCGCCCTCGACGTCGGCGTGCGTGCCATCAACGGGCTGCTGAGCGTTGGCCGCGGCCAGCGCATGGGCCTGTTCGCCGGCTCCGGCGTCGGCAAGAGCGTACTGCTGGGCATGATGGCGCGCTACACCCGCGCCGACGTCATCGTGGTCGGCCTGATCGGCGAGCGCGGACGCGAAGTGCAGGAATTCATCGAGCACAACCTCGGCCCCGAGGGCCGCGCGCGCTCGGTCGTGGTCGCCGCCCCGGCCGACGTCTCGCCGCTGCTGCGACTGCAGGGCGCGGCCTACGCCACCCGCATCGCCGAGGACTTCCGCGACCGCGGCCAGCACGTGCTGCTCATCATGGACTCGCTCACCCGCTACGCCATGGCCCAGCGCGAGATCGCCCTGGCCATCGGCGAGCCGCCCGCCACCAAGGGCTACCCGCCCTCGGTCTTCGCCCGGCTGCCGGCGCTGGTCGAGCGCGCGGGCAACGGCGCGCCCGGCGACGACGGCAGCGCCCAGGGCTCGATCACCGCCTTCTACACCGTGCTGGCCGAAGGCGACGACCAGCAGGACCCGATCGCCGACGCCGCGCGCGCCATCCTCGACGGCCACATCGTGCTCACACGCCACCTGGCCGAGGCCGGCCACTACCCGGCCATCGACATCGAGGCCTCGATCTCGCGCGTGATGACCGCCATCACCGACGGCGCCCAGCAGACCGCCGCGCGCCGCTTCAAGCAGCTGTTCTCGCGCTACCAGCGCAGCCGCGACCTGATCGCCGTCGGCGCCTACGCGCCCGGCAACGACACCCAGCTCGACGAAGCCGTCGCCCAGCACCCCCGGCTCGAAGCCTACCTGCAACAGGGCCTGGCCGAGCCAGTCGGCTACGAACAAGCCGCCAGCGCGCTCGCGCGTCTGTTCCCGACAGGAGAACGCCATGCCTGAAACCACGCCGCTCGACACCCTGATCACCCGCGCCGGCCAACGCACCGACGACGCGCTGCAGGCGCTCGGCCTGGCCCAGCGGCGCTGCACGCAGGCCCGCCAGCAGTTAGGCGCCCTCAGCGACTACCGCCACGACTACCAGTCGCGGCTGCAGGACGCCATGGCCACCGGCCTCGACACCGGCCGCTACCGCAACTACGTGTCCTTCCTCGACAGCCTGGACCAGGCCATCGCCCAGCAGCAAGGCGTGCTCGACAGCGCCCAGCAGCAGTTCGCCCAGTGCCAGCGGCAGTGGATCGAGGAAAAGCGCGCCCTCGAAGCCTACGCCACCCTCGCCCAGCGCCGCGCCCGCCAGGCCAGCGTCATCGCGCAGCGGCGGGAGCAGAAAACGCTCGACGAATACGCCCAGCGGCTGCATGCCCGCCACGCCGAACGCGCCCGCGCGCCTTTCTGACCCTCCATCGCCCCCAGGCCACTCCAGACATGCAAGGACGACAGCCATGACGGTCATCCCCCCCACGCCCGTGTCGGCCGCCGAGGCCCTGCAGCCCGGCACCGGCCCGGCCGCCGCGAACAGCCCCGCCACGAACGACCCCGGCAGCTTCTCCAGCCTGCTGGCCCGGCAACGCACGCAGCAGGACCAGCAGGCTTCGGCCCCGCCAGCCGCCAGCAGCGCAGAGGCGGCCCAGTCCCCACAGTCCCCACATTCCGCCCGGTCCGCGGATCGTGCCGATGGCAGCGGCAGCCCGCCGGCGGACGCGGCGACCCTCGCGGCCGATGCCCTGGCCGCCGGCACGCCACTCAGCGACGAACTGTTCGGCCTGGCCCAGGAGGTCCGCCAGGGCTGGGGCGGCAAACGCCGCGATGCGGCCGAGGCCGACACGCCCGCGCCCGCCGAAGCCGGCCCTGCGCTGGCCGACCCGGCCGGCGCCCACATCATGGCCGGCATCGCCGCCGGCCTCGACATCCACGCGGGCAGCGTGGCCAGCGCCACATCGGCGGGGATCACGACAGGGCGCACAGCGGAGATCAGCACGGGCACCGCGGCCGGGATCACCGAAGACGGCGCACCAGGCACCGCCGGCGCGGCCTTCTCGGCTTCGGGCCTGCAAGCTTCGTCCCTCACGCCCTCTACGTCCCCCACGTCCCTCCCCCCGGGCCGCGGCCGCGCGGGAACGGCGCTGGCGGCCCTCCCGGCGGGCCCCGGCGGTTTCGATGCCGCACGACAAGCCGGCAGCGGCCAGCCATCGGTGGCGTCGATCGACACCGCAACCGCCCCGGCCAGCCCCGCCGCAACCGGCCCCGGCGCGGCGAGCAAGGTCCAGCCCGCCACGCTGGATACCGGCACGGCAGGCAGCGCGCCAGCGCCCCTGGCCGCAGCCGGCACACTCGCGGCACTCGCACCCGACAACGGCGCGCAGGCCCCGTCCAGCACGGCCTCATCCGCCACAGCCCTGTCCAGCCCGCTGGGCAGCACGGCCTGGGCCAGCGAACTCGGCCAGCAACTGGCGCAGCAGGCCCAGTGGCAAGGGCGCCTGGCCTTCAGCAGCCACCACCCGCAGCAAGTCGAGCTCCAGCTCAACCCGGCCGACCTCGGCCCGCTGCACATCGTGCTGAGCGTCAGCGACGGCGTGGCCCAGGCCGCCTTCGCCTCGCCGCACGCCGCCGTGCGCAGCGCCGTGGAGTCGGCCCTGCCACAGCTCCAGCAGGCACTGGCCAGCGCCGGGCTGTCGCTGGGCCAGGCCAGCGTGGGCGAAGGCCAGGGCCAGTCCGCCGAGCAGCCATCCAGCCAGGACGCGCGCGGCCGCGCCGACGGCCAGGCCACCACCACGGCCGATGCGACGGCAGCCGAAAGCGCCCCGGCACGGCCGCTGCGGGCCCATGCCCTGCTCGACACCTTCGCATAGACCTACTGCCCCACATCCTGGCCCGTCCCGTAGGCGTGCGATCCGGCGGCATGAACACCCGGGCAAACGCTCAAACATGCCCCGAAACCCCGCCTTGTTCGTGAAGTCCGGCTGCGAACTGCTCGGGCACAATGAAAAACGGGTCGTCGACCCTCCGTCCTACCGGCTCACAACGCGCCTCCCGGGTGCCCCGTGCCCTTCCATCCATGGCAGACAGCAAGACCCCACGCCCCCCGTCCAAGCTCCTCTTCAGGCTCCTGGGACTTCTCGTCCTGCTGGCCCTTTTTGCGCTCTCCGGCGCGGGAGGCGCCTGGTTCTACGCCAAGCGCGAACACCCCGTTGCGATCGCCGAAACCGCCGGGGACCGCTCGCCCGCGGCCAATCCGGACGCCAGCGTGCCGCCGCCCATCTTCCTGGCGCTCGACCCGTTCACGGTCATGCTCACCGATGGCATGAGCGAGCGCGTCGTGCACACCGCCATCACGCTGCGGCTCAAGGACCAGGAATCGGTGAACCGGATCGAACGCTACAAGCCCGAGGTCCGCAGCCGCGTCCTGCTGGTGCTCTCCGCGCAGTCGCCCGAAACCATCGCCCTGCCCGAGGCCCGTCAGAAGCTCGGCCAGGACATCGCCAGCGCCCTGTCCAAGCCATTCCAGCCCCTGGTGGCCGAACAGCAGGTCGAGGACATCTTGTTCACCGACTTCGTCGTCCAGTGACGGCTACCGCATGAGCTACGAGGCCTTTCTCTCCCAGGACGAAGTCGACGCGCTGGTCGCCGAGGTCTCCGGCGAAGCCCGGGCCGGTGACGACGCGGCAGACGCCGGCGGCTCCCGCGTCAAGGCCTACGACCTGGGCTCGCCCGACCGCGTCGTGCGGCGGCGCATGCAGACGCTCGAACTCATCAACGAGCGTTTCGCCCGCAACATCCGCGGCGTGCTGCTGAACTTCATGCGCCGCAGCGCCGACGTTTCGGTTGGCGCGCTGCGCATCGTCAAGTACGCCGACTTCGAGCGCAACCTGCCGGTGCCCAGCAACCTGAACATGGTCACGCTGCGCCCGCTGCGCGGCACCGCCCTGTTCACCTTCGACCCCAATCTGGTGTTCCTGGTCATCGACAGCCTGTTCGGCGGCAGCGGCCGCTACCACACGCGCGTCGAGGGCCGCGAGTTCACCCAGACCGAGCAGCGCATCATCCAGCGCCTGCTGGGCCTCACGCTGGATTGCTACGCCAAGTCGTGGGAGCGCGTCTACCCGGTGCAATTCGAGTACGTGCGCTCGGAAATGCACACCAAGTTCGCCAGCATCACCGGCAGCAACGAAGCCGTGCTGGTCAGCAGCTTCAAGATCGAGTTCGGCGCCGTCGGCGGCACCCTCAACATCTGCCTGCCCTACTCGATGATCGAGCCCATCCGCGACCTGCTCACCCGGCCGCTGCAGGACGTCTCGCTCGAAGCCAGCGACCAGCGCTGGACCTCGCGCCTGGGCCGCGAAGTCCGCCATGCCGACCTCGACCTGGCCGCGACCTTCGCCACCCTGGACTCCAGCGTCCGGGAGCTGATGACGCTCAAGGTCGGCGACGTGCTGCCGCTGGAGATGCCCGCCACTCTCGTGGCCCACGTCGACGGCGTGCCCGTGCTCGAGTGCGACTACGGCCAGCACGACGAGCGCTACGCCCTGCGCGTGCGGCGCGTCATCGCCCAGCTCGACACCGATCCCAACGAATCGATCCAACATGACTGACTCCGACCAATCCCCGGGCCCCAAGAGCGGCACTGACGGTGCCAGCGCGCCCGACATCAACCTGGCCGGCAATCAGGCCGATGGCCTGTCCGCCAGCGCGCCGGCCACCCCTGCGGCCGACGATGCGACCGACATCTGGGCCGCCGCGCTCGCCGAGCAGGCCGCCGCCACCGCACCCGCGGCCAGCCCGGTGTCGCCACCCGCGGCCCAACCCGCGCCCACGCCCGTCCAGCCGGTCAACTTTCCCGCACTCGACGACTCCGGCAACGTCGGCGCGGGCGATCTGTCCTTCATCAAGGACATCCCGGTCCAGCTCACGGTCGAACTCGGCCGCACGCGCATGACGATCAAGAACCTGCTGCAGCTCGGCCAGGGTTCGGTGGTCGAACTCGACGGCCTGGCCGGCGAGCCCATGGACATCTTCGTCAACGGCTTTCTCATCGCCCAGGGCGAGGTGGTGGTGGTCGAAGACCGCTACGGCATCCGCCTGACCGACATCATCACGCCCGCCGACCGGCTCAACCGCCTCAACGGCAAGCGCTGACAGCCCGCGCCCGAGGCCGGCCCATCTGCCCCCGGCTGTCCGCCCCCACACCCTCATCCCCATGGATACCGCTGCCCTCCTGCGCATGATCGTCGGCCTGGCGCTGGTCATTGCCGCCATCTTGCTGAGCGCCTGGCTGACCCACCGCTTCGGCCTGGCCGGCGCCACGGGTCGGCGAGCGACGGCGCTGCAAGTGCAAGCCACGCTGGCACTCGGCCCGCGCCACCGGCTGGCGGTGGTGCGCGTGGAAGATGCGCGCCTGGTGATCGGCATCGGCCCGCAGGGGCTGACGCTGCTGCACACGCTGCCGTCGGCCACGCCCGGCGAGGACGGCGAGAACGGTCCGCCGCCCCCCACTCCAGCCACGTCCGCCACCTTCCCAGCCCTGCTCGCGCAATGGCTGCCGGCGCCTTCCGCCTCCCGCGCGCCCCGCTCCTCTTCTCCCCCGCCATGATTGCACCGCGCCCCCCCAGGCCGCACATGCTGAACAGGCAACGCCTGCGCGCGGCCGCCACGCTCGCGCTTGCCCTCGCGGCATCCGCGGCGTGGGCCCAATCGGTGCCCGCCTTCACCGCCACGCCCACCGCCGGCGGCGGCCAGATCTATTCGCTCAGCGTGCAGACGCTGGCGCTGCTGACCTCGCTGAGCTTTCTGCCGGCCATGCTGCTGATGATGACCGGCTTCACCCGCATCGTCATCGTGCTCGGCCTGCTGCGCACCGCGCTGGGCACCGGCTCGTCGCCGCCCAACCAGATCCTCATCGGCCTGGCGCTGTTCCTCACCTTCTTCGTCATGGCGCCGGTCTTCGACCGCGTCTACACCGAGGCCTACCAGCCACTGGCCGCCGGCTCGATTTCACTGGAAACCGCCGTCGAGCGCGGTTCGGTGCCGATGCGCGCCTTCATGCTGGCGCAGACCCGCGAAAACGACCTGACGCTGTTTGCCGAACTCGCCGGCCTGCCCGAGCTACAGGGCCCCGAGCAGGTGCCCATGCGCGTGCTGGTGCCCGCCTTCGTCACCAGCGAACTCAAGACCGCCTTCCAGATCGGCTTCACCATCTTCATCCCCTTCCTCATCATCGACCTGGTCGTCGCCAGCGTGCTGATGTCGATGGGCATGATGATGGTGCCGCCGGCCACCATCGCGCTGCCCTTCAAGCTCATGCTGTTCGTGCTGGCCGACGGCTGGAACCTGCTGCTGGGCTCGATGGCCCGAAGCTTCCAAACCTAGAGCGTGTTATGACACCCGAGTTCGTGATGACCCTGGCCTACCAGGCGCTCAAGACCACGCTGTTCATGGCCGGCCCGCCGCTGCTGGTCACGCTGGTGGTGGGCCTGCTCATCAGCATCTTCCAGGCCGCCACGCAGATCAACGAGATGACGCTGTCCTTCATCCCCAAGCTGCTGGCCATGTGCGGCACGCTGGTGCTGCTGGGGCCGTGGCTGATCGCCCAGATCGTCGACTACATGCGCGCCCTCATCACCGCCATTCCCACGCTGGTGCAATAGCGCAACCTCGCGACCCCGCCACCCGCGCGCGCCGGCCCCGCCATGATCTCCGTCACCCTCGAGCAGCTCTACGGCTGGATCAACGCTTTCATCTTCCCCTTCAGCCGCATCGCCGCGCTGATGGCGGTGGCCCCCATCCTCGGCGACTCGGCCATCCCCACGCGCGTCAAGACCGCCGTGGCGCTGGTGCTGACCGTCGCGCTGGCGCCGGCGCCGGGCAGCATGCCGGCGGTGCCGCCCGGCTCCTGGAGCAGCCTGCTCATCATCGGCCAGCAAATCCTCATCGGGCTGGCCATGGGCATGGCCATGCGCGTGGTCTTCGCCGCCGTGCAGGTGGCCGGCGAGCTGGTCGGCCTGCAAATGGGCCTGTCCTTCGCCACCCTGCTGGACCCGGCCACCGGCGCCAACACCACCGTGCTTTCGCGCCTGTTCAACATGATCGCGCTGCTGCTCTTCCTCTCGCTCGACGGCCACCTGCTCATGCTCGC
>JASGEH010000018.1:0-27018 GCA_047606565.1 Comamonas sp.
AGTCGCCGTGGAAGTCGACGAAGCTTTTCTCGTCGAAGTTCTTCGGGTCGACCACGGTGCTGTGGATGTTGGTGAAGATCTTGAATTCGGGCGCGCAGCGGATGTCGTAGCCGTAGCTGCTGGTGCCGTAGCTGACGATCTTGTCGCCGGCCGCGTTGGTGCGGACCTGGCCGGGTTCGAAGGGCTCGATCATGCCCTCCTGCTCGGCCATGCGGCGGATCCACTTGTCGCTCTTGATGCTCATGGTAGGTTTCCTGTACTGGGCGCGCATTTTAAGTGCGCCAGGCGCGCCCGCCGCCGGAGCTACAGGCGGGCGATGACGCTGCGCTCGACCAGCCGGTCGTCGCCCAGCACGATCATGGCGAACAGCAGTTCGTCGAGGCTGGCGGCCTGCCCGGTGCGGCGCGCGAGCAAGGGCGTGGCCTGCGGGTCGAGCACGATGAAGTCGGCCTCGCAGCCGGGCGCCAGGTTGCCGATGACACCCTGCAGGCCGAGCGACTGGGCGGCGCCTGCGGTGTGCTGCCACCAGAGCTGGCTGGGCGTGAGGCTGACGCCCTCCTTGGTCAGCCCCTCGCGGCCGGTGTAGTAGGCCGCCAGCATGGTGTGGAAGGGGCTGAAGCTGGTGCCGCCGCCCACGTCGCTGCCCAGGCCGTGCAGAAAGGGCTGGCGCGCCAGCGCCGCGTAGTCGAAGAAGCCGCTGCCCAAAAACAGGTTGCTGGTCGGGCACAGCGCCGCGGCGCTGCGGCGCTCGCGCATCAGCACGCGGTCGGCGTCGTCGAAGTGGATGCAGTGGGCATAGACGGCGCGCTCGCGCATCAGCCCGAAGTCGTCGTACACCGACAGGTAGCTGCGCGCCTGCGGGAACAGTTCGGCCACCCAGCGCACTTCGGCCAGATTCTCGGCCACATGCGACTGGATCCACACGTCCGGGTACTGGCGCGCCAGTTCGCCCGCGCCGGCCAGTTGGGCGTCGGTGCTGGTGGGCGCGAAGCGCGGCGTGATGGCGTAGCCCAGGCGGCCGACGCCGTGCCAGCGCTGGATCAGCGTCTCGCTCTCGCGCAGGCCCTGCTCGGTGTCGTCTTGCACGCCAGGCGGGCAGAAGCGGTCCTGCAGGCATTTGCCGGTGATCAGCCGCATGCCGCGCGCGTCAGCCAGCGTGAACAACGCATCGACCGAGCCCGCGTGCGAGGTGGAGAACACCAGCGCGCTGGTGACGCCGTTGCGCAGCAGTTCCTCGATGAAGAAGTCGGCCGCCTCGGCGGCGTGCTGCGGATCGGCGAAACGGCTTTCGTGCGGGAAGGTGTAGTTCTGCAGCCAGGGCAGCAGGCCGTCGGCCGGCGAGCCGATGACGTCGGTCTGCGGGTAGTGGATGTGGGTGTCGACGAAGCCCGGCGCCAGGATGCGCCCGGGCAGGTGTTCGGTCGGCACGTGGGCGTAGGTGTGGCGCAGCGAGGCCCAGTCGCCGGCGGCGGCGATGCGGCCGTCGTCGCCCACGACCAGCAGGCCATCGGCGTCGTACAGGGCTTGGTGGCGGTCGTCAAAGCGCAGCAGCGCGGCTCGGTAGGCTTTCATGGGCGCGAAGCTTAGCGCAGCGCCCGGCCGGATTCATACGCGCGGGCATATGGGCTGCATCACGGCACGCGCGGCAGCGGCAGCAGTCGGGCCGTCGGGGGGATTACGGAGAAGGCTGGGTGATGGCCGCGCGCCATTCGCGCAGCTTGGCCTTGAGCGTGGCGCGGTTGTCGGCGCCCACGCGCAACAGGATCTTCTGGCCGGCCGAGAGTTTTTCGAGCTGCGGATCGGCGAACTCGTAGCGCACCCAGGGGCGCTGGAGGGCCGGCGCGCCGTCCGCCGCTGCCTCGCCCGCGGGCTTGACCGGCGGCAGCACGACGGCGACCGGATCGGGCAGCTCGGGCGTGGCCAGCAGGTGGTCGATCACCTGCACCAGCCGGTCGTTGAAGTAGCGGCCGGGATAGCCCAGGTCCTCGTAGGCCTTCTGGAGCAGCGGGTAGGCGCGCCGGTACAGCGCCACCGCGCGCGCCGTGTCGACGGCGGCGACCGCCTGGACCAGCGGGCGGTAGCGCTGGGCATTGGCCGCGCCCAGCACGCTGCCGCCGTCGCGCGCGTCCAGCACCAGTTGCCCCGGCGTGGTCCGCACCGGCCAGACCAGGGGCGCCACGTGGCGGCTGGGCAGGTTGTCGACGGTGGCGACCACGCGGCGCGCGAAGTCGTCGATCTGCAGCCACGACAGCAGCGGCGAGGCCCCCAGCAACTGCTTGAAGGCCTGGTCGAAGAAAGGTTCGGCGGCGCGCGGGTCCGACGGCAGCGCCGTGGTCTCGCCAGCGGCGGGCGGGGTCTCGGTGCCGGCCGGGGCGTCGATCGGGTACTGTGGCGCGGCCGGCAGCGCCGGGGCCGGCGGGCTGTCGCCGGGCGTGGCTGCGGGCGCCGTCGCGACACTGGCCACGGGCGTGTCCGCGGGCAGCTCGCGCACGAAATACCAGTAATAGAAGCCCCCCAGAACCAGGACCACCACCAGGATGGCCACCCACCAATGGCTCGACGATTCCTTGCGACGCATGCGACAGCTCCTTGTTTGACCGAGCCCAGCGCATGGGCATCGAAACTGAGTTTAGAGTACGCCCACCAGGCCAGGTTCCCCGGCGCGCGCCGGCCCCTGCTGGGCGAGGGATAATCCCCGCCCTATGAATCCGTTGCTGGACAAACTCCACCCCTACCCCTTCGAGCGCCTGCGCGCGCTTTTCGCGGGCATCACGCCGGATGCCGCGCACGCGCCCATCAGCCTGGGCATCGGCGAGCCCAAGCATGCCACGCCGCCCTTCATCCTGGACGCCTTGGCGCGCAACACGGCGGCGCTAGCGGTCTACCCGCCCACCGCCGGCAGCCCGGCGCTGCGCGAGGCCTTCGGCGGCTGGATCCGGCGGCGCTACGGCATCGAGATCGACGCGCAGACGCAGACGCTGCCCGTGACCGGCTCGCGCGAGGCGCTGTTCGCGCTGACGCAGGCCGTGGTCGACCCGGCCGCCGCCGCCAGCGGGCCCCCGCCGGTGGTGGTCTGCCCCAACCCCTTCTACCAGATCTATGAAGGCGCGGCGCTGCTGGCCGGCGCCGAGCCCTACTACGTGCCCAGCGATCCGGCGCGCAACTTCGCCGTCGACTGGGCCCGCGTGCCCGAGGCGGTGTGGGCGCGCACCCAGCTGGTGTTCGTCTGCTCGCCGGGCAACCCGACCGGCGCGGTGATGCCGCTGGACGAATGGCGGCAGCTGTTCGCGCTGAGCGACCGCCACGGCTTCGTCATCGCCTCCGACGAGTGCTACAGCGAAATCTACTTCCGCGACGAGGCGCCGCTGGGTGGCCTGGAAGCCGCCGCCCGGCTGGGCCGGAGCGACTTCCGCCGCCTGATCGCCCTGACCAGCCTGTCCAAGCGCAGCAACGTGCCAGGCCTGCGCAGCGGCTTCGTGGCCGGCGACGCGGCCATCCTGCGCCAGTTCCTGCTCTACCGCACCTACCACGGCTGCGCCATGAGCGGCATGGTGGCGGCCGCCAGCATCGAGGCCTGGGGCGACGAGGAGCATGTGGCGGCCAACCGCGCGCTCTACCGCGAGAAGTTCGCCGCCGTCACCCCCATCCTGGCGCCGCACCTGGACGTGCGCCTGCCCGACGCCAGCTTCTACCTGTGGGCCGGCATCCCGGCGGCCTATGGCGACGACGACGCGGCCTTCGCCCGCGACCTCTACGCCCAATACAATGTGACGGTGCTGCCCGGCAGCTACCTGGCCCGCACGGCGCAGGGCCACAACCCGGGTGCGGGCCGCGTGCGCATGGCGCTGGTGGCCGACACCGCCGAATGCGTACAGGCGGCCGAGCGCATCGCACGGTTCGTCGCCCAGGGGCGATGAATCCCCCACCCCGAATCCCGGCCAACGCGGGCGCTTGCGCCGCGCGGCGGCCGCCATTACCTCTCTCCTCCATCGACCCAACACCGAGTCCAACATGAGCCAACAACTGCAAACCATCATCGAAAACGCCTGGGAAAACCGGGCCCAGATCGCGCCCGCCAGCGCGCCCAAGGAAGTCGTCGACGCGGTCGAGCACGTGCTCGGCGAGCTCGACCGCGGCACGCTGCGCGTGGCCACGCGCGAGGCCGTGGGCCAGTGGACCGTGCACCAGTGGGTCAAGAAGGCCGTGCTGCTGTCCTTCCGCCTCAAGGACAACGCCTTCGTGCGCGCCGGCGACCTGGCCTTCTACGACAAGGTGCCCACCAAGTTCGCCGACCTCGACGAAGCCGCCATGAAGGCCACCGGCGTGCGCGTGGTGCCGCCGGCCGTTGCCCGCCGCGGCAGCTTCCTGGCCAGGAACGTGATCCTGATGCCCTCCTACGTCAACATCGGCGCCTACGTGGACGAAGGCTCCATGGTCGACACCTGGGCCACCGTCGGCTCCTGCGCGCAGGTCGGCAAGAACGTCCACCTCTCGGGCGGCGTCGGGCTCGGCGGCGTGCTGGAGCCGCTGCAGGCCAACCCCACCATCATCGAGGACAACTGCTTCATCGGCGCGCGCTCGGAAATCGTCGAAGGCGTGATCGTCGAAGAGAACTCGGTGATCTCCATGGGCGTCTACATCGGCCAGAGCACCCCGATCTACGACCGCGCCACCGGCGAGATCAGCTACGGCCGCGTGCCGGCGGGCTCGGTCGTCATCTCGGGCAGCCTGCCCAAGAACGACGGTGCCTACAGCCTGTACGCCGCCATCATCGTCAAGCGCGTCGACGCGCAGACCCGCGCCAAGACCAGCCTCAACGACCTGCTGCGCGCCTGAGCACCCGGCCTGCGCAGCCCCTGCCCACGCCCGGCGTCCCTGCGAGCCCTCCGCGATGAGTGACATCTACCGCATCCTCCAGCTGATGGTCGACCACCAGGCCTCGGACGCCTACCTCTCGGGGCAGTCGCCTATCCTGGTCAAGGTCAACGGCGTCTCGCACGCCGCGGGCCAGCAGCGCCTGCCCGAGGACGCGCCGCGCCGCATGCTGCAGGACCTGGTGCCGGCCGAGCGCCTGGTGCAGTTCGACCAGACCGGCGAACTCAACACCTCGGTGCGCGTGCCGGCCATGGGCTCCTTTCGCATCAGCGCCATGAAGCAGCGCGGCCAGTGCGCCGTGGTGCTGCGCTACATCCCGGAAGAGATCCCCGCGCTCGAAGAACTCAACCTGCCGGCCATCCTGGCCCGGCTGGTGATGCGCAAGCGCGGGCTGGTGCTGGTGGTCGGCGCCACCGGCTCGGGCAAGAGCACCGCGCTGGCGGCCATGATCGACCACCGCAACGCGCTGACCTCCGGCCACATCCTGACGGTCGAAGACCCGATCGAATACACCTTCGTCAACCAGCTCTCCATCGTCAACCAGCGCGAGGTCGGCACCGACACCGCCTCGCTCTCCATCGCCCTGCACAACGCCATGCGGCAGGCGCCCGACGTCATCATGATCGGCGAGATCCGCGACCGCGCCACCATGACCGCAGCGCTGTCGTACGCCCAATCGGGCCATCTCTGCCTGGCGACCCTGCACGCGGCCACCAGCTACCAGGCGCTGCACCGCATCCTGAGCTTCTACCCCGAGGAAGTCCGGCCGCTGCTGCAAAACGACCTCGCCTCGGCGCTGCAGGCCGTCATCTCGCTGCGCCTGCTGCGCACCGTCGACGGCACGCGGCTGCCGGCCACCGAGGTCATGCTCAACACCCGCTCGGTGGCCGAACTGATCGAGAAGGGCGACTTCAACGGCATCCGCGAAACCCTCGAACGCGGCCTGACCGAAGACGGCCAGACCTTCGAGCAGGACATCGCGCGCCTCATCGCCAGCGGCCGCGTCTCGCGCGAGGAAGGCCTGGCCAACGCCGACTCGCCCTCCAATCTGCTGTGGCGGCTGCAGAACACGCCACCGCCATCGGTCGGCCACCCGGCCCTGCCGGCCGCCCTCCACACCCGTCCGGGGGGCCTGGCCGACCTCCAGCCCTGAAGGCCCGACAGCCTGCACGCGCGCGCCCTTCGCGCCGCGCCTCACCCCCATCACCCCCCGGTCCTCCGGCCCCCGGCCTTTTCGCCTTGTCCACTGCCCCCATGAATGCCACGCTCGCCCTCGCGCAGGAACTCATCGCCCTGCCCTCCGTCACGCCGCACGACCACGGCTGCCAGGCCATCCTGAGCGCCCGGCTGCAGCGCCTGGGCTTCGTCTGCGAAACCCTCGCCAGCGGCCCGGACGATTTCCGCGTAACCAACCTCTGGGCCCGGCGCGCCGGCACGCTCGGCACGCAGGCCCAGACCTTCGCCTTCGCCGGCCACACCGACGTAGTGCCGACCGGCCCGATCGAACAATGGGGCAGCCCGCCGTTCCAGCCCACGGTGCGCGACGGCCAGCTCTACGGGCGCGGTGCGGCCGACATGAAAAGCTCGATCGCCGCCTTCGTCGTCGCCGTCGAGGAACTGCTGGCCAGCGGCGCCGAGCCGCGCCACAACATCGCCCTGCTCATCACCAGCGACGAGGAAGGCCCGGGCGTGGACGGCACCGTGGTGGTCTGCGACGCGCTGCGCCAGCGCGCCGAGCCGCTGCAGTGGTGCGTGGTGGGCGAGCCCACCTCCAGCGCGCGGCTGGGCGACGTCATCAAGAACGGCCGCCGCGGCACCATGAGCGGACGACTCACCGTCAAGGGCGTGCAAGGCCACATCGCCTACCCGCACCTCGCACGCAACCCCATCCACCTGGCCACCCCGGCGCTGGCCGAGCTGATCGCCACCGAGTGGGACCAGGGCAACGCCTTCTTCCCGCCCACCAGCTGGCAGATCAGCAACATCCACGGCGGCACCGGCGCGAGCAACGTGATCCCGGGCGAGGTGGTGATCGACTTCAACTTCCGCTTCTGCACCGAATCCACGCCCGAGTCGCTGCAGCGCCGCGTCCACGAAACCCTCAGCCGCCACCAGCTCGACTTCGACCTCAAGTGGACCCTGGGCGGCCTGCCCTTCCTGACGCCCCCCGGCGCGCTGGTCGATGCGCTGCAGGCCGCCATCGCCGAGGAAACCGGCTGCGTCGCCGAACTTTCCACCAGCGGCGGCACCAGCGATGGCCGCTTCATCGCGCAGATCTGCCCGCAAGTCGTCGAGTTCGGCCCCAGCAACGCCACCATCCACAAGATCGACGAGCACGTCGCCGTGGCCGATCTGGCGCCGCTCACGAACGTCTACCGCCGGCTGCTCGAAAAACTCGTCGCCTGAGATGAAACGCCCCCTCCATTCCGGCCTCAGGCCGCACTTCCCCCCTCTCCCCCCGCGGGAGAGGGGCCGGGGGAGAGGGGGCTGCGGCACGCAATCGACCACCGGCGCTCGTTCCGGCATCCCCCTCTCCCCAACCCTCCCCCGCCAGGGGGGGAGGGAGTCAAACCGGGGGCAAGGCTGGACCGTCCATTTCGCATCCGCTGCGGGTGACGCGCCAGCGCTATGAAAAACTGAGATGTGAACCCACCCGACATGACAACCACCCCTCCCCTCGCGCTGCGCGAGGCCATCGCCCAGCACGCCGCCCGGCTCGACGCCGCTGGCGTGAGCTTCGGCCACGGCACCACCAACGCGCACGACGAAGCCGCCTGGCTGGCGCTGTGGCAGCTCGGCCTGCCGCTCGACAGCGACCTCGCCGGCGAGCCGGGCGAGCGCCTGCTGGGCGCTGACGAGCAGGCCGCGCTGGCCGCGCTGGTCGAACAGCGCATCGCCACCCGCAAGCCCGCCGCCTACCTCACGCGCGAAGCCTGGCTGCAGGGCGTGCCCTTCTACGTCGACGAACGCGCCATCGTGCCGCGCAGCTTCATTGCCGAGCTGATCGCCGACGGCAGCCTCGACCCCTGGCTGGAGCGCGCCGTAGCCGACAGCGGCCGCGCCGAGTCCTTCGCCGTGCTCGACCTGTGCACCGGCAACGGCAGCCTGGCCGTGCTGGCGGCGCTGGCCTGGCCCGACGCGCGCGTCACCGGCGGCGACCTCTCGCCCGACGCGCTGGCCGTCGCCCGCATCAACGTCGAACGCCACGCGCTGGCCGACCGCATCGCGCTGTTCGAGTCCGACGGCCTGGCCGCGCCCGCCCTGCGCGCGCGCGGCCCCTTCGAGCTGATCCTGTGCAACCCGCCCTACGTCAACGCCGCCAGCATGGCCCGCCTGCCGGCCGAGTACCGCGCCGAGCCCGAACTGGCCCTGGCCGGCGGCGCCGACGGCATGGACTTCATCCGCCAGCTGCTGCGCGACGCGCCGGCCCTGCTCGCGCCCGAGGGCGCGCTGGTGCTGGAGATCGGCAACGAACGCGCCTTCTACGAGGCCGCGTTTGCCGGCCTCGAAACCTTCTGGCTGGAAACCTCGGCCGGCGACGACCAGGTGCTGCTGCTGACGCGCGCGGCCCTCACCTCCCTCTCCTGACCTCGCCATGATTTCCCTGAAAAACATCGTGCTGCGCCGCGGCACCAAGGTGCTGCTCGACAGCGCCAGCCTGGTCATCAACCCGGGCGAGAAAGCCGGCCTGGTCGGCCGCAACGGCGCCGGCAAGTCGACCCTGTTCGCTCTGCTCGCCGGCCACCTGCACGAAGACGGCGGCGACTTCCAGATCCCCAGCCAGTGGCGCATGGCCCAGGTCGCGCAGGACATGCCCGAGACCCGCGAGAGCGCCACCGACTTCGTGCTCGCCGGCGACACCCGCCTGATGGAGGTACGCGCCGCGCTGGCCGCCGCCGAGGCCGCCGACGACGGCATGGCCATGGCCCAGGCCTACAGCGACCTGGCCGACGCCGGCGACCACGACGCGGTGCCCCGCGCGCAAGCGCTGATCCTGGGCCTGGGCTTCAAGGCGCACGAACTCGACGCCCCGGTCGACAGCTTCTCGGGCGGCTGGCGCATGCGGCTGCAACTGGCGCGCGCGCTGATGTGCCCGTCCGACCTGCTGCTGCTCGACGAGCCCACCAACCACCTGGACCTCGACGCGCTGGTCTGGCTGGAGGCCTGGCTGCGCAAATACCCCGGCACCATGATCGTCATCAGCCACGACCGCGAGTTCCTCGACGCCGTGACCAACGTGACGGTCCACATCGAGCACGCCCAGCTCACGCGCTACGGCGGCAACTACGGCGCCTTCGAGACGCTGCGCGCCCAGCAGCTCGAACTGCAGCAGGCCTCCTATTCCAAACAGCAGGACAAGATCGCTCACCTGCAGAAATTCATCGCCCGCTTCAAGGCCAAGGCCAGCAAGGCCAAGCAGGCGCAAAGCCGGGTCAAGGCGCTCGAACGCATGGAGAAGATCGGCCCGGTGCTGGCCGAGGCCGAATTCACCTTCAGCTTCAAGGAGCCGGCCAACCTGCCCAACCCCATGCTGGCGATCCAGGACGTCGACTTCGGCTACCCGGCCTCCGACGAGAACGGCCAGCAGCCGCGCGCCATCCTGCGCGGTATCGGCAAGTCGGTGCTGGCCGGCCAGCGCATCGGCATCCTGGGCGCCAACGGCCAGGGCAAGTCCACCTTCGTCAAGACCGTCGCGCGCGACCTGGCGCCGCTGGCCGGCACCATCACCGAGGGCAAGGGGCTGGCGATCGGCTACTTCGCCCAGCAGGAACTCGACGTGCTGCACGCCAGCGACTCGCCGCTGGCCCACATGGTGCGGTTGGTGCGCGAGCGCGGCGCGCAGTCCGGCCAGCCCACGCGCGAGCAGGACTTGCGCAACTTCCTGGGCACCTTCAACTTCAGCGGCGACATGGTGCTGCAACCCGTGGGCACCATGAGCGGCGGCGAGAAGGCGCGGCTGGTGCTCTGCATGATCGTCTGGCAGCGGCCCAACCTGCTGCTGCTCGACGAGCCCACCAACCACCTCGACCTCGCCACCCGCGAGGCGCTGGCGATGGCGCTCAACGAATTCGAAGGCACCGTCATGCTGGTCAGCCACGACCGCGCGCTGCTGCGCTCGGTCTGCGACGAGTTCTGGCTGGTCGGGCGCGGCCAGGTCCAGCCCTTCGACGGCGACCTCGACGACTACCAGCGCTACCTGCTCGACGAATCGCGCCGCCTGCGCGACGAGGCCCGCCAGCAGGAAGCCGCGCGCCATGCAACCGCCCCCGCCACGCCTGCCGCCACACCGCAAACCGTGGCAGCCGTGCCCGCGGCGAAGCCCGCGTCCGCCGCCCAGGCCACACCTGCCCCGGACCTGAGCCAGCGCGAGCAGCGCCAGCTCGACGCCCAGCGGCGCCAGCAACTGGCTGTGCGGCTCAAGCCGATCCGGCGCGACATCGCGCGCAACGAGCAACGCACCGCCGAACTGCAGCACGAAAAAGCCGGCCTGGAAGCACGCCTGAGCGCGCCCGTGGCACCATCGGAACTGGCCGACCTGGGCCGTAGGCTGAAGGCGGCAAGCGAGGAGATTTCGCGCCTGGAAGACGAATGGCTGCAACTGCAGGAAGCGGTCGAGCAATTAAACCAGTAAGCTTGCAGCGGCCCGGCGGGAAGCCACCCGGCCGGGTGCCTCGGTCAATATCGGCCGGTTCAACTGGAGCATTGTTCATGAGCATCATCGGCACCATCATCGTGGGATTCATCGTGGGCCTGCTGGCGCGCGCCCTCAAGCCCGGCGACGACAAGCTGGGCCTCATCTGGACCATCGTCCTGGGCATCGCGGGTTCGCTGCTGGCCGGCTGGGTCGGCCAGGCCCTGGGCTGGTACGCCGTGGGCGAGCCGGCCGGCTGGATCGCCTCCATCATCGGCGCCATCGTGCTGCTGGTGATCTACGGCATCGTCCGCAAGAAGGCCTGAGCCCGGCGCTCTCCACGCCAACCGGCCCCCGATGCGCGAGCACCGGGGGCCGGTTGCGCTTGGAACGTGCAGCGTTCAGGCGTCGAGCGACAGGCCGGCAGCCCGGATGACCTCGGAGAAGCGCGCGCGCTCCTCGGCCACGAAGGCCTGGAACTCCTGCGGCGTGGGCGTGTAGCGCGTGTAGCCGAAGGTCTGGAACTTGTCGGCCACGTCCTGGCCCGACAAGGCGGCCCGCAGGTCACGGCGGATCTTCTCCTGCACCGCCGTGGGCGTGCCGGGCCGCACCGCCAGCGCATTCCAGCCCGTGACGAAGTAATTGGCCGGCCCGCCCGACTCGGCCACCGTGGGCACGTTCTCGTAACCCGGCAGGCGCTCGGGCGCGGCCACCGCCAGCAGGCGCAGCTTGCCGGCGCGCACCAGGGGGCCGGCGGTGCCGCTGGTGCCCAGCGCGAAATCCAGTTCGCCATTGGCCACGCCCTGGTAGAGCTGACTGGTTTCCTTGTAGATGACATGCTCCATGCGCGTGCCCGTCATCTTCTCCAGCAGGGCCGAACCCAGGTGCACGGGATTGCCCACCGACCACGAGCCATAGTTGAGCCGGGTCGGACTGGTCCTGGCCGCGGCGACCAGGTCGGCCACAGACTGGTAGGGACTGTTGACCGGCACGCACACGAAGAAATAGCCCCGAAACAGCGGCGCGACGAGGTCGAAGTCCTGCTCCACGTCGTAGGGCAGCTTCTTGAACAGGTAGGGATAGGCCGCGATGTGGACGTTGTCGAGCTGGATGATGTCGGTGCCGTCCACAGCCCCCTGCTTGAAGGCCGCGATGGCGATGAAGCCGTTGCCGCCCGGTCGGTTTTCCACCACCACCGATTGATTCCAGACGCGCGAAAGTTTGTCGGCCGCCAGGCGCGAGACGCCATCAGGCCCACCCCCCACCGGAAACGGGTTGATGATGCGCACGGCCTTGCCGGGCCAGCCGGCGGCCCCATCGCCCGGCGTGCCCTGCGCCAACGCGGGCGCACCCACGCCCGAGGCCAGCAGTCCCAGCGCCATCGAGACGCGACGGCGCGGCAGATTGATTGCTTGCTTGCTCATGAATCCCTCTTGTCGTGAATGGGGCCGGGCGGCTCTCACGCATGCCGCCGAAACAGCCCCACCCTGATCATTGAGGCAAACCGCCGCATCGCCGTCTATGGTTAACACCGATCAGGGTCATCGGCCTGCCGCTGGCCGGGCGGTCGACACGATCCCCACGCGAACTCGTCTCGGCGGCGGCGGCGGCCGAACTATGCGAACATGCATCGTCCGCAGCTTCGCCTCCACCACTCGTCTGCCCTCGCAGTTCCCCCTATGGTTGACATCGGAAACCCGGCCCCGGCTATCGACACCGTCGACGATGGTCTACTGCGCCGGCTGATCCGTGCCGACCAGTTGTCCTCGATCCGGCGCGACGTGCTGACGGTCCTGCCGATCAACGTGGCATTTGGCCTGACCGGCACGCTGGTGACCACCTACACGGGGCACGGGCTGGCCGGTGCGCTGTGGTTCATACTGTCGACCGCCATCAACCTCGGCCGCATGGCACTGTGCCACAGGCCCTACCCGCGCCGCGCCGATGCCCGCGCCGGCAGCAGCGATGCCGAGGCCGCCGACGACGCAGGCGTGGAGCGCCACCTGAGACAGGCCTGGCTTTCGGCGCTGGCTTCAGGCCTGGCCTGGGCCATCCTCCCCATGCTGAGCGACAACTTCACCTCCAGCCATTTCTCCTTGATGGTGATCTGCTGCATCACCGCCGGATCGGTCACCCACGTCATCGCCTATGCGGCCGTGCCGCGGGCCTTCGTCACGCCGCCGCTGCTGTCGGCAGCAGCCAGCCTGATCTACGCGGGGAGCTTCGACAACATCGCGCTGGCCCTGACGATGCTGCTCTACCTGGCGGCCCTGATCCGCATCACACACATCGGCGAAACCAGCTTTCGTGCCAGCAGCCGCCTCAAGAACGAAGCCACGGCCCTGGCGCAATCGCTGCGCATCGCGCACGCCCACGCCGAGGAGGTGGCCCGGGAAATGAGCCACCGCGCGGTGCACGACAGCCTCACCGGACTGCTCAACCGCGAGGGCTTCATGCGGGAAGCCAAGCGCCTGCTGGCCGGGCACGCCAGAACCCCGCAAGACACGCCGGCCCACGAATCGCCCTGCATGCTGCTGCTCGACCTGGACGACTTCAAGTCCATCAACGACATCTTCGGCCATGCCACCGGCGACGAGGCCCTGGCCAGCTTCGGCCAGTTGCTCCAGCACGAGGTCGCCGGCCACCCGGCCGTCGCCGGACGGCTGGGGGGTGACGAGTTCGCCATCGTCCTGCTCGGGCCGGAGAGCAGCAGCACAGCGCTGGCCGAGCGCATCATCGCCGTCCTGGCGCGCGAGCCGGTCCGCCAGCACGTCCCGATGGCCGTCGGCATCGGCATCTGCCGGGACGGCCAGGCCAGCCTGAGCGAGTTGCTGGCCTGCAGCGACGCCGCGCTGACGGTCGCCAAGCGCGCCGGGCGCAATCAGTTCCACGTCTTCGATGACACGCTGCGCCAGCAGATCGAGCGCTGGCGCGACGCCAAGCGCGACGTGGCTCAGGCCATCGCGCAAGGCGATATCGAGACCTGGTTCCAGCCCATCGTCTGCGACCACGGCCAACGCATCGACAGCTTCGAGGCCCTGATGCGCTGGCCGCATCCGACCCACCGCAGCATCCCACCCGAGGAAATCATCACCGTGGCGGCGGGCACCGGCCAATCCGAGGCCCTGCTGCGCCTGCTGCTGGCCAGCGTTTGCCGCTTCATCGGCCAGTTGCAGGCGGTGGGCCTGGAAGACGTGCGGGTGGCGATGAACGTCTCGCCACGCGAGATGTCGCACCTGCCCGTCGACACGATCGTGCTCGGCGTGCTGCGCCAGCACAACGTGGCCACGCGCCACCTCGAAATCGAGATCACCGAGGAAACCGCGCTCGACATCGAAACCGCGCAGGCCAAGCTGGCCGCGCTGGAGCAAGCCGGCGTGCGCATCGCCATCGACGACTTCGGCGTCGGCTACTCGTCGCTGGCCACGCTGCGCAACCTCTCGATGCACCGGCTCAAGATCGACCGCAGCTTCGTGCGGGACCTGGCAAGCTCGGCGGTCAACCGCGTGCTGGTCAGAACCATCCTCGACCTCGGCCGCTGGCTGGGCGTGGAAGTGGTCGCCGAAGGCGTCGAGACCGCCAGTGACCAGGCCACCCTGAACGCCATGGGCTGCGACCGACTCCAGGGCTATCACTTCGCGCAGCCCATGCCGGCTGAGGCGGCATTGGAATGGGCCGCCGCCCGGCGCGTGCACCCCCCATGAACCCTGCGCCCTCCGGCAGCGGTCACGACAACAGCCCCCTCACGCCACCGTGACTGCGGGTATCTCCGCATTGCTGCTCCAGGTAACCAGTTAGTACATTTCTCACATTCATTCCAACCCCTCATGGAGAACTCTGTGAACCGCCTCCTGGATCTCTACAGCAAGGCACTCGATGCATTAACGGCGGCGCTTCTGCTGGTCATGGTGGTCCTGGTCTTCGGCAACGTCGTGTTGCGCTACGGCTTCAACTCGGGCTGGACCGTTTCGGAGGAAGTTTCGCGCTGGGCCTTCATCTGGGTCGTCTTCCTGGGCGCCGTCGTCGGCATGCACCATCGCGGCCACCTGGGCACCGACATGCTCATCAGCCGCCTGCCGCGCCGTGGCCAGCAAATCTGCTACGCCCTCTCGCAACTGCTCATGATGCTGGCGAGCTACCTGGTGATGACCGGCAGCTGGCAGCAGACGCTGATCAACTGGGACGTCAGCGCGCCCACCACCGGCTGGTCCATGGCCGCTGTCTACCTCAGCGGCGTGGTCTTCGCGGCCTCGACACTGGTGATCCTGGCCTTCAACCTCTATCGCCTGTTCACCGGCCAGTTGGCACGGCAGGAGCTCACCGGCATCCAGGAGTCCGAGGAAGCCGTACCGTCGATCCACGCCAAGCTCTGAACCGATGCCGCGCGGCCCTGGCCGTGCCCGGCCCCCAACGCGACCGCCCCTCGCCCCCCCTCAAGGCCCCCCCGCCTCACGATAAACCGCTGCTGCCATGACCATCCTGATCTTTGTCGGCGCCCTGCTTGGCGCCATGGCCCTGGGCGTGCCCATCGCCTTCGCTCTGCTGCTCACGGGCGTGGCGCTGATGCTCCACCTCGACTTGTTCGACGCCCAGATCCTGGCGCAGAACGTCATCAACGGCGCCGACAGCTTCCCGCTGCTGGCCGTGCCCTTCTTCATGCTCGCCGGCGAGATCATGAACGTCGGCGGTCTCTCGCGCCGCATCGTCGAGCTCGCCCTGTCCATCGTCGGCCATGTGCGCGGCGGCCTGGGCTACGTCACCATCATGGCCGGCTGCCTGCTGGCCGCACTGTCGGGCTCGGCCGTGGCCGACGCCGCCGCGCTCACCGCGCTGCTGCTGCCGATGATGGTGCGCGCCGGCCACGACCGGGCGCAGGCCGGCGGGCTGATCGCCGCCACCGGCATCATCGCGCCGGTGCTGCCGCCGTCCATCGGGCTCATCATCTTCGGCGTCTCGGCCAACGTCTCCATCTCCAAGCTGTTCATGGCCGGCATCACCCCGGGCCTGATGATCGGCGCGGCCCTGTGGGCCACCTGGTGGTGGCTGGTGCGCAAGGACAAGCTGGTGCCGCCGCCGCGCCAGCCACGCGCCGTGGTGCTCAAGGCGCTGCGCGACTCGGCCTGGGCGCTGATGCTACCCGTCATCATCCTGGTCGGCCTGCGCATGGGCGTGTTCACCCCCACCGAGGCCGCCGTGGTGGCCGCCGTCTACGCGCTCTTCGTCGCCACCGTGATCTACCGCGAACTGCATCTGGGCCAGCTCTACGGCATTTTCGTCAACGCCGCGCGCACCAGCGCGGTGGTGATGTTGCTGGTGGCCGCCGCCATGGTCGCGGCCTGGCTGATCACCGTGGCCGACCTGCCCGGCGCCATGATCGAGCTGCTCCAACCCTTCCTCGACAGTCCCAAGATGCTGGTCTTCGTCATCATGATCATCGTGATGATCGTCGGCACCGCCATGGACATGACGCCCACCATCCTGATCCTCACGCCGGTGCTCATGCCCGTGATCCAGGCCGCCGGCATCGACCCGGTCTACTTCGGCGTGCTGTTCATCATCAACAACGCCATCGGGCTGATCACCCCGCCGGTCGGCACCGTCCTCAGCACGGTGGCCGGCGTCGGGCGCATGCGCATGGACGAGGTCACGCGCGGCGTGCTGCCCTTCATGGTCGCGCAGTTCCTGATCATGTTCCTGTTCGTGCTGTTCCCGCAGCTCATCACGGTGCCCGCGCGCTGGTTCAGCGGCGGTTGAGCGCCCTGATCGATTCACCTGTCGTTTTTTACTGAGGAGAGACCATCATGAAAGCCTTCAAGAAAACCCTGTGCGCCGCCGTCGCGGTCGCCGCCGCGCTGCTGCCGCTGGGATCGGCCTTCGCGCAGGACATCAAATCGCGCACCATCAAGTTCGCCTTCCAGAACCAGGGTGACCACCCTCAGGCCCAGGGCGCCAAGAAATTCGCCGACCTGGTCGCCGCCAAGTCGGGCGACAAGATCAAGGTCCGCACCTACGCCGGCGGCGTGCTCGGCGGCGACCTGCAGACCGTCTCGGCGCTGCAAGGCGGCACGGTCGAGATGACCGTGCTCAACGCCGGCATCCTGTCGGCCCAGGTCAAGGAATTCGCGGCCTACGACCTGCCCTTCCTGTTCGCCAGCCCGCAGGAAGCCGATGCCGTCACCGACGGCCCCTTCGGCAAGAACCTGCTCGACAAGCTCTACGACAAGAACCTGGTCGGCCTGGGCTACTGGGACCTGGGCTTTCGCCACGTCACCAACAGCAAGCACCCGGTCACCAAGCTCGAAGACCTCTCGGGCCTGAAAATCCGCGTCATCCAGTCGCCCATCTACATCGACCTCTTCAACACCCTGGGCGCCAACGCCACGCCCATGCCCTTCCCCGAGCTCTACGGCGCCCTCGAATCCAAGGCCGTGGACGGCCAGGAAAACCCGCCCTCGACCATCCTGTCGTCCAAGCTCGGCGAAGTGCAGAAGTACCTGACGCTCACCCGCCACATCTACAACCCGCAGGCCCTGCTCATCAGCCGCAAACTCTGGGACAGCCTGAGCGCCGACGAAAAGAAGATCATCACCGAAGCCGCCGCCGAAGCCACCGCCTTCCAGCGCAAGGTCTCGCGTGAAAAAGACCAGGCCGACCTCGAACAGCTCAAGAAGGGCGGCCTGCAAGTCACCGAACTCAGCCCGCAGGAACTGCAACGCTGGCGCGACCGCGTCAAGCCCGTCACCGACAAGTACGCCGCCACCGTCGGCGCCGACACCATCAAGGCACTCGAAGCCGAACTCGCCAAGATCCGCAAATAAAAGTAAGCGCAACCAGCAAAGGGCGGCCGGGTGCCGCCCTTTTTGTTGCAAGGCCGCCCCAGGAACTTCGGTTACGCTAGCGCGTGTTCAACCGTCTTCCCCCGGTTCTTGCTGATGTCCTCGGAAAACGCCTTACCGACCATACCCGCCAAGCGCTACTTCACCATAGGCGAAGTCGCCGACCTGTGCGGCGTCAAGCCACATGTGCTGCGGTACTGGGAACAGGAATTCAGCCAGTTGCGCCCCATGAAGCGACGCGGCAACCGGCGCTACTACCAGCACCACGAAGTGCTGATGATCCGCCGCATCCGCGACCTCCTGTATGACCAGGGCTTCACCATCAGCGGCGCGCGCAACAAGCTCCAGGAATATGCCCAGCTCGAACGCAGCCGGCGCCGCAACGAAGCCCTGCCCGACCCCGATGGCGCCTGGCCGCTGGACTTCGATCATCCCGACCAGATTCCACCGACATCCACGGCCCGGCACGCCCCTCCCAGTACCGAAGACCGCCTGGCACTCGTGCTGGCCGCGCTCGACGACAGCCAGCGCGCGGCACTGCGCGACACCCTGTTCGAAATCCGTGACTTGCTGGGTGACGACGAAAGTTAGCCGACTTCCAGAATCGCTCGAAAAACGCGCTACAATAGCGTTCTGTTCGGCGTGTAGCGCAGCCTGGTAGCGCACTTGCATGGGGTGCAAGGGGTCGCGAGTTCGAATCCCGCCTCGCCGACCAGATCCATTCTGGTCAATGGCCTACGACAGAAAATCGTAGGCCATTTTCTTTTCCGTCGCCATCGGTCCATGGCCTGCATGCACAGCGCATGCAGAAACGACCGGTGACTGGCGATCGAAAGTTCTGCAGAACAGCAAGATAGAATCCAGAGTTCCGTCGGAGCGTAGCGCAGCCTGGTAGCGCAACTGGTTTGGGACCAGTGGGTCGGGAGTTCGAATCTCTCCGCTCCGACCAAGAATTTTGCAACTGCAAGTTGGCAAGGGCATCAAGCACCTGAATCGCAAGGTTCAGGTGCTTTTCTTTTGGGCAAAGGTCCAACCCGCACTCACGCTCAGTTCGCCAACTGTCTGCGCCAACCCAGCTTCATGCCGAGTAACCGCGACTCCCCTTCGTTTTCACGGCCTTTTTGGCCTTGTATTTTTTCCACAGGAAGCTCGCCCCGGCCATCAGGATCATCTTGCGCATTGACGGACATCAACACACCCCCCAACACCGGGAAATCTCTACATTGCAGATCGCCTGCGGAGGACAAAAATACACAGAGGGATCAGCCTATGCCGACCCCATCACAAAACAATCAGCAAGCAAAGGAGACTCGCCATGTGGACCTACATCATTGCCGCCATCATCCTGGTCGAGATCGCAGGCGGTGTTTTCTTCTACAGCCTCATCCGGACCAGCCATGGCGCCGACGGCCGGCTGGCCGGCATGCGGCGACTGAGGATCGCTCGCCGCAAGGCCGTGAAGTTCATGCGCCGACAACTCAAGACACCAACCCCGTCCGCGAACTGGACGGAATTGCAGCAGACGCTGCACACGCCGCACTGACGCCAAAAACTCAGAACCCAGAAACCAAAAAGGCCGCTTGACCTATCTTTTCGATAGCACCAAGCGGCCTGTTTCTGGCGGAGAGGGTGGGATTCGAACCCACGGTACGTTCGCACGTACGCCTGATTTCGAGTCAGGTACATTCGACCACTCTGCCACCTCTCCTGTAAGTGTGTTTCCGTGATCGGATCAGCCGGCTATTGTAGCGGCTTTTTCCGCCCATCAGGGCTTCAAGGCATCGAGACCCCCCAGATAAGGACGCAGGGCCTCGGGAACAGTGACGGAGCCGTCTTCGTTCTGGTAGTTTTCCAGCACCGCCACCAGGGTGCGGCCGACCGCGAGGCCGGAGCCGTTGAGGGTGTGGACCCACTCGTTCTTGCCCTGCGCGTTCTTGAAGCGGGTCTGCATGCGCCGCGCCTGGAAGGCTTCGCAGTTGGAGACGGAGCTGATCTCGCGGTAGGTCGCCTGGGCCGGCAGCCAGACTTCGAGGTCGTAGGTCTTGGTGGCGCTAAAGCCCATGTCGCCCGTGCACAGGGCCACCACCCGGTAGGGCAGGCCCAGTTTCTGCAGGATGGCCTCGGCGTGGCCGACCATCTCCTCCAGCGCTTCGTCGCTGCGCTCGGGATGGGTGACCTGCACCATTTCCACCTTGTCGAACTGGTGCTGGCGGATGAGCCCGCGCGTGTCGCGGCCCGACGAGCCAGCCTCGGAGCGGAAGCACGGCGTGTGCGCGGTCAGCTTCAGCGGCAGTTGCGCCTCGGCCAGGATGGTCTCGCGCACGGTGTTGGTCAGCGAGACTTCGGCGGTGGGGATGAGGTAGAGCGACTCGCCCTGCCCGTCCTGCCCGCCCTTCTTGACGGCGAACAGGTCTTCCTCGAACTTCGGCAACTGGCTGGTGCCCTGCAGCGCCTGGGCGTTGACGATGTAGGGCGTGTAGTGCTCGGTGTAGCCGTGTTCCTGGGTCTGCACGTCCAGCATGAACTGGGCGAGCGCGCGGTGCAGCCGCGCGACCGGGCCGCGCATCACGGTAAAGCGCGCGCCGGCCAGCTTGGCGCCGGTTTCGGCATCCAGCCCCAGCGGCAGGCCGATGTCGACGTGATCCCGGGGCGTGAAGGACAGCGGCCGCGGCTCCTGGCCCTGCGGGCTCCAGCGCCGGATTTCCACGTTGGCGGTCTCGTCCGCGCCCAGCGGCACGCTGGGGTTGGGCAGGTTGGGCAGCGCCAGCAGCAGGGTCTGGAGTTCGGCCTGCACGGCGTCGTTGCGCGCGGCGGCCGATTCGAGTTCGGTCTTGATGGCCGCCACCTGCGCCAGCAGGTCGTCGGCGGATTCGCCCTTGCCCTTGCGCTGGCCGACTTCCTTGGACAGGCGGTTGCGGGTGGCCTGCAGTTCCTCGCTGCGGGTCTGGATGGTCTTGCGCTCGGCTTCCAGCGCGGAAAAGCGTTCGACGTCCAGGAAGGGCTGCGGATTTTTTCGCGTCTGCAGGCGCGCGACGACGCCTTCCAGATCTTTTCTCAACAGATTGATATCAAGCATGCGCGGAATTCTACGGCGCGGCCTCCGATCTTTTCCCTGGCGCGGCCCATGCCCTACCGCAATCCCTGCGAAAATGCCAGGCATGTTTACCGGCATCATCACCGGCGTGGGGCGTATCGCCGTCGTCCACGACCTGGGCAGTTCCTTCAACCACGGCAAGCAACTCACCATCGAGACGCCCGAGGGCTACCTGCTCGACGTGGGCCTGGGCGACAGCATCGCCATCAATGGGGCGTGCATGACCGTCACCGCCCTGGACGCGGCGGCCCACCGCTTCCAGGTCGACGTGTCGGCCGAATCGCTGGACAAGACCACCGGCCTGGCCGAGCCCGGCGAGGTCAACCTCGAAAAGGCGCTGCGCGCCAGCGACCGGCTGGGCGGCCACATCGTCTCGGGCCACGTCGACGGCCTGGGCGAGGTCGCCTCGCTCGAACGCGTGGGCGAAAGCCACGAGCTGCGCATCACCTGCCCCCCGGCCCTGGCCCGTTTCCTGGCCTACAAGGGCTCGATCACGGTCAACGGCGTGAGCCTGACGGTCAACACCGTCGAGGACATCAGCCGCGAGGCCGGCAGCGTCATCTCCATCAACCTGATCCCGCACACGCTGGAGCACACCGCGCTGCGCACGCTGGCCGCCGGGTCCAAGGTCAACCTCGAAATCGACACCATCGCCCGCTACGTCGAGCGCATGGTCGATTACGCGGCCTACGCGGCCCGGGGCTGAATCCCCATCCCGGCACCCCAGGCCCATAGCCCACCGCTTCCCCAGCCCCCTCTCGCGGCCCCACTCCAGATGTCCCCCACCTCCGTCCGCTCCCTCGCCCCGGCCAGCCCCGACAGCTCCCGCAGCCCTGCCAGTGCCGGCACGCCTTACGACATCGCCCCGGTCGAGGACATCGTCGCCGAGATCCGCGCCGGCCGCATGGTCGTGCTGGTCGACGAGGAAGACCGCGAGAACGAGGGCGACCTGATCATCGCCGCCGACCACGTCACGCCCGAGGCCATCAACTTCATGGCGCGCCACGCGCGCGGCCTGATCTGCCTGACCCTCTCGCGCGAGATGTGCGAGCGCCTGCGCCTGCCGCCCATGACGCAGCGCAACGGCGCGCGCCACAGCACCGCCTTCACGGTCTCCATCGAGGCGGCCGAAGGCGTCACCACCGGCATCTCGGCGGCCGACCGCGCGCGCACCGTGCAGGCCGCCGTCGCCCCCGGCGCACGCGCCGAGGACCTGGTGCAGCCCGGCCACATCTTTCCGCTGCAGGCCGTCGATGGCGGCGTGCTGATGCGCGCCGGCCACACCGAGGCCGGTTCCGACCTCGCGCGCATGGCCGGCTGCAGCCCGGCCTCGGTGATCTGCGAGGTCATGAACGACGACGGCACCATGGCGCGGCTGCCCGACCTGCAGGTCTTCGCGCGCCAGCACGGCCTCAAGATCGGCACAATCGCCGACCTCATCGAATACCGCAGCCGCACCGAATCGCTGATCCAGCGCGTCAGCACCCGCACGCTCGAAACCCACTGGGGCCAGTTCGTCGCCCACCTCTACCGCGACCAGCCCGGACAGGGCCTGCACCTGGCGCTGGTGTTCGGCCACTGGGAGGACGACGGCGTGGTGCCGGTGCGCGTGCACGAGCCGCTGTCGGTGCTCGACCTGCTCGAAGTCAACCGCGCCATGCACTCGTGGACGCTCGACAGCAGCCTCTCGCACATCGTGCGGCAAGGGCGCGGCGTGGCCGTGCTGCTCAACTGCGGCGAGACCGCCGAGCAACTGCTGGCCCAGTTCGAAGGTGTGGCCGAGGCCTCGCATGCCCCCGTGCGCGGCCGTGGCGACCTGCGCACCTACGGCGTCGGCGTACAGATCCTGCGCGAATGCGGCGTCCAGCGCATGCAGCTCATGGGCTCGCCGCGCCGCATGCCCAGCATGGCCGGCTATGGCGTCGAGGTGGCCGGCTACATCGACGCGCACGAGGCAGACAACACCTGATCCACCCGATTCGCTTGATTCGCCGCCTCGCGGCCCCGCTCCGCTTTCCCCACATCCCCACAGACAAGGCTCCCCCCATGCTCGGCGCAGACCAAGGCTCCCCCCAACAAGCACTCGATGGCCGCACCTTGCGCATCGGCATCGTCCAGGCCCGTTTCAATGCCGGCATCACCCAGGCCCTGACCGACGCCTGCCGCGACGAACTGCTGGCACTGGGCGTGCCCGCCGCCCACATCGACATCGTCCAGGTCCCTGGTGCGCTGGAGGTGCCGCTGGCGTTGCAGGTGCTGGCGCGCCGCAAGACCTACAGCGGCCTGGTCGCGCTGGGCTGCGTGATCCGCGGCGAAACCTACCACTTCGAACTGGTCGCCAACGAATCGGCCGCCGGCGTCACCCGCGTCGGCCTGGACCACCACCTGCCCATCGCCAACGCCATCCTCACCCCCGAGAACCTCGAACAGGCCGTGGCGCGCCAGCACGACAAGGGGCGCGACGCCGCGCGCGTGGTCGTCGAGATGGCCCTGCTGGCGAATGCGTGACAATTGGGGATGGCGACTGGGCCCATGCCGCTCGCGCGGCAGGCGCGCCAGTTGACCCGGGAGGCCCTGGCGGCTTCCCTTTTCTGTGTTCCATTGCGATGTCTATGTCCGATTCCAACTCCCCGTCTTCCCCCACGCCGGCACCGCGCAGCAAGAAAACCGCCGCGCTCAGCGCCACCGGCGCCCGCAAGACGGCCAGCAAGCCGCCACGCAGCCGCGCGCGCGAATTCGCCCTGCAGGCGCTCTACCAATACCTGCTCAGCGGCAACACCATCGAGTCCATCGACCTCTTCACGCGCGACCTCTCCGGCTTCAACAAGGCCGACTCGGTGCATTACGACGCCCTGATCCATGGCTGCGCGCGCGACGCGGCCGAACTCGACGCCCTCATCGCCCCCCGCCTCGACCGCCCGCTGGCCGAGATCTCGCCCATCGAGCACGCCATCCTGTGGATCGGCGCCTACGAGTTCGCGCACTGCCCCGACGTGCCCTACCGCGTCGTCATCAACGAGTGCATCGAACTCGCCAAGGCCTTTGGCGGCACCGACGGCCACAAGTACGTCAACGGCGTGCTCGACAAGCTCGCGCCCATCCAGCGCCCCGCCGAAACCGCCGCCAGCGCCCCCCCCACGGCCACCCCGGCCAAATCCGCGCCCGCCGCCTGAGCCACCACGCACCGGCCGGCCCGCCAGCCCACGCCCGCCCCTGCCCATGCGACTGTCCGAACGCGCCCGCGCCGCCCCGCCCTTCTACGTGATGGAAATCGCCAAGGAAGCGGCCCGCATCGCCGCCGAGGTGGCGCACACCACCCGGCCGATGCTGTTCCTGAACATCGGCGAGCCCGACTTCACCGCCCCCGCCGCCGTGCAGCAAGCCGCGCGCGACGCCATCGACCGGGGGCAGACGCAATACACCCCGGCCACCGGCCTGCCCCGGCTGCGCGAAGCCATCAGCCACTGGTACTCGCAGCGCTTCGGCCTGCGGGTGGACGCCGCGCGCATCATCGTCACCAGCGGCGCCTCGGCCGCGCTGCAACTGGCCTGCCTGGCGCTGGTCGATGCGGGCGACGAAATCCTGATGCCCGACCCCTGCTACCCCTGCAACCGGCAGTTCGTGCATGCCGCCGGCGGCGCCTCGCGCCTGCTGCCGGCGCCCGCCGCGCAGCGCTTCCAGCTCGACGCCCGGCAAGTCGCGCAAGCCTGGGGGCCGCGCACGCGCGGCGTCATGCTGGCCTCGCCCTCCAACCCCACCGGCACCTCCATCGCCGCGCCAGAGCTGGCCGCCATCCACGCCGAAGTCCGGCGGCGCGACGGCTACATCCTGGCCGACGAGATCTACCTCGGCCTCTCGCACGACGAGGCCTACGGGCAAAGCGCGCTGGCGCTCGGCGACGAGGGCATCGTCAGCATCAACAGCTTCTCCAAATACTTCTGCATGACCGGCTGGCGGCTGGGCTGGCTGGTCGTGCCGCCCGCGCTGGCCGGCGCCGTCGAGCGCCTGGCGCAACACCTGTTCATCTGCCCCAATGCCATCGCGCAGCACGCCGCGCTGGCCTGCTTCGAACCCGAATCGATTGCCGAATACGAACGCCGCCGGCTCGAATTCCGCCGCCGCCGCGACGCCTTCATCCCCGAACTCGACCGGCTCGGGCTGACCGTCCCGGTCATGCCCGACGGCGCCTTCTACGCCTATGCCGACAGCACCCAGGCAGCCCGCAAGCTGGGCGTGAGCGGCAGTTGGGAACTGGCCTTCGCCCTCATGCGCCAGGCCCACGTCGTGGTCACGCCCGGCCGCGACTTCGGCCAGGCCGAGCCCGAGCGCTTCATCCGCTTTTCCACGGCCAGCAGCATGGCCCAGCTGCAGGAAGCCGCCCGCCGCCTCCAGGAGATCCTTGCATGAGCAGTTCCCCCTCCCACGGTACGCCCTCCGCCGCCTTCACCTGGCCGGTGCGCATCTACTGGGAAGACACCGACGCCGGCGGCATCGTCTTCTATGCCAACTACCTCAAGTACTTCGAGCGCGCCCGCACCGAATGGCTGCGCGCACGCGGCGTGGCCCAGCAGGCCCTGCGCGAACAGGCCGGCGGCATGTTCGTGGTCACCGACTGCCAGTTGCGCTACCGCCTGCCCGCGCGGCTCGACGACCGCCTCGCCATCACCGTCGAGCCCGTCGAAACCGGCCGCGCCACGCTGCTGCTGCGTCAGCAGGCCTGGCGCGAGGGCGCGCCGGAACTTTTATGCGAGGGCACGGTTCGCATAGGCTGGGTGGATGCCCTGACCCTGCGGCCCGGCCGCCTGCCGGCCAGCCTGCTGCAAACCCTCGGGTTGCCGCAGCCGGCGGCCAGCCCGCCAGGCTGACCCCGCCATCAAGAACCAGCCGCCCGGGCCAGCCGGGCGGACAATCCCGGCGGCACGCCACAGTTTCCACCTTCATTCCTGTTTTCCCGAGGACATCCATGAACAACGATATGTCGATCCTGCACCTGGTGCTCAACGCGAGCTGGGTGGTGCAGCTGGTCATGCTGCTCCTGCTGGTCATCTCGGTGGCCAGTTGGGCGGTGATCTTCCGCAAGCTCACCGCGCTGCGCCGCGCCCATGCCGACAACGACGAATTCGAGGACCTGTTCTGGTCCGGCACCAGCCTCAACGAGCTCTACGCCAGCTCGGTGCGCCACGCCAGCAAGGGCGCGCCGCTCGAACGCATCTTCGCCAGCGGCATGCGCGAGTACCAGAAGCTGCGCGAACGCCGCATCGCCGACCCCGGCGCGCTGCTCGACGGCGCCCGCCGCGCCATGCGCGCCAGCCTCCAGCGCGAGCTCGACGCGGCTGAAGCCAACATGTCCTTCCTCGCCACCGTCGGCTCGGTCTCGCCCTACGTCGGCCTGTTCGGCACCGTCTGGGGCGTGATGCACGCCTTCACCGGCCTGTCGTCGCTGGAGCAAGTCACCCTCGCCTCGGTCGCCCCGGGCATCGCCGAAGCACTGGTCGCCACCGCCATCGGCCTGTTCGCCGCCATCCCCGCCGTCACCGCCTACAACCGCTTCGCGCGCGACGTCGACCGCATCGCCACCCGGCTCGAAACCTTCATCGAGGAGTTCTCCAACATCCTCCAGCGCAACCTGGGCAGCGCCCCGCCCGCCAGCGCCGCTGCCGCAGCGCCCCACCAAGGACTCTGACCATGGCCGCCACCGTCACCCGCGGCCGCCGCCGGCGCAGCATGAATGAAATCAACATGGTGCCGTTCATCGACGTCATGCTGGTGCTGCTCATCATCTTCATGGTCACCGCCCCGCTCATCACCCCCAGCATGGTCAAGCTGCCCAGCATGGGCAGCGCCGCCCGCCTGCCCGACCGCGTCATCCAGGTCATCGTGCGGCCGGACGAAAGCCTGCAGATCAAGACCCGCCAATCCACCGTCGACGCCACGCTCGCGCAACTGGCTGCCCAGGTCAAGGCCGCGCAGGACGCCCCCCTGGTCGCGCGCGACGGCACCCAGGGCGACAAGCCCGACCCAGCCAACGTCGCCGTGGTCATCAGCGCCGACCGCGCGGTGAAATACGACGCGGTGATCAAGGTCATGGACACCCTGCGCCGGGCCCATATCGACCGCGTCGGCCTGGCCGTCCAGCCCACGAGCAACTGACCGGCACGCACCGCCCGCCCAGTCGCCCATGAAACCCACCCCCTCCATGTCCGGTCCCACCGAACGCTCGCCCTTCGTGCCGCCGCAAGAGCCACCCGGGCGCAAGCGCGCCGTCGCCCTGGCGGTGCTCGCGCACCTCGCGCTCGGCGGCCTGCTGTACTTCGGCACCCAATGGCGCCTGAGCAGCGACCTGCCCTCCTTCGAAGCCGAAGTCTGGTCGCGCGTGCCCCAGGAAGCCGCGCCGCCCGCCACGCTGCCGCCGCCCACCGCCGCCGAGCCCGAGCAAAAAACCACGCCCGAGCCCGAGCCCAAACCCGAGCCGCCCCCCGCGCCCCCGCCGCCACCCACTCCGGCGCCCGTCCCCACACCCGCCCCGGAGCCTCCGCCGCCGCCCCCCGCGCCAGCGCCCGTGCCCACCCCTGCCCCCGCAC
>JASGEH010000019.1:0-36503 GCA_047606565.1 Comamonas sp.
ACGCCGACCTGATCGGCAAGTACGTCAACATCGCCAGCCGCGCCGCCGGCTTCCTCGCCAAGCGCTTCGAAGGCAGGCTGGGCACCCTGTCGGCCGACGGCCTGCAACTGATCGCCCACCTGACGGCGCAAAAAGACGCCATCGCGCGCCTCTACGAGTCGCGCGACTACGCCCGCGCCATCCGCGAAGTCATGGCGCTGGCCGATCTGGTCAACGTCTACGTCGACAACAACAAGCCCTGGGAGCTGGCGCGCCAGGACGGCCAGGACGCGCGCCTGCAGGACGTCTGCAGCACCTGCATCGAAGCCTTCCGGCTGCTCAGCATCTACCTCAAGCCCGTGCTGCCGTCCGTGGCCGCGCAGGTCGAGGCCTTCCTGCAAGTCGAGCCGCTGCAGTTCGCCCACGCCGATGACCTGCTCGGCGCGGGCCACGCCATCGGCGCCTACCAGCACCTGCTGCAGCGGGTCGACATCAAACAGCTCGAAGCCCTGTTCGAGCCGCCCGCACCGGTGGCCGAGGCGGTCCTGCCCGGCGGCGAAAAGCAGGGTGCCCCCACGGTCGGCGCAAGCGCCTCCCTGCCCCCCGAGGGGGCTGGCCTCGCCTTGGGGCGGCCCGGCGGCGAGGCCATCGCCGACACCATCACCATTGACGACTTCGCCAAGGTCGACCTGCGCATCGCCCGCATCGTCGACTGCGCGCCCGTCGAAGGCTCGACCAAGCTGCTGCGCCTGACGCTGGACGCAGGCGAGGGCCGCACGCGCAACGTCTTCTCCGGCATCGCCAGCGCCTACAAGCCCGAGGATCTGAAGGGCAAGCTGACCGTGCTGGTGGCCAACCTGGCGCCGCGCAAAATGAAGTTCGGCATCAGCGAGGGCATGGTGCTGGCCGCCAGCCACGCCGACGAGAAGGCCGAGCCTGGCGTCTACGTGCTGGAGCCCTGGCCGGGCGCGCAGCCGGGCATGCGCATCCACTGACCGCATCGGGGCCCCCATCGGCGCCCGTCCTGGGCGCCGCGGGCGTCAACGCGGGTCGGGCACGTCGTTGGATTCGTCGAGCGTGCGCGCGGTGCGCAGCAGCCGCCCATCGGGGCCGAAGCTGGCCGTGAAGCTGTGGCTGCGGTTGCCGTCTTCCAGGTAGTGCCAGACCCAGTCGGTCTCGCCCTTGAGCACATACGGAATCACCCGCGCCGGCTTGCCGTAGAGCCGCCGCAGCGCCGACTCATCCATGCCCGGCCGGGCCAGCGCGAAGCGCTCGGGCGTGAGCACCTGCACCAGCGCCGTCATGCGCCCCTGCGGCCCGATGGTGATCATGAAGTTGCGGTGCCCCGTGGGCTGCCGGTTGTACTCCAGCGTCTGGCTTCCATCGGCCTCGGGCCAGACGCGCTCGGGCTCGCCCATGGCCGCGCGCACGTCGGCCTCGGTCGAGACACCTTCCTCCAGCTTGGCGATGCGGCGGTCGTCACAGCCCGCCAGCACCACCGCCGCGGCCAGGGCCACCAGCCCCGCCAGCAGCCACCCGCCATGGTTGTCGACCAGTTGCCCCAGGCTTTGCCACATCGTTCGATCCCGCTCATTAAAATCCAGGGGCGACCGCACCAGCGCCGCACGAGGCAGCAGCCCGGCTGCCCATCCCACGACGACGCCCGCGCCATGCCCTGGTTGACTCAAAGAAAGCCGCAGTTTATGTCGATCTTCCGCCGCCCCGACTACACCTCCGACACCACGCAGTTCATCCAGCAGTTGCGCGAGCAGCGCCCCACGCTCGAAGCCGAACAGCGCGCCGGCCGCGCCCTGCTGTGGGACAAGGACATCAACCGCGAAACGCAAGCCGACGCCGCGCGCGCCCGCGTGCGCCAGAAGCCCTACGTCTACCTGGCCGAAGGCAAGTGACGCCCGTGGCGCGGCGCCGCGCATCCGGGACCTGGGCATCGCCCGGCTACTGCACAGGCGCCCGCCCCCGTCGCGCATCGCACGAACGGATCACCTCTTGAACGCCGAGATCCAGCTCGCACCGCCCCCCGGGGCCGACCCCGGCCAGCCCGAAGTGGTCGACCACCTGGCCGTGGCACGCCTGTATGGCGAGCCCCTGTTCGACCTGCCGCAAGACCTCTACATCCCGCCCGATGCGCTGGAGGTCTTCCTGGAGGCCTTCGAAGGCCCACTCGACTTGCTGCTCTACCTGATCCGCAAGCAGAACTTCAACATCCTCGACATCCCGATGGCCGCCGTGACGCGGCAGTACCTGAGCTACGTCGACGAGATCCGCAGCCGCAACCTCGAACTGGCCTCGGAATACCTGCTGATGGCGGCCATGCTCATCGAGATCAAGTCGCGCATGCTGCTGCCGCCCAAGAAGACCGAGGGCGGCGAGGAAGCCGAGGACCCGCGCGCCGAGCTGGTCCGGCGGCTGCTCGAATACGAGCAGATCAAGCTCGCCGCCCAACGCATCAACGTGCTGCCCCAGCTCGGTCGTGAATTCCTGCGGGCCCAGGTGCACGTCGAGCAGTCGCTGCAAATCCGCTTCCCCGACGTCGAGGTCGGCGAGCTGCAGGCGGCCTGGCGCGACATCCTCAAGCGTGCCCGGCTGGTTCAGCACCACACCATCACGCGCGAGGAACTGTCGGTGCGCGAGCACATGTCCATCGTGCTGCGCCGCCTGCAGGGCAAGAAGTTCGTCGAGTTCGAACATTTGTTCGACGTCTCGCGCGGCATTCCCGTGCTGGTGGTCACCTTCATCGCGCTGCTGGAGCTGGGCAAGGAAACCCTGGTCGAGATCACGCAGGCCGAGGCTTTCGCCCCTATCTACGTGCGGCTGGCCTACACCCCGGCCTGACCCGTCGGCCTCGCCGCCAAGCGCCATCGAGCGGAATGTTATAATTTCGGGCTTTTGCGCGGCATGGCCTGCGGGTTTCCCTGGCGTTTCGGGGCCCATCGCAAGCCGTCCAAGGCAGAAAGCGCTCGATATCCTCCGGTTGCCATGGCTGCATCGCTCAGGCTGATGCGGAGGTCCTGGGGGCCAGGCCCGCGCAGGAGTCCGTGTTCGCACGAACTGCGTGCCCGCCCCCGGCGGCGGCCTGTGCCGCCATGAACGGCGCGCGTGAGCCACCGTGCCGGCACAGGCGCGCCTCCCCTGCAAAAACACGCGGTGCATCGGCCACCCGCCTGGCGTCTTTTGGGATGTTCCCGGAAGGATCAGGCAGCCGATACAGTCATAGATCGACAAAGGATTTGAAGCATGGCCAAAGAAGAATTGATTGAAATGGGCGGCCTGGTCACCGAAGTGCTGCCGGACTCGCGTTTTCGCGTCACCCTCGACAACGGTCACCAACTGATCGCCTACACCGGCGGCAAGATGCGCAAGAACCACATCCGCATCCTCGCCGGCGACAAGGTCTCGCTCGAAATGTCGCCCTATGACCTGACCAAGGGCCGCATCACCTTCCGCTTCATCGCCGGCCGCACGCCGCCCACGCCGCGCGGCAACCGCTGATCGGCCGGCCGGGCGCGCGCCGCACAGCCGCCTGGCCCACCGTCACGATCAGCCTTGGGCCGGACACGGATCGGCGCGGCCACCAACCTGAAGACCCTCACCGCCTTTCCCGGCTCGTGGCGAGCAAACACGTGAAAAAGCCACCGGCTTCAACAGCCGGTGGCTTTTTTGTCGCCGGGTAGCCGGCTTACTTGTTGGGCTGGGGCGTGATGCGCAGATAGGGCTTCACGGTCTTGTAGCCCTTGGGGAAGCGACGGGCGATTTCCTCGGGGTCCTGCAGGCTGGGCAGGATGACCACGTCGTCGCCGTCCTTCCAGTCCACGGGCGTGGCGACCTTGTGGCTGTCGGCGAGCTGCAGCGAATCGATGACGCGCAGGATTTCGTCGAAATTGCGGCCGGTGCTCGGTGGATAGGTGATGGTGGCGCGGATGGCCTTCTTCGGGTCGATGATGAAGACGCTGCGCACGGTGTTGGTGGCCGAGGCGTTCGGGTGGATCAGGTCGTAGAGCTGGGCCACCTTGCGGTCGGCGTCGGCCAGGATGGGGAAGTTGACCTCGGTGTTCTGGGTTTCGTTGATGTCCGGAATCCACTTGGTATGCGACTCGACGGTGTCCACGCTGATGGCGATGGGCTTGACGCCACGCTTGGCGAACTCCGATTTCAGCGCCGCGGTGCGGCCCAGTTCGGTCGTGCAGATCGGCGTGAAATCCGCCGGGTGCGAGAAAAATACCACCCAGCTGTCGCCAGCCCACTCGTGGAAGTGGATGTCGCCCTGGCTGGAAGCCTGGGTGAAGTCAGGGGCCTGATCGCCCAGACGCAAGGTCGTGCTCATTGAGGGTCTCCAAGGACGGATGTGAAAGACAAGCGGCCATTCTCCACCCGCCACTTGTTATTCACAAATACCCTTTCATCCTGAATTTATATGCGCACTTCATATAAAAGACCCGGCATATCCCGCACGAAAAAAGGCCTGCGGCCGTTGGCCGCAGGCCTTCCTCGCGAGAAAGAGATTTACTCGACCACGGCCTTGGCGCCATCCTTGTAGCTGTAGAGGGTGTAAGGCGCATTGACCAGCTCGCCATTGGGCTCGAACTTGATGGTCGTCGTCACGCCCTGGTAGCTGGACTCCTTGAGCTTGGCGTTGTAGACCTTGGGGTCGCTCGAATCGGCGCGCTTCATGGCGTCGGCCAGCAGCATGGTGGCGTCGTAGGTGTAGGGGCTGTAGATCTGGAAGTCGCCCGGGAAACGCTCGTCGTAGCGCTTCTTCCACTCCAGGCCACTCGGCATCTTGGCGAGCGAGGCGCCGCCTTCTGCACAGACCACGTTGGACAGGGTCGGAGCCTTGGAGGAGAGCTCGGCGAGCTTGGTGGTGCAGATGCCGTCGCCGCCGAATACCTTGACCTTGGTCATGCCCAGTTGCGCGAGCTGGCGCAGCAAGGGGCCGGCCTGGGCATCCATGCCGCCGTAGAAAATGGCGTCCGGGTTCTTGCCCTTGATGGCCGTCAGGATGGCCATGAAGTCCACCGCCTTGTCGGTCGTGAACTGCTGATCAACCACCTTGGCGCCATCGGCTTCGGCGGTCTTGCTGAAGATGTCGGCCACGCCCTGGCCGTAGGCGGTGCGGTCGTCGATGACGGCCACCGTCTTGAGGCCCAGCGTCTTGACCGCATAGTTGGCCAGCCCCGCGCCCAGGGCACTGTCGTTGGCGATGATGCGGTAGGTGGTGTCGTAGCCGGGCTTGGTCAGGTCCGGGTTGGTGGCCGCGCCGGTCACCATGGGAATGCCGCAGTCGTTGTAGATTTTGGACGCCGGAATGGTGGTGCCCGAGTTGAGGTGGCCCACCACGCCCGCGACCTTGGCGTCGCACAGCTTCTGGGCCACGGCGGTGCCCTGCTTGGGATCGGCCGCATCGTCCTCGGCCACCAACTCCCACTTGACCTTCTTGCCGCCGATGGTGATGTCCTGCTTGTTCAGGTCCTCGATGGCCAGGCGCGCGCCATTCTCGTTGTCCTTGCCATAGTGGGCCTGGGGACCGGAGACCGGGGCCACGTGGCCGATCCGGATCACCGTCTCGCCGCCCTCCGCGGCAGGCGCGGCCGCAGGAGCGGGAGCCGCGCTGCTCGTCGTGGCTGCGGGCTCATCCTTCTTGCCGCACGCGGCGGCTGCCATTGCCGCCGCCATCACGACGACCGTCAACTTCCATTGCATATAGCCTCCAAAACCTCAGGTTTGTTGAACATCCGAAAAGCGTGCCCCGGGCTTCGTCGAGCGGGTGCCCCGGGACAAAGACTCGGCCCGGGGATCAACGCAAGTTCTGCGCCATCCGGTTGCCGGCTCAGAACGCGGTCAAAGTGTGCCCGAACTGGTGCATCGCGAGAGAGGCGTTTACCCCAATTCCACGACCGGATGACCGTATGGCGCGAATCGCCCCAAGTTGGCGCGTCACCACGCAGGGATGAACAAGGAAATTCCTCTTCAGATCGAAATGCTTTGCTATCGATCAAAGAGTCGAGGACATGGGCCGCACATGGGCCGCACATGGGCCGCACATGGGCCGCACATGGGCCGCACATGGGCGGAACATGGGCGGAACATGGGCGACCTTGGTGCGGCGACGAATCGCCACGGATCATCGGAACCCTTTTGGTGCAATGGCTGCCCCATCACTCGATTTGTTGACGCATTCAGTGCGAGAGGGAATGGCTCGCAGACGCGGTCGGGGCAACGGCAGTGAAGCTCATCAGCCCGCGTCACTCACGACATGGTTGGTCAAGGTGCAGCCCTGCTGCTTGTAGTGCTTCCAGCGCTGCCGCCCGGCGGCGACGCGCTCGGCATCGTGCTGCTCACCGGGCAGGATCTCGATCACGCGCGCATAGCGTTCGTAGCCAGCCGGCATGTCGCGCGCCAGATTGACCAGCACGCTCGCCTCGACGGCCGGCAGGCCGACCGCGTCGCTGGCCGCATGCAGCGTGATGGGACTGGCGCGGCGCACCTCCTCGGCATCGCTGCTGCGGCAGTGGGGCAGAAACTCGGTATCGCCCAGCGACCAGAGCGCGTCATCGAAGGCGTCCATCTGCGCGGGCTCCAGCAGCACCAGCAGGCGTGCGCCCTGGGCGCTGGCCTTGCGCAGCAGGCGGCTGGCGTAACGGCCAGGGTCGCCCACGTTCAGATGGAAATCGACGCGCGTCATCGCACGGGCTTTCGCGGGATCAGCGGCATCGCCGCCATCAGGCACGCCCGCCGTCCGGGGCCACGGGCGCGGCCGGCTTGGCCCGCGCCTTGGGCTGGGACGCCTTCGTGCTTGAAGACGCCTTTGGCTTGGACGCCTTGTCGGCACGGGCCGCCCGCTTGGGCGCAGCGCGGGCGGCGGACGCCACCGACTCGCCGCCGGCATCCGGGGCCCCACGACCCTCGGCGGCCTGGGCCTGATTGATCAGATACTGGAACAGCAGGCCGACGGGACGGCCGGTCGCGCCCTTGGCCGCGCCGCTCTTCCAGGCGGTACCGGCGATGTCGAGATGCGCCCAGCGGTAGCTGGATGCAAAGCGCTGGAGGAACTTGGCGGCGGTGATCGAGCCACCCGGGCGGCCGCCGACGTTGGCGACGTCGGCGAAGTGGGTCTTGAGCGCATCGCCATAGTCGTCGTCCAGCGGCAGGCGCCAGGCCAGGTCGCCGGCCTGCTCGCCGGCGGCCAGCAGTTCCGCGGCGAGCGGGTCGTCCGGCGAGAACAGGCCGCTGCGCACGCCGCCCAGCGCGATCACGCAGGCGCCCGTCAGGGTGGCGATGTCGACCACGCTTTGCGGCTTGAAGCGCTCGGCGTAGGTCAGCGCGTCGCACAACACCAGCCGGCCCTCGGCGTCGGTGTTGAGGATTTCGATGGTCTGCCCGCTCAGGCTGGTCACCACGTCGCCGGGCTTGACGGCCTGGCCGTCGGGCATGTTCTCGCAACTGGCGATCAGGCCGACCACGTTGAGGGCGGGCTGGTACTCGGCCAGCGCGCGGAAGGTGCCCAGCACGCTGGCGGCGCCGCACATGTCGAACTTCATCTCGTCCATCTCGCCGGCCGGCTTGATCGAGATGCCGCCGGTGTCGAAGGTGATGCCCTTACCCACCAGCACGTGGGGCGCCACCGACTTGGCCGCGCCGGTGTAGCGCAGCACGATGAAGCGCAGCGGCTCGGCCGAGCCCCGGGCTACGGCCAGGAAGGAGCCCATGCCCAGGGCCGCGACTTCCTTCGGCCCCAGCACCTCGACCTGCACCTTGGGCAGCTTGGCCAGGGTGCGCGCGGCATCGGCCAGCAGGCTGGGGGTGGCATGGTTGCCGGGGCGGTTGCCCCATTCGCGCGCGAACTCCACGCCCAGCGCCACCGCCTGCCCTTCGGCGAGGCCGCGCTGGGCGCCCGCGCTGGCGGCCAGCAGCGTCACGCGGGTGATCTGGCGCGCCGTCGCCCGGCTCTTGGTGTGGGTGTAGACGTAAGTGGCTTCGGTGGCGGCCTGCACCGCGGCGCGCACCTGCCCGTCGGTCAGCGGGTCGAGCGCGGCCAGCGCCAGCGCCACCTTGCGCACCGGACCGTCCTTGAAGCCGGCGAAGGCCGCACGCACGGCGGCGGCGACCTGCCGGTCGCTGGCCTGGCCGGCGCCCACCAGCACCAGCCGGCGTGCGGCGATGCCGGCTGGCGCGTGCAATGCCAGCACCTGGCCGGCCTTGCCCGAGAAATCGCCAGCGGCCTGCAGGTCGGCGATCAGCGCCGGCAGGGGCTGCGGGCCTTGCGGCGTGTAACCTTCGGGTACCAGGACGACCAAAGCATCGGCCTTTTCATTTGCGGCGGCGGCCAGGTCGGCAATCTTGAGCGCAAAGTCCATAATCTGGGTTTTCCTTCAACGGTGTACGCGAGCCCCCGCGAGGGGCGGGGCCAGCAGGCTGTGCCGCCCAGCGAGGGCGCGGCGGCATTCGGCGCAGAAACGAGCAGCGCGGCAACCCCGCCTCGTCCAACGAACTTTCGATGTTATTCCATTCTTCCCTACGCAAAGAACTGGCGCGGACCTTCGGGGCGACCTTCGTCGTGCTGGTGTCCATCGTCATCAGCATGATGCTCATCCGCAGTCTGCGGCTGGCCGCGCGCGGCTCGGTCAACCCGGCCGACGTGATGATCGTGATGGGCTACACCGTGCTCGGCCACATGCCGACCATCCTCACCCTCAGCCTGTTCGTGGCCGTGGTCGGCGTGCTCTCGCGCATGTACCACGACAGCGAGATGGTGGTCTGGTTCGCCAGCGGCCGCGGGCTGAAGTCCTTCGTGCGGCCGATCTTCCGCTTCGCCTGGCCTATCCTGGCCACCATCCTGGCGCTGGCGGTGGTGATCTGGCCCTGGGCCAACCAGCAGATCAGCGACATGCGCGCGAGCTACGAACAGCGCAGCGACCTCGACCGCGTCTCGCCCGGCCAGTTCCAGGAGTCCTCCAACGGCCAGCGCGTGTTCTTCATCGACAAGGACACGCCCGACAGCAGCATCGGCCACAACGTGTTCGTCTCCACCGTCAAGGACGGCAAGCTGACCGTGACCTCGGCCCAGCGCGGCCACATCGAGACCCAGGGCGACGACCGCATCCTGGTGCTCGAGCACGGCCGCAACCTCGAGAGCTGGCAGGATCCGGCCGCCAACGACGGCACGGCACTGCGCATCTCCGACTTCGCCCGCTACAGCATCCTCATCAACCAGACCACGCCCGCGGCCTCGGCGCAGCAGGCCACGCCGGTGCGCGCGCGCAGCACGCTCGACCTGATGCAAAACCGCGACCGCAAGGGTCTGGCCGAACTGTCCTGGCGCCTGGGGCTGGCCTTCGCCGGCATCAACTTCCTGCTGATCGCGCTGGCCTGCACGCGCATCAACCCGCGCGCCGGGCGCAGCCTCAACACCCTCTTCGCGCTGCTGGCCTTCGTCATCTACTACAACCTCATCACCCTGGGCCAGAGCTGGATCGGTTCGGGTCGCATCGGGCTAGTGCCCTGGCTGGTGCTGCTGCACGGCGGCGTGCTCGCCTTCGCGCTGGGCTGGCTCTACAAACGCGAGAGCAACTGGCAGTGGCGCGACCTGCTGCCCCGCAGCCGCACCGCCGCCGTACCGGGAGCCGCTGCATGAAGACCATACGCCGCCTCATCTACAAGGAAGTACTGCAGGCCGTGCTGCTGGTCACGGTCGGGTTCCTGGCGCTGTTCTTCTTCTTCGACCTGGTCGACGAGCTGCAGGACGTCGGCACCGGCGTGATCCCCTACCAGCTCTCCGACGCCCTGCTCTACGTCACCCTGCTGCTGCCCGGCCACCTCTACGAGCTGCTGCCCATCGCGGTGCTGCTGGGCACCATCTTCGTCATGGCGCGCTTCGCGCAGAGTTCAGAATTCACCATACTGCGCACCAGCGGCCTGGGGCCCTGGCGGGCCTTGCGCACGCTGCTCGTGCTGGGCCTGGGCTTCGTCGTGCTGACCTTTTCCCTGGGCGACTACGTCTCGCCGCTGAGCGACCGGGGCGCGCAACTGCTCAAGGCCGCGCACGAGGGCGACATCTCGGTCGGGCAGACCGGCGCCTGGCTGCGCGAGGCCCAGGGCGAGCGGCGCTACGCGGTCAACATCGGCGCCCTGGCGTCCGACAGCAGCATGCGCACCGTCCGCATCTACGCCTTCGATGAACAGGGCTACCTGTCGTCGCTCACCCAGGCTGCCTCCGCCACCTTCGAGCCCGGCGCCTGGCGCCTGACCGACGTCACCCGCGACCAATTCCCACCGCCCGGCGCGCAGGCCGCCCAGATCCGGCACGAACAACTGCCGACGCTGGCATGGCCGAACGGAATTTCCGCCGAAATGGTCTCGGCCGCCGTCCTCAAGCCCGACCGCATGAGCACCTTCGCGCTGTTCCAGTACATCCAGCATCTGGACGCCAACGAACAAAGCTCGCAGCGCTATGCCATCGAGTTCTGGAAAAAGGTGTTCTTCCCCCTGAGCTGCCTGGTGATGGTGGTGCTGGCGCTGCCCTTCGCCTACCTGCATTTCCGCTCGGGCAACATGGCCGGCTACGTCTTCGTGGGCGTGCTGATCGGCATCAGCTTCTTCCTGCTCAACAACGTGTTCGGCTACATCGGCAACCTGCGCAACTGGTCGCCCTGGCTGGCCGCCGCGGCCCCCGGGCTGCTCTACAGCCTGCTGTCGCTGGGAGCGTTCGGCTGGCTGGTGCTCAAGCGCTAGCCAAGGCAAGGAAACCCATGTCCACCACCGGCAAGACCGCCCTCATCCTGTTCGGCCACGGCTCGCGCGACGCGCGCTGGGCCGAGCCCATCAACCAGGTCGCGCAGCGCGTGCGCGAACTGCGGCCCGACGCCGTGGTGAGCTGCGCCTACCTGGAGCTGACGGCGCCCGACCTGCCCGGCGCCGCCACCCAGGCCATCGCGGCCGGCGCCAGCCGCATCGAGGTCCTGCCCATGTTCCTGGGCGTCGGCCGCCATGCGCGCGAGGACTTGCCCGAGCTGGTCGCCACGCTGCAGGCTGCCCACCCAGCCACCCACTTCGTGCTGCGCACCGCGCTCGGCGAAGACCCGGCCATGGTCGAGGCCATCGCCCGCTGGGCGCTGGGCGAAAGCCAGGGCTGAGTCAGCGGCAGGACTGGCCTATCGGCTCCTCAGCGGACCAGCGCCTGCAGGGTCTTGAACTCGGGGTGCTCGGCGGATTGCAGCCACTCGAAGATCACCATCTCGGTGGTCACCAGCTCGGCGCCCGCGCCGGCCAGCCGGTCGAAGGCGGCATCGCGGTTGCGGTCGGTGCGCGAGCCGCAGGCGTCCGTCACCACCCACACCTCGAACTCGTCTTCCAACAACTCCAGCGCGGTCTGCAGCACGCAGATGTGGGTCTCGCAACCGGCCAGCACGATGGCGTTGCGGCCGTTGCCGGCCGCCTGCGGGGCCGGCTTCTGCAGGTGCTTGGGCAGGCTGCGCGCATTGCCGCCCGCGGGCTTGGCCGGCGGCCGCAGCCAGTCCGCCAGGCCCTCGGCCACCGCGCTGAAGGCCAGCTTGGGCAGCACCTTGCGGCAATGCTCGCGCAGTTCGGGCGGCAACTCGCCCAGCCGCTGCGGGTTCTGCTCGGTACCCCAGACCGGCACCGCCAGCGCCCGCGCCGCCTGCGCCAGCCGGCCCGCATTGGCCAGCACCTCGGGCGCGCCCTGTATCACGGCCATCAGCCTGGGCTGGTAATCGATCAGCACCAATTGGCTGTCCTGTTCATCCATCAACATGCATTGCTCCACACGGCGCGCGGCGGCGCCGATCCAATTTGAGTTCCACGCGCCCGGTCCGGGCCTGCGTTTGGCCGCCATTGTCGCGGATCGGCCAAGCGCCCAGCCGGCCCCCCAGGACCCGACGCTGGCGCACGGTGAATGGCGTTCTCTATAAAAATTCACATCTTTATGCGCGAAACACCTTTCAAATCAAGCGATTGACCGATAGACTGCGCTTCAACTCTGACTTGCGCCTTCTCCTACAGGCTTCCGGTGTTGCTCAACGCCCACTGCCGCAGCTCATTCCCGTTCATGAAACACCTTCTCGTTGTTGCCGGACTGCTCATGGGCTGCCAGGTGCATGCCAACCCCGCGCACGAAACACTCCACCGCAAACCCATCGACTACAGTCGAGACCATGCCCTCAGCGGCGGCACGCACGCCGCCACGCGGGATCGCCGGATCGCCAGCCACGACCCGGCCGAAGCCGGCACCGGTGTCGAGAAACGCACGCAAAGCGAATTGATGAGCGACGAGGTCACCGCCTGGCTGGCGCTGCAAAACCCGTCGGCCCAGCCCACCCCAAGCGCCGCAAGCACCCCACCCGCCCTCTGGCACGACACGGCCACCGCGCCCAACGCCACGTCCCGCCTCGCCGACCGCTTCGCGACCCTGGTGGTCGATGCCATCAGCCACATCGGCATTCCCTACAAGTTCGGCGGCAACAGCGTGGAAGCCGGCGGATTCGACTGCAGCGGCTTCGTCAAGGCGGTCTACCACGAGGCCCTCGGCACCATCCTGCCGCGCCGCTCCGAGGAACAAGCCGCCGCCACCGAGAAGATCGACCCCACGCAACTGCAGCCCGGCGACCTGGTGTTCTTCAAGACCACGCGCCGCGCCTTCAGCCACGTCGGCATCTATGTGGGCGATGACAAGTTCGTCCACGCGCCGCGTACCGGCGCGCGCATCCGCATCGAGAGCATGAGCAGCACCTACTGGACCAAGCGCTTCAATGGCGCGCGCCGCGTGCAACTGGCCGACGCCGCCGAGGCGGCAGCCAGCGAGCAGCAGGCCAGCACCAGCTTCATGTACTGAAGCGCCCGGCCCGAAAGAGGACCACAAGGCCGCTGGCGCGCATCGCCCAGCGGCCTTTTTCATCGCTGGGCCGCGCAACCTGCCCGAGACAGCGACGCCCGCCTGCATCGGCACACATGCGGCGCGCGCCTACAGAACTCGGCCGCCGCTGACAAGAAGGTACGGCGGCGGCCCCCTACAATGCGCCGAGCTGCCCCGTGCGCCCCGCCGGGCGTGCCACGGCTCCTGTCTCGAATCACCAGCGAAGGATTTTTTCGTGCAAGTCAATTCCTCCATCTTCAAGGCCTACGACGTCCGCGGCATCGTGCCGACCACGCTCAACGAACAGGTCGCCGAGGCGCTCGGAAAAGCTTTCGGCACCGTGGCGCTGGCCGAAGGCGAACGCGCCGTGGTGGTCGGCCGCGATGGCCGCCTGAGTGGACCGGAACTGAGCGCGGGCCTGATCCGCGGGCTGACGGCCACGGGCATCAAGGTGATCGACATCGGCCGCGTCACCACGCCGCAGGTCTACTTCGGCGCCAACACGCTGGCCACCAGCGGCATCCAGGTCACCGGCAGCCACAACCCCAAGGACTACAACGGCTTCAAGATGGTGCTGGCCGGCCGCGCCATCTACGGCGACGAGATCCAGAACCTGCGCCGCATCATCGAGGCCGAGAGCTGGACGCTGGCCGGCGGCGGCAGCGTCGAGCAGGTCGATGTGCAGGACGCCTACCGCCAGCGCGTCGTCGAGGGCATCACGCTGGCTCGCCCCATCAAGATCGTGGTCGACTCGGGCAACGGCATCGCCGGTGCCTCGGCCCCCGCCTTGTTCCGCGCGCTGGGCTGCGAGGTGGTCGAGCTGTTCAGCGAAGTCGACGGCGACTTCCCCAACCACCACCCGGACCCGAGCAAGCCCGACAACCTCAAGGACGTCATCCAGGCGCTCAAGGACACCGATGCCGAACTCGGCCTGGCCTTCGACGGCGACGGCGACCGCCTGGGCATCGTCACCAAGGACGGCAACACCATCTACCCGGACCGCCAGCTCATCCTGTTCGCGCAGGACGTGCTCAGCCGCGTACCCGGCGCCACCATCCTGTTCGACGTGAAATGCTCGCAGCGCCTGGCCCCGGCCATCGAGGCGGCCGGCGGCACGCCGCTCATGTTCAAGACCGGCCACAGCCTGGTCAAGGCCAAGATGAAGGAAGTCGACGCCCCGCTGGGCGGCGAGATGAGCGGCCACATCTTCTTCAAGGAACGCTGGTACGGCTTCGACGACGGCACCTACGCCGGCGCGCGACTGCTCGAAATCCTCAGCCGCCACGACGACCCCTCGGCCGTGCTCAACGCCCTGCCCACCAGCTACAGCACGCCCGAACTCAACGTCGCCACCGCCGAGGGCGAGGCGCCCGGCGTGGTCGCCAAATTGCAGGAACTCGCGGCCAGCTACGCGCCCTTCGCGGCGCCCGCGCGCATCAGCGACATCGACGGCCTGCGGGTCGACTGGCCGGACGGCTTCGGCCTGGTGCGCTCGTCCAACACCACCCCGGTGCTGGTGCTGCGCTTCGAGGGCCACACGCCCGAGGCCCTGCAGCGCATCGAGCACGACGTGCTGGCCCTGCTCAAGCAGGTCAAGCCCGACGCCAAGGTGGGCGAGGCCGCACATTGAGCCCAGGTCTCGCAGGCAGCCTGCCGGTCGCCCCCCCCGCTGTGAGCGATGACCCGGAGGTCATCGTCTTCAACCTCAAGCGCCGCTTCTCGGGCGTCTCGGCCACCGTCAATGCCCTGGTTCCGCTGCAACTGCAGCAGTGGCGCCTGGGCTACTGCGGCCATACGCTGTCCAATGGCGTGCCGGGCATGACGCTGGCTCAGGCCATCGCGGTCTCGCGCCGGCCGCCGGCCGGGCGGCCCTTTCGCATCTGGCACGTGCGGCGCGACCCGGAGATGATCGCCGGCCTGTTCGCGCGCGACGTGCTGCGCCTGCCGATCCGGCTGGTCTTCACCTCTGCCGCGCAACACCGCCACGGCCGCTTCGTGCGCGGGCTGATTGCCCGCATGGACGCCGTGATCGCCACCACCGCCAAGGCCGCCGCCTTCGTCCCCAACACCACCGCCGTGGTGCCGCATGGCATCGCCCTGCACCGCTTCGCGCCGCCGCCGGACAAGTTCGCCGCCTGGGCCGAAAGCGGGCTGCCCGGCCGCTACGGCATCGGCAACTTCGGCCGCGTGCGGCACGACAAAGGCAGCGACGTCTTCGTCGAGGCCATGATCGCCGCCCTGCCCCACCTGCCTGGCGCTACGGCGGTCATCGCCGGCCTCTGCCAGCCCCGGCACCAGGATTTCGAGCGCCAACTGCGCGCGCGCATCGCCGCCGCCGGCCTGGCCGATCGCATCGTCTTCCTGGGCGAAGTCCCCATGGGCGAGATCCACACCTGGTACCAGCGCTGCCTGGTCTGCGTGGCCTGCCCGCGCTACGAGCCCTTCGGCCTGACCCCCTTCGAGGCCGGCGCCAGCGGCTGCGCCGTGGTCTGCTCGCGCACCGGCGCGTTCGAGGAACTGGTCGAGCCCGGCGTCAACGGCGAGCTGGTGCCCACCGGCGACGCCGCCGCCACCGCCCAGGCCGTGCGCGCCGTGCTGGCCACGCCCGAACAGGCCCAGGCCATGGGCGAACAGGCCCGCCGCCGCGTGACCACCGGCTTCTCGCTGCAGGCCGAGGCCCAGGGCATCGGCGAGGTCTACCAGCGCCTGTGGCGCCAGGACACCTGACATGGTGGCAGCCGATTCACGCCGGCCGGCCCCGGCCTGGCGCGAGCGCCTGTCCCTGGCCGTCTACAGCTTGCTGGTGCGCGCAGCGACGCCCCTGCTGCGCCGCAAGCTGCGGCGGCGTGGGAAAAGCGAAGCCGGCTACCTGCTCAATATCGACGAACGTTTCGGCCGCTACCCAGCCGCGCTGGAGGCCGCATTGGCCCAGCGGGCCTGGCCGCGCATCTGGCTGCACGCGGTGTCACTGGGCGAGACGCGCGCCGCCGGCCTGCTGATCGCTGCGCTGCGCCAGCGCTGGCCCGGCATGCAACTGGTGCTGACCAGCAGCACCGCGACCGGCCGAGAGGAAGGCCTGCGCCACCTGCGACCCGGCGACGTCCAGCTCTGGGCACCCTGGGACACGCCGCAGGCGGTCGGCCGCTTCGTCGCGGCGACGGCGCCCGACCTCGGCTTGCTGATGGAAACCGAGGTCTGGCCCAATCTGATGCGGACGCTCGCCGCACACGCCGTGCCCACGGTGCTGGTCAACGCCCGCCTCAACGAAAAATCCGCACGCGGCGCGCTGCGCTGGCCCGCGCTCATGCAACCCGCCTACGCCCGCTTCACCCGGGTGCTGGCCCAAAGCCCGGCCGATGCCGAGCGACTGGCCTCGGTAGGCGCCACGGCCATCGTGCGGCTGGGCAACCTCAAGTACGACGCGCAGCCCGACCTGGCTCAATTGGCGCTCGGCCGGCAATGGCGCCACCGTGCCGCGCGGCCGGTCGTGCTGTTCGCCAGTTCGCGCGAGGGCGAGGAAGCGGCCTTGCTGCAGGCCCTACAGGCCACCCCCGCCGCGCGCGAGGCGGCGCAATGGCTGATCGTGCCGCGCCACCCGCAACGCTTCGACGCCGTCGCCAGCCTGGCGCAGCAGCTCGGCTGGCGGGTGCGCCGCCGCAGCGCGGGCGAACTGCCGCCCCCCGCGGCCGCCAGCGATGGCGACGCAGGAGCCCTGGCCGACCGTCGCCATGCGGACAGCGCCACCCTGTGGCTGGGCGACAGCCTGGGCGAGATGCCGCTCTACTACGGCCTGGCCGACCTGGCCTTGCTGGGCGGCAGTTTCGAGCCGCTGGGCGGGCAGAACCTGATCGAGGCCGCCGCCTGTGGCTGCCCCATGCTGATGGGGCCGCACACCTTCAACTTCGCCCAAGCCTGCGAGCAGGCCGAAGCCGCCGGCGCGGCCCTGCGCGTGCCCGATCTCGACGCCGCCGTCGCGCAGGCCTGCCGGCTGCTGGCGCAGCCCGGCAGCCTGCCCGCCATGCGCGCGGCCGCCGAAGGCTTCGTCGCCGCCAGCCGGGGCGCCGTGCAGGCCACCGTCGAGCAACTGGCCGAACTGCTGGACACCGCGAGCACGCCCGGTCTGCCCCCACCCCACTGAAACGCGGCTCCCCGCCACGACACGGCCGATGGGTCACGCCGGCGGTCAGCACGCTTTTGCATTCCGGTCACCGATGCAGGCGCAAGGCACCGTTATGCTCGAAGGTCTTTTGCCAACCTGGGGATCAACGACACCATGAAATCCAAATCCGTTCTCGAATCGAGCGACATCAAGACCATCGCCACCGCCGCCGAGGCCGAAGCACTCAAGAACAACTGGGCGGTCAGCATCGCCATCGTCGACGACGGCGGCCACCTGCTGTGGCTGCAACGCCTGGATGGCGCCGCCCCCATTTCCGCGCAGATCGCGCCCGCCAAAGCACGCACGGCGGCCCTGGGCCGCCGCGAATCGAAAATCTACGAAGACCTGATCAACCAGGGCCGTACCTCCTTCCTGAGCGCCCCCGGCCTCGACGGCCTGCTCGAAGGCGGCGTGCCCATCCTCAAGGACGGCCAGGTCATCGGCGCCGTCGGCGTCAGCGGCGTGAAATCGACCGAGGATGCCCAGATCGCCAAGGCCGGCATCGGCGCCCTGGGTCTTTGAGAGCCTGCCCACAAAGAAAAAGCCGACCATCCGGTCGGCTTTTTGCATGGACGCGTGGGAAAAAAAGCTTGGCTACCGGATGAACACACCCTTGGCTAGCAAAAACGACCCTTCGAGAACATGCGTTCTCTGGAGTCGCCCCACGATGAAACCGTTTATTTGGTGAGGATGAGCTTGCCCAGCTTGGTCGCCTGCAGCAAGTAGACCGAGCCGTTGTGCTGGATCTGGATGGCCTTCTGGCCTTGCAGCAACTCACCGCTGTGGACCAGTTGGCCAGACGGGGCGTCCTGGCTTTCAGTCCCGAGGACCAGCGTGTTGCGGCGGTAAGCAGAACTCGTGGACAAAGTGCTGTGCATAGATCAATCTCCTGACGACAAATGATAATAATTTGCAGTCGTTATTCAAGTCTTTTTCTCGGGAATTTTGTAAAAAAATAATTCAAGATCAGCGCAAACCGCTCAGACCGGCACGTCGTCCGGCGGCAAGGCCACGGCCAGCACCTTGTCGATGCGGCGGCCATCGAGGTCCAGCACCTCAAAGCGCCAGCCGTTGCAGTGGATGCTCTCACCCTCCGTCGGCAGGTGGCCGCCAACGGCCAGCAGCATGCCTGCGAGCGTGTTGTAGAGCCCCTTGCCCTCGTCGGGCAGGTCGCGCAGCTCGAGCCGGGCCTTGAGTTCAGCCACCGGCATCATGCCGTCGAGCAGCCAGGAGCCGTCGTCGCGCTGCACCGCCCAGGCCTCGGCCGGGGTGCCGCTGCGCAGTTCGCCGGTGATGGCTTCGAGCAGGTCGTGCGGCGTGATGAGGCCCTGGACTTCGCCATATTCGTCGACCACCAACGTCATGCGTACGGCATTCAAGCGCAGATGCTCCAGCAGCTCCAGCGCCGACAACGTCTCCGGCACGAAGGCGGCCGGCACCACATGCATGCCGACGCTCGCATCCGGGCTCGCGCGCGCGGCCAGCAGTCCGGCCACGCTGATCATGCCGATGACGTGGTCCAGCCCACCCCGGCCCACCGGGTACCACGAGTGGCGGGTTCCGACGGCCAGCGTCAGGCTGTCTTCGATGGACGATTCGGCGTCGAGCCAGACGATGTCGCTGCGCGGCACCATGATCGACGTCAGCGGCCGGTCGTCGAGGTGGAAGACGTTGCTCACCATCTGGTGCTCGTGGTGTTCGATGATGCCGGCGTCCCGCCCTTCTTCCAGGCTGGCGGCGATTTCCTCCTGCGTGACGGCGCGGTCGCCGCTGCCGCCGATGCGCAGCAGCCTGAGGATGCCCGCCGTCGAGCCCGACAACACGGCGACCGCCGGCTTGGCCAGGCGGGCCAGCCGCGCCATGCCGGGCGACACCCAGCGTGCCACGGGTTCGGGGAAGATCTGGCCGATGCGCTTGGGCACCAGCTCGCCGAAGATGATGGTGAAAAAGGTGATGCAGGTCACCACCAGCGCCGTCGACAGCCAGCTCGCCGCGCGCTCGCCCAGCCCCCACTGCTGCAGCACCAGGGCCAGCGGACCGGCGAAGGCGGCCTCACCAACGATGCCGTTGAGCATGCCGATGGAGGTAATGCCGATCTGGATGGTCGAGAGGAACTGGGTCGGCTGCTCGATGAGACGGATGGCGGCCTGCGCGCGACGGTCGCCCAGCTCGGCCAGGGTGGCCAGCCGCGCCTTGCGGCTGGTGGCCAGCGCCATTTCGGACATGGCGAACACGCCGTTGAGCGTGGTCAGGAAAACGAGGAGAACGACATCCATGGCAAAAGGCGTGACACAAAGAGCGTGACAATCGGAGCATGGCACTCTACTGCATTGGCGACATCCAGGGCTGCGACGCCCCGCTGGCCCGTCTGCTGGCCGAACTGGACTTCTCACCCAGCCGCGACACGCTCTACGTTTTGGGCGACCTGGTCAACCGGGGGCCGGCCTCGGCGGCCGTGCTGCGCCGGCTGATGGCGCTGGGCGCCTCGGCGCAATGCCTGCTGGGCAACCACGACCTGCACCTGCTGGCGATGGCGCACGGCATCCGCGCGGCGCACAAACACGACACGCTTGCCGACCTGCTGGCAGCGCCGGACCGCGCGGCCATGCTCGACTGGCTGCGCCAGCGTCCCCTGGCGATGCGGGCCCACGGTGTGCTGATGGTGCACGCGGGCGTACTGCCGGCGTGGACGGCGGCCCAGACGCTGGCACTGGCCGCCGAGGTCGAGGCCGAGCTGCGCGGCCCGCATGTCGCGGACTTCCTGGGCGGGATGTACGGCAACCAACCCGCCGCCTGGCACGACGGGCTGCAGGGCGCCGACCGCCTGCGCGTCATCGTCAACGCACTGACCCGCCTGCGCTTTTGCCAGGCCGACGGCACCATGGACTTCGCCACCAAGGAAGGGCTGGCCCAGGCTCCCGCGGGCCTGATGCCGTGGTTCGACGTGCCTGGGCGCCGCACCGCGCACGACACCATCGCCTTCGGCCACTGGTCGACGCTGGGCTGGCAGCCACAGCGCCGTGACATCTGGGCGCTGGACACCGGCTGCGTGTGGGGCGGCTGCCTGAGCGCGGCCGAAATCGGCCTCGATGGCCAATTGGCCCGGCTGGTCCAGACGCCCTGCGCGCAGGCGCAGAAGCCTGGCCGCTGAGCGGGCGCCCGAGGTCGCCGGGCAGCCGCAGAGGGCTGGATCAGTCGGCCTCGGCCGGCGCCGCCGGCCGGAACAGCGCGGCCACTTTCTTGCGGCTCTTGATGTTGGGCGAGACCGAGCGCGCAGCGCCGTTGCCGCTGGCGCGGCTGGCGGACTTTTCCCAGGCGGGCTGCTGCTCGGCCGGGGCGCTGGCCTCGTAGGGCCGGTCGAAGAAGGGGTCGCGCGAGCGCGAAGGCGCCGCCGGATAGGCCTGGTTGATGGCCTTTTCGCGACGGTGGCCGGGCACGGCACCGAGGTCTTCCTGCTGCCGCTGGTGGCGCTGACCGTCGTTGTAGTGGCCGCGGCGCGGGCGGTGCTCCTCGAAGACCACGGCCTCGACTTCGAGCTTGGTCTTGAGCAGCTTTTCGAGATCGGCCACCTGGCGCTGGTCGCGGTCGCCCACGAAGCTGATCGCCAGGCCCGAGGCGCCCGCGCGGCCGGTGCGGCCGATGCGGTGGACGTAGTCCTCGGCATTGAAGGGCAGGTCGAAGTTGAAGACCGCCGGCACGTCCTTGATGTCGAGGCCGCGCGCGGCGACGTCGGTGGCGACCAGGAACTCGACCTCGCCCGACTTGAAGGCTTCGAGCGCCTTCAGGCGCTCGTCCTGGCTCTTGTCGCCGTGCAGCGCGGTGGTCTTGAGACCGTCGCGCTCCAGCGAGCGCGCCAGCCGGGCGCAGCCCAGCTTGCTGTTGACGAAGATGAAGGCCTGCTTGACGGCGCGGTCGCGCACCAGTTGCACCAGCGCGCGGCGCTTGTCGTCGTCGCCCACGCGGTAGAAATGCTGCGACACGGTGGACGCGGTCGTGTTGGGCCGCGCGACCTCGATCAGGACCGGGTCCTGCAGGTAGCTGGAGGCCAGGCGCTTGATCTCGGGCGAGAAGGTGGCCGAGAACAGCAGCGTGGTGCGCTGCTTGGGCAGGTAACTCAGGATGCGCTGCAGGTCGGGCAGGAAACCGATGTCGAGCATGCGGTCGGCCTCGTCGAGCACCACGTACTCGACCTGGTTGAGCACCGCGCTCTTGGCCTCGATGTGGTCGAGCAGGCGACCCGGCGTGGCCACCAGCACCTCGACGCCCTTTTTCAGTTCGGCGGTCTGCGGCTTCATGTCCATGCCACCGAACACCACCGTGCTGCGCAGCTGGGTGTACTTGGCATAGAGCTTGATCTGCTGCGCGACCTGGTCGGCCAGTTCGCGCGTGGGCAGCAGCACCAGCGCGCGCACCGGGTGGCGGGCCGGCGAGGTGGAGGCGTTTTCGTGGCGCAGCATCTTCTGCAGCAGCGGCAGCGAGAACGCGGCGGTCTTGCCGGTGCCGGTCTGCGCGGCGCCCATCACGTCGCGACCGCTGAGGACCACGGGAATCGCTTGCGCCTGGATCGGCGTCATCGAGGCGTAGCCCATCTCCAGGACGGCACGCGAAATGGGCTCGGCGAGCCCCAAGGAGGAAAAGGTATTACTCATGGAAGGGCGCTATTGTCGCATCGCGCCCCGGCGTGCGCCAAACCTGTGTTGCAAACAAGGTTCGGCGAGGCGCGCTGGCACGTTCAGAACGTGTTCAAGCCGTCAGCCGCGCGAGCGCTTCCTGGTATTTCTCGGTGGTGCGCGCGATCACCTCGGCCGGCAGTGTGGGCGCCGGCGCGGTCTTGGGCCACGGCTGGCCGTCGATGCGCACGGCTTCGAGCCAGTCGCGCACGAACTGCTTGTCGTAGCTCGGCGGGTTGGCGCCGCTGGCGAAAGCCTGGTCGTAGCCCTCGATCGGCCAGTAGCGCGACGAATCGGGCGTGAGCACCTCGTCCATCAGCACCAGGGTGCCGTCGGCGTCCAGGCCGAACTCGAACTTGGTGTCGGCGATGATGATGCCCTTGGTGCGCGCGAAGGCGGCCGCTTCCTTATAGATGGCGATGCTGATGTCACGGATCCGGGCCGCCAGATCCGGCCCGATCAACTCGACCACGCGCGCGTAGGTGATGTTCTCGTCATGTTCGCCCACCTCGGCCTTGGCCGCTGGCGTGAAGATGGGCTCGGACAGCGGGCTGGCGTTCTGCAGGCCGGGCGGCAGCGCCACGCCGCAGACCGACTGGCTTTGCTGGTATTCGGTCCAGCCACTGCCGGCGAGGTAGCCGCGCACCACGGCCTCGACCGCGATCGGCTTGAGGCGCTTGACCAGCATCGAGCGGCCACGCACCTGCGCCACCTCGTTTGCCGCCACCACGCTCTCGGGCGCTTCGCCCGTCAGGTGGTTGGGCACCAGATGGCCCAGGCGGTCGAACCAGAACAGCGCCATCTTCGTCAGCAGTTCACCCTTGCCCGGGATCGGCTCGCCCATGATGACGTCATAGGCCGACAGGCGGTCGCTGGCCACCATCAGGATGCGGTCGTCGCCGACCGCGTAGTTGTCGCGTACCTTGCCGCGCGCCAGCAGCGGCAGGGACTGGAGGGAAGAGGTATGAAGAGCTGCGGTCATGATCGGTAGGCACAGTGCGGGGGGCGATTATCGCAAGAGACGCCGCAGGCCCGCGCATCGCCGCGCCGAAGCCGGATTCGTCGCGTTATCATCGGCCGGTTGCGCTCATTGGTAACCGCCTGGTAACCACCACGTTCCGCCTTGCCATGGCCATGCGCAGGCCCGGTCCGCCCGACCCGGCCCTCAGGAGTTCTCAAACTAACGGACCGTAAAGGAAACCTACTGTGACAGTGAATCAGGAACAACTGAACCAGATCGCCACCGGCAACGGCTTCATCGCCGCGCTCGACCAGAGCGGGGGCAGCACGCCCAAGGCCCTCAAGCTCTACGGCATCGAGGAATCGGCCTATGGCAACGATGCCGAGATGTTCCAGCTCGTGCATGACATGCGCACCCGCATCGTGACCAGCCCGGCCTTCGACGGCCAGCGCGTGTTCGGCGCCATCCTGTTCGAGCGCACGCTCGACGACAGCTTCGCGGGCCAGGAAGCCGCCCAATACCTGTGGAACACCAAGCAGGTCGTGCCCTTCCTGAAGATCGACAAGGGCCTGGAAGACGAGGCCAACGGCGTGCAACTGCTCAAGCCCATCCCGGGCCTGGCCGAGCTGCTGGCCCGCGCCAAGGCCAAGGGCGTGTTCGGCACCAAGGAACGCTCGGTCATCAAGGCCAACAACGCCGCCGGCATCGCCGCCGTGCTCGACCAGCAGTTCGAGCTGGGCCTGCAGGTGCTGGCCGCCGGCCTGGTGCCCATCATCGAGCCCGAAGTCGACATCAAAGCCGCCGACAAGGCCGAGATCGAAGTCACCCTCAAGCAGGGCCTGCTCGAACGCCTGGACAAGATCGACCCCAAGACGCCGGTCATCCTCAAACTCACGCTGCCCAGCGTCGACGGCTACTTCAAGGAACTGGTCGCCCACCCCAGCGTGCTTAAGGTCGTCGCGCTGTCGGGCGGCTACAGCCGCGCCGACGCCAACGCCAAGCTCGCCCGCAACCCCGGCGTGGTCGCCAGCTTCAGCCGCGCCCTCACCGAAGGCCTGAGCGCCCAGCAGTCCGACGCCGAGTTCAACGCCGCGCTCGACCAGGCCATCGAATCGATCTACCAGGCCTCCATCGCCTGATCGGTCGCCTCGCCCACCCCAAAGCCAGCGCCCCGCCGCTGGCTTTTTTGTTGCAGGGCCGCCCCAAGACAAAAAGCGCCCCCTCGGGGGACCGGGCCAGTGCGCAGCGCTGGCCCGAGGGGTCTTTTTTGTCGCTGAGCCATATTGATCACGGCACGTTATGCTAGCCCGCATGAACCTGCTGCTGACTTCCCTGTGGCACGCCATCGGCCAGTGCCTGCTGCCCCGCGTGATCGCCCTGTCGCTGCTGCCGCTGGCTCTGCTGATCGTGCTGGCGGGCCTGGGTGCCACCTTCTACTGGTCGGACGCCGTGGCCCTGGCGCACGGCTGGCTCGACGGCTGGCAGTGGCTGGGCGCGCTGCTCGACTGGACCGGCAGTCCGATTTTGAAGGATGCCCTGGCCCAGCTGATCGTTCTGCTGCTGGCCACGCCGGTGCTGGCCATCGTCTGCCTGCTGGTGGTCGGGCTGATCCTCACGCCGCTGATGTCGCGCCTGGTCGCCCGGCGGCGTTTCCCCGACCTGGTCCGCAAACAGGGAGCGACACTGGCCGGCAGCCTGGTCTGGGCCACCTGGTCCACGCTGATCGCGCTGGGGGCCACCCTGGTCACGCTGCCCCTGTGGCTGGTACCGCCGGTGGCCCTGCTGCTGCCGCCACTGATCTGGGGCTGGCTGACCTACCGCGTGATGAGCTACGACGCGCTGGCCGAGCACGCCAGCCGCGAGGAGCGCGACGCCATCCTGCGTGAACACCGGCTGTGGCTGCTGGGCATCGGCATCGCCTGCGGCCTGCTGGGCGTGACCCCCACTGTGGTCTGGGCCTCGGGCATCGTCTTCGCGCTGGGCTTCGTGGTGCTGATCCCGCTGGCCATGTGGCTCTACACGCTGGTGTTCGCGTTTTCCGGGCTCTGGTTCGCCAACTACGCGCTCGGCGCGCTGCAGGCGCGCCGGCAGCGCGCCTACCTCGAAGCCGCGCCCAGCGCGATCCGGCTCACCCCCCCGCCCATTCCTCCCGCCCTTGCGGGCTCGCCCGACGCCAACGCCACCTCCGCTTCCTGAAGACCTCCGAACCTCATCACACCCCACCCCATGTCCGCATCCCCTCCCCCCGCCACGCCGGCCTTCGGCCTCATCATCATCGGCGACGAAATCCTGTCGGGCAAGCGTGCCGACAAGCACCTCGCCAAGTACATCGAACTGCTCGATGCGCGTGGTCTGCACCTGTCCTACGCCGAATACCTGGGCGACGACCGCGCGCGCCTCGTCGCCACGCTCAGGCGGGCCTTCGCCAGCGGCGACGTGGTGTTCTCGTGCGGCGGCATCGGCGCCACGCCGGACGACCACACCCGCCAGTGCGCGGCCGAGGCGCTGGGCCGCCCACTGGCGCTGCACCCGCAGGCCGCCACCCTGATCCGCGAACGCATGCAGGACGTGGCCCGCGAGCAAGGCCTGCCCTACGAGCCCGAACGCGCCGACAACGTGCACCGCCTGAACATGGGCGTCTTCCCCGAAGGCGCGCGCATCATCCCCAACCCCTACAACAAGATCCCGGGCTTCTCGGTCGACCAGGTGCACTTCGTGCCGGGCTTTCCCGTGATGGCCTGGCCGATGATGGAATGGGTGCTCGACCACGAATACCACCACCGCCACAAGACCGCGGACTGGACGGAGATGTCGGCCATCGTCCTCGGCGCCATGGAGTCGCGGCTGACGCCGCTGATGATCGGCATCGAGGCCCGCTATCCCAGCATCAAGGTCTTCAGCCTGCCCAGCGTCGACCACCCCGAGTACGGCGCCCACATCGAACTGGGCGTCAAGGGCCGCGGCAGCCTGGTCGCCCAGGCCTATGCCGAGTTGCGCGCCGAACTGGTGGCCCTGGGACATACCCCCATCACCGAATTGGTGCGATCCAACAAAGCTGCACCAAACTCGGCAACAAACCCATGAATTGAACCAATTTGGTGCAAATCTGAGCACTATTTCCGTTTTTCCTGGCTTCAACACCCCTGTCATCGCACCATGACGGTCGGATGACGGCGTTTTGTCTGGCATGAATTCTGCATTTGCATGCATGCCAATGTTAGAGTCGGCCCGTCTCGAAGCCCATTCGAAGATGAATCAACCCAACCGGCCGCAGATTTTTAAACCAGGAGAGTTTTAGATGACGAAGACCGTCGCCGACGTGATGAAGCTTGTGAAGGAAAACGAAGTCAAGTTCGTCGACTTCCGCTTCACCGACACCCGGGGTAAAGAACAACACGTGACCGTGCCGATCTCGCACTTCGACGAAGACAAGTTCACGTCCGGCCATGCTTTCGACGGCTCCTCCATCGCCGGCTGGAAGGGCATCGAGGCCTCCGACATGCTGCTGCTGCCGGACCCGAACACCGCCAACATCGACCCCTTCTTCCAGGAAACCACGCTGATCCTGACCTGTGACGTGCTGGAACCCAGCGACGGCAAGGCCTACGACCGCGACCCGCGCTCCATCGCCAAGCGCGCCGAAGCCTACCTGAAGTCCTCCGGCCTGGGCGACACCGCCTACTTCGGACCGGAACCCGAATTCTTCGTCTTCGACAACGTGCAGTGGAACGCCGACGCTTCCGGTGCCTTCTTCAAGATCGAGGAATACGAAGCTCCCTGGAACACCGGTGCCAAGCTCGAAGAAGGCAACAAGGGCCACCGTCCCACCACCAAGGGCGGCTACTTCCCCGTGCCCCCGGTCGACAGCACGCAGGACCTGCGCGCCGAGATGGTGCTGATCCTCGAATCGCTGGGCATCCCGGTCGAAGTGTTCCACCACGAAGTCGCCGGTGCCGGCCAGAACGAGATCGGCACCAAGTTCAGCACGCTCGTCGAGCGCGCCGACTGGACGCAGCTGCTCAAGTACGTGGTCTGGAACGTGGCCCACTCCTACGGCAAGACCGCCACCTTCATGCCCAAGCCCATCGTCGGCGACAACGGCTCGGGCATGCACGTGCACCAGTCGGTCTGGAAGGACGGCAAGAACCTGTTCGCCGGCGACGGCTACGGTGGCCTGTCGGAGTTCGCGCTGTTCTACATCGGCGGCATCATCAAGCACGCCCGTGCCCTGAACGCCATCACCAACCCCGGTACCAACAGCTACAAGCGCCTGGTCCCCGGCTTCGAAGCCCCAGTCAAGCTGGCCTACTCGGCCAAGAACCGCTCGGCCTCGATCCGCATCCCCTACGTGGCCAACCCCAAGGGCCGCCGCATCGAAGCACGCTTCCCCGATCCCTCGGCCAACCCCTACCTGTGCTTCGCCGCACTGCTGATGGCCGGCCTCGATGGCGTGGAAAACAAGATCCATCCGGGCGAAGCCGCCACCAAGGATCTCTACCACCTGCCGCCCGAAGAGGACAAGCTGATCCCGACCGTGGCCCACAGCCTGGACCAGGCCCTGGAAGCCCTGGACGCCGATCGCGCCTTCCTGACCAAGGGCGGTGTCTTCACCGACAGCTTCATCGACGCCTACATCGACCTCAAGATGACGGAAGTGACCCGCCTGCGCCAGGCCACCCACCCCATCGAGTTCGACATGTACTACTCGCTGTAAGCCACGGCCTGCCTGCAGCGCCCCGCTGACCGGCAGGCACGCCGCCTCACGCAAAGGACGCCTCGGCGTCCTTTTTTCATCGCTGGGCCGCCCCAAGATGAAAAAGCGTCCCCCCCGGGGACCGCGGCATCGCGCAAGCGATGAACCGAGGGGCCAATTTTTCATCGCCGGGCCTCCCCAAGATGAAAAAGCCAGTGCCTGCCGCATACTGCCGTCCATGATTCCCGCCACCCCCTTCTGCCGCAGATGAAAGCACTGATTCTTCTCGCGCTCGCGGCCCTGGCACTGCCGCAACCGCCCGCGCACGCCCAGGCCGGGCAGGTGTTTCGCTGCGGCAACGAATACACCAACGACGCGAAGTCCGCGGCCTCGCGCGGCTGCAAGCCGATCGAAGGCGGCAACGTCTCCATCATCCAGAGCGCGCCGCCTGCCAACCCGTCTTGGACGGGCCGCACCGGCCCCACGCCGCCCACGTCGCGCCAGGACAGCGTCCCCTCCTCATCGCGCATCGACAACAGCCTGCAGCGCAGCCGCGACCAGCAGGCCCGCCAGGTTCTCGATGCCGAACTGGAAAAAAGCCGCGCCCGCCTTCGGGATCTGCAGGCCGAGTACAAAGAGGGCACGCCCGACCGTCTCGGCAGCGAACGCAACTACCAGCGCTACCTCGAACGCACCGCCGAACTCAAGGCCAACATCGAACGCACGCAAAGCGACATCACGGGCATCGAGCGCGAGCTGGCTCGCCTGCCGGCCCACGATTGAGGCGCCGCCTTCGCCTTCCCGCCTGGAACCTTGCCATGCCCACCGACCCACTCCGCTATTTCCAGCCCCTCGACTGGCTCGCCACGCTGGTGGCCGTCGTCAAGCCCGACGGCGCCATCCTCTACGCCAACACGGCCTTCGAAGATGCCATGGGGATTTCGCGCCGCATGCTCGAAGACCGCCACCTGCCCGATTTCCTGGGTGAGCAGGACCTGCTCCTGCAGGCCCTGCAGGGCGCCGGCTCGCATGCCTTCTCGGCGCTGCGCTACGACGGCACGCTGCAGCGGCCGAGCCACGAACCCATGGCCGTCCACGTCATCGTCACGCAGGGCGACGCGCCCGGTGAATTCGTGGTCGAGATGCTGCCGCAGGACATGCAGGTGCGGCAGGAGCGCGAGGACCGCCTGCTCGACCAGGCCAAGGCCAACAAGGAGCTCATCCGCAACCTGGCGCACGAGATCAAGAACCCGCTGGGCGGCATCCGCGGCGCCGCGCAACTGCTGCAGATGGAGATCGAATCGCGCGAACTCATCGAGTACACCCAGGTCATCATCCACGAAGCCGACCGCCTGCAGACCCTGGTCGACCGTCTGCTGGCCCCGCACCGCAAGCCGCACGTGGTGAGCGACGTCAACATCCACGAGGTGTTCGACCGCGTCCGCGCCGTGATCCAGGCCGAGTTCCCGCGCGGGCTCAAGATCGACCGCGACTTCGACGCCTCCATCCCCGAATTCCGGGGCGACCGCGAGCAGCTCATCCAGGCCATCCTCAACATCACCCACAACGCGGCGCAGGCCCTGGTCGAGCGCATTGCCGAGGGCGACGCCGTCATCACCTTCCGCTCGCGCATTGCCCGCCAGGTCACCTTCGGCAAGCAGCGCTACCGGCTGGCATTGGAATTGCATGTCATCGACAACGGACCGGGTATTCCACCCTCGATCAAGGAAAGCATCTTCTACCCGCTGGTCTCCGGCCGCGACGGAGGATCGGGCCTGGGGCTGACGCTGGCGCAAACCTTCATCCAGCAGCACCATGGCATGATCGAATGCGAGAGCGCGCCCGGCCGTACCGATTTCAAGATTCTGATCCCGCTGCCGTAAACCGGCGGACCCGGCCCTCCAGGCCGGTCTTTCGCAGGGGCACGGCGGCCCAACCTTAGGTAGTACCGCCCATGAAGCCCATCTGGATTGTTGATGACGACCAGTCGATCCGGTTTGTGCTGGAAAAAGCCCTGTTGCGCGAGGACCTGCCGACCCGCAGCTTCACCAATCCGCGCGAAGTGCTGGCCGCCCTCGAAGAAGGCGACGCCGACAGCCAGGGCCCGCAAGTCCTCGTCAGCGACATCCGCATGCCCGGCGGCTCGGGCCTCGAACTGCTCGACAAGGTCAAGGCCCGGCTCCCCGGCCTGCCCGTCATCATCATGACCGCCTTCTCCGACCTGGACTCGGCGGTCTCGGCCTTCCAGGGCGGGGCATTCGAATACCTGCCCAAGCCCTTCGACCTGCCCAAGGCCGTCGAGCTGATCCGCCGCGCCGTCGACGAAAGCCAACGCGAGGAAGTAACCGAGGAGCGCATGGCCACCACGCCCGAGATGCTGGGCCAGGCGCCCGCCATGCAGGACGTCTTCCGCGCCATCGGCCGCCTCTCGCAAAGCAACGTCACCGTCCTGGTGACGGGCGAATCGGGCTCCGGCAAGGAACTGGTCGCGCGCGCGCTGCACAAGCACTCGCCGCGCGGCAACGGCCCCTTCGTCGCCATCAACACCGCGGCCATCCCCAAGGACCTGCTCGAGTCCGAGCTGTTCGGCCACGAACGCGGCGCCTTCACCGGCGCGCAGACCATGCGGCGCGGCCGCTTCGAACAGGCCGATGGCGGCACGCTGTTTCTCGACGAAATCGGCGACATGCCGTTCGACCTGCAGACGCGGCTGCTGCGCGTGCTCTCGGACGGCCACTTCTACCGCGTCGGCGGCCACAGTGCCGTCAAGACCAATGTCCGCGTCATCGCGGCCACCCACCAGAACCTGGAACAGCGCGTCAAGGAAGGCGGTTTCCGCGAAGACTTGTTCCACCGGCTCAACGTCATCCGCCTGCGCCTGCCGCCGCTGCGCGAACGCAAGGAAGACGTGGCCGCCCTGACCCGCCACTTCCTGCAGCAAAGCGCCAAGCAGCTCGACGTCGAGCCCAAACGCATCTCGGAAGCCGCCCTGGGCCTGCTCGGCAGCTTCTCGTTTCCGGGCAACGTCCGCCAGTTGGAGAACATCTGCCACTGGCTGACCGTGATGGCCCCCGCCCAGGTGATCGAGATCAAGGACCTGCCGCCCGAGGTCCTCAGCGGCTACCCGACCCAGCCCGACCCCGGCGCGCCGGTGGCCGTTGGTCTCGACAGTGTCAGCGGCAGCGACGCCGATGGCACGCCCACCGCCCCGGGGACCGAGGCCGCCACGCCCGCCGCCTCACCCGCTCATTTCACGGCGGAAGCCAGCGCCCTGCCCGCGCGCGGCGCCAGCGCCGCCACCGAATCGTGGGAGCTGGGCCTGGAGCAGGAAGCCAAGGCCCTGCTCGAAGCCGGTCAGCCCGACGTCTGGGACCAGTTGACGCGCCGCTTCGAATCACACCTGATCCACGTGGCGCTGCTCAACACGCGCGGGCGCCGCATCGAAGCCGCGCAGAAGCTGGGCATAGGCCGCAACACCATCACGCGCAAGATCCAGGAGCTGGGTCTGGAGGACTGATCGTCCCCCGCGCCGCGTCCGCAGGCGTCAGGCCGAGAAGGTCGCGATCACCGGCGCGTGGTCGCTCGGGCGCTCGTAGCGCCGGGGCGTCTTGTCGATGGCACAGGCGACCAGGCGCGACTTGAGCGCGGCGCTCACCAGAATGTGGTCGATGCGCAGGCCGCGGTTGCGGCGGAACGCGAACTCGCGGTAATCCCACCACGAATAGCTTTTCTCGGGCTGCTCGAAGGCCCGGAAGGCATCGCTCAGCCCCAGGTCGAGCAAGGCCTGGAAGTGCTGGCGCTCCTCGGTCGTGTGGTGGATGGTCTCGCGCAGGCCTTCGGGATCGTAGGTGTCGCGGTCGTCGACGGTGATGTTGAAATCCCCCAGCAGCACCACCCGCTCGTGCGCCGCCAGCTCCGCCGCGACCCACAGACGCAAGGCCTCCAGCCATTTCATCTTGTAGTCGAACTTCTCGCTGCCCGGCGCCTGCCCATTGACGAAATAGCCGTTGAGCACGCGCACCTCGCCCAGCGGCGTCTCGATAGTCGCCGCGATCAGGCGCGACTGCGGATCCTCGAAGGCCGCCATGTTGCGCACCACGTCCCGGATCGGATGGCGGCTCAGAATCGCCACGCCGTTGTAGGTCTTCTGGCCGAAGCTCACGCTCTGATAGCCCGCATCGGCCAGCGCCTGTAGCGGAAACTTGTCGTCGGTCAGCTTCAGCTCCTGCAGGCACAGCACATCGACCGGCTCGGCCTGCAGCCATTGCAGAACCTGCGGCAGACGCACGGAGAGGGAATTGACGTTCCAGGTGGCGATACGCATAGAAAACAGGTCACTTTCTCAATCAAGACAAAAAACACGCTAGAATAGCGGCTTCCTGAGATGCCCAGGTGGCGGAATTGGTAGACGCACTAGTTTCAGGTACTAGCGCTGCGAGGCGTGGAGGTTCGAGTCCTCTCTTGGGCACCACCAAACAGAAAAGGGCTGCAGAAATGCAGCCCTTTTTTCATGGCCGGGCCACCCCAAGCAGGGCATCGCGCAAGCGATGGTCCGAGGGGCCATTTACCAGCCCGCACCGGCGTGGCCGATCCACGGCAGCGTCGCGAGTGCCGCGCCACCCAACACAGCCAGTCCACGCAGGCAGGCCGCCATGCACCAGCGCCGCCAGCAACGCCGCGCCGACGATCAGCAACAACACCACAATCAGGACGGCGGCTTCGAGCACGGCCGTTATTTGACGACGAAGCTGAACTGGCCCTTCATCGGATGGGTGTCGGCACTGACCACCCGCCATTCGACGCGGTAGCGCCCAGGCTGCAGCGGCTGGGCCGGCGTGGCGATCACCCCGCGCTGGTCGTCGGCGTAGGCCACGGCGATATCCGGCACCTCGACCGGCTGGGCCTGGCCGTCAGTGCCCAGGAACAGCACGGTGACCTTGGCGAAACGCGCGACCAGCGGGCCGCTGAAGCGCAGCTCGATGCGCTCGGCCGCGGCCACGGTGGCATGGGCGGCCGGAATCGACTGCTGCAGGTGGGCGTGCGCCCAGGCAGCGGGTGCGGCCAACGCGCAGGACGCGGCCAGCAGGAACGAGTGAACGGCACGGGTGGCGGCGCTCTTCGGCATGCGGAACTCCTTCGGAAGCGAGCGCCGCGCGCGCCCGCGATCCGGGCGCGCGCGGCAAGCCGGCCATGGTAACCGGGCCGCATGCCCGCGCCCGTGCGCCGGGTCATCGGCCCACGCGGTCCCCGGTCGCGGACCGACCGGGATCAGACCCCGACCACCGACACGGTCTTGGTGTTGAGGTAGGCCTCGAGCGCCTCCGGGCCGCCCTCGGTGCCGTAGCCCGAGTCCTTGATGCCGCCGAAGGGCAGTTCGGCCGAAGTCGTGGCGGACTGGTTGATCCACAGCATGCCGGATTCCACGCGGCTGGCGAGCAGTTGCACGTTCTTGAAGGAGCGCGTGAAGGCATAGGCCGCCAGGCCGTAAGGCAGGCGATTGGCCTCGGCGATCGCATCGTCGAGCCGGTCGAAGGCGCGGATGCCCGCGATCGGGCCAAAGGGCTCGTTGTTGAACAGGTCGGCGTCCAGCGGCAGGTTGCCGATGAGGGTGGGCGCGAAGAAGTTGCCGGTCTCGCCCACACGCTCGCCGCCGGTCAAGATCTCGGCGCCGCGCTCGCGCGCGTCGGCCACCACCTTCTGGATGGCCGTCACCCGGCGCGGGTTGGCCAGCGGGCCCAGCGTGGTGCCCTCGGCCAGGCCATCGCCCAGCTTGAGCGACTGCGCGTACTGCGTGAACTGGCGGGAGAACTCGCCCACCAGGCTGCTGTGCACCAGAAAGCGGGTGGGCGAGATGCAGACCTGCCCGGCGTTGCGGAACTTGGCGACGCCGGCGGTCTTCACGGCCAGCGCGATGTCGGCGTCCTCGGCCACGATGACCGGGGCGTGGCCGCCCAGCTCCATGGTCACGCGCTTCATGTGCAGGCCGGCCAGCGCCGCCAGTTGCTTGCCGATGGCGGTGGAGCCGGTGAAGGTGACCTTGCGGATCACCGGGTGCGGGATGAGGTATTCCGAAATCTCGGCCGGGTTGCCGAACACCAGCCCCACCACGCCGGCCGGCGCGCCGGCATCGACGACGCAGCGCAGCAGCTCGGCGGCGGCGGCGGGCGTTTCCTCGGGGGCCTTGCACAGGAAGGAACAGCCGGTGGCCAGCGCGCTGCCGAGCTTGCGCACGATCTGGTTGATCGGGAAGTTCCACGGCGTGAAGGCGGCGACCGGGCCGACTGGCTCCTTGATGACCAGTTGCTGCGCCGCCAGGTTGCGGCCAGGCACGATGCGGCCGTAGACGCGCCGGCCCTCGTCGGCGAACCACTCGATGATCTCCGCACCCGCGTTCACCTCGGCGCGCGCCTCGGCCAGCGGCTTGCCCTGCTCCTGCGTGAGCAGGCGGGCAATGCCCTCGGCGCGCTCGCGCAGCAAGGCGGCGGCGCGGCGCATGACGGCCGCGCGCTCGTAGACGGACTGGTCGCGCCAGGTCTCGAAGCCCTGCTGCGCGGCGGCCAGCGCGCGATCCAGGTCGGTGATCCCGGCATGCGCCACCGTGCCGATCACCTGGCCGGTGGCCGGGTTGCGCACGTCGAGGGTCTTGCCGCTGGCGGCATCGACCCACTGGTTGGCGATCAGGAGCTGGACATTGGGATAGGAGGCGGTCATGGGGTTTCTTTCTTCCACGATGGAGGAGGGACTCGCGGCTCGAGGGCCGCCGGTCCGGGCGGATGTCGGGGAGTCCGATCATGCCACTTCGAGGTTTTTCCGGCTGCCTCGTCCGGCAAGCCCCCTGCCCCACAAGACCGCACGCAGATGCGGCCGGGAAAACGGGGCGTTCATCCGATGGCCATCAGCGAGGCATTGCCGCCGGCGGCGGCCGTGTTGGTGCTGACGCTGCGCTCGGTCACCAGGCGCGCGCCGTCGTAGCGGGCGCGCCCGCTGGCGATGTCGCCGGACGCGAGGCCCTGCACCGGCAGAATCGGCCCGCCGCGCACGGCCATGCGCTGGTTGAGCGCGCGCAGCGCATCGGGGTCGCCCTCGAACAGCACGGCGTCGAAGTCCGCCTCATCCCGTGCGGCCTCGATCACGAAAGCGCAGGCGGCGCGGTCGACATCGGGCAGCGCGGCGACGAAGGCGCGGGCGGCCGGCGTGTCCTGCCACAGCGCGCGATTGCCGAGCGGGCGCAGCGCCGCCCACTGGGCCTGGGCGCCCTCGGGCGTGGCCGCCACGCACAGCACGGTGCCGCGCGGTGCCAGGCTGTAGACATTGCGCTCGCCAGTGGGGCCGGGCAGCACCTGCGTCTCGCCCGTGCGCAGCGCCGGCTCGGCCCCGCCCGCCAGCAGGCGGTGCAGGTACAGCGGACCGCCGGCCTTGGGCCCGGTGCCCGACAGCCCCTCGCCCCCGAAGGGCTGAACGCCGACCACGGCGCCCACCACGTTGCGGTTGACGTAGACGTTGCCCGCGCGCACCCGCACCAGGACTTGCGCGATGGTTTCGTCGATCCGGGTGTGCAGGCCGAAGGTCAGGCCGTAGCCGGTGGCGTTGATGCCGTCGAGCAGGGCCGGCAGTTGTTCGCGGCGGTAACGCAGCACATGCAGCACGGGGCCGAAGACCTCGTGCGCGAGCTGCGCCGGATCGGCGATCTCGATCAGCGTGGGCGCGACGAAGCTGCCCGCCGCGCTGGCCTGCGGCAGCGGCAGGCGCTCCACGGCGCAGCCGCTGGCCTGCATGGCGGCGACGTGCCGCTCCAACCCCTCGCGCGCGGCCTCGTCGATCACCGGCCCCACGTCGGTGGCGAGGCGGTCGGGGTTGCCCACCACCAGCTCGCGCATGGCGCCGCGCAGCATGGTCAACAGGCGGTCAGCGACCTCTTCCTGCACGCACAGCAGGCGCAGCGCGGAGCAGCGCTGGCCGGCCGAATCGAAGGCCGACTGCAGCACGTCGAGCACCACCTGCTCGGCCAGGGCGGAGGAATCAACCACCATCGCGTTCTGGCCCCCGGTCTCGGCGATCAGCGGGATGGTGTGGCCGGCCTCGTCCAGCCGATCGGCCAGCGTGCGCGCGATGTGGCGCGCCACATCGGTCGACCCCGTGAACATGACGCCGCTCACGCGCTCGTCCGCCACCAGCCGCGCGCCGACGGTCTCGCCCTGGCCGGGCAGCAGTTGCACGGCGCCGGGCGGCGTGCCGGCCTCGTGCAGCAGCGCGACCATGCGGGCGGCGACCAGCGGCGTCTGCTCGGCTGGCTTGGCCAGCACCACGTTGCCCGCCGCCAGTGCGGCGGCCACCTGGCCGGTGAAGATGGCCAGCGGGAAATTCCACGGGCTGATGCAGACCACCGGCCCCAGCGGGCGGGCGCTGCTGGCCATCAATTCGGTGCGGGCCTGGGCGGCGTAGTAGCGCAGGAAGTCAATCGCCTCGCGCACCTCCGCAATCGCGTTGGGCAGGGTCTTGCCGGCCTCCCGCACGATCAGCCCCAGCAGCGGCTGCATCTGCGACTCCAGCGCCTGGGCCGCGCGCTCCAGGCACTGGGCGCGCTGCTCGACCGGCGTGGATTGCCAGATCGGCCACTCGGCCGCAGCCGCGGCGATGGCGCGGTCGACCTCCTCCTCGGTGGCTTCGATGACCTGGCCCACCACATCGCGCCGGTCGGCCGGGTTGCGCACCGGCTGGGCGCGCGCCTCGTCCCAGTCGACACCCGCCGGCACGGCACGCCAGGCCTGCGCCACGCCGCCGAGCAGCGCGGGCGCGAGCGAGGCCAGGCGCTGCTCGTTGCTCAGGTCCAGCCCTGGCGAGTTGGCGCGGCCCTGCCCCTGATCATCGCGGTACAGATCGACCGGCAGCGCGATGCGCGGGTGCGGCGCGCCCACAGGCACGATGCGCTCGGCCACCGCCACGGGGTCGGCGATCAGCGTATCGACCGGCACTTTCGGGTCGGCGATCTGGTTGACGAAAGAGGTGTTGGCGCCGTTCTCCAGCAGGCGGCGCACCAGGTATGCCAGCAGCGTCTCGTGCGTGCCCACCGGCGCGTAGATGCGGCAAGGCCGGGCCAGCTTGCCCCCGGCGACGGGGCCGACCACCTCCTCGTACAGCGGCTCGCCCATGCCGTGCAG